>JAJYSW010000052.1 GCA_021793335.1 Actinomycetes bacterium
GCCCGCGCCTGGGCGGCCGGGTTCGCGGCCGCGCTCCTCACCGATCTCGCCGCGATCACGTTCGGTATCGATGAGGCCCGTTGGGTCGCCAAACCCGCGCTCATGCTCCTGCTCCTCGGATACCTGGGGGCCTCGGCGCCGCCGGGGCGGAGCCTCGCGCGTCCACTCGGCATCGCACTGCTGCTCGCGTGGGCGGCCGATATCGCGCTGCTGGTCGAGGGGACGCCCGCGTTCCTGACCGGCATGGCCCTGTTCGGTGCGATGCAGCTGGGCTACCTGAGGGTCTTCGCTCGGCTCGGCGCGCTGCGGCGCCTGCGACGCCGGTGGGCCGCACCGGCGGCGTACTCGGTCTTGTGGGCGGGAGCCGTTGCCGCGCTGTGGCCGCGTCTCGACTCGCTGGCGGCGCCGGTCGCGGTCTACGGCCTGCTGCTGGCGGCGATGGGCGCGCTCGCCGCGGGCGTGGGCCGCTGGGCGGCCTTGGGCGGCGCGCTGTTCGTCGTCTCGGACCTGATGCTCGGCATGGGCGTCGCCGGTATCGACTTCCCGCTGCGCGGCCAGGCGGTCATGGCCGCCTACGGGGCCGCGCAGTTCCTGATCGTCCTCGGCTGCCTGCGAAACCCGGGATTCGGCGCGGCCTCCGAGGAATGAGGGCGCGCCCGTGACGCTCTCGGCGAACCTGGTCGGCATCGGGGCGGTCCTGGCGTTCGCGCTGCTCGTCACCGGGGTGGCCTGGTCGTGCCCGCGGCTCCTGACTTACTCGAATGCCGGTTCCCGACCGGAGGGGGCGGCTCCGAGACCCCGGCGGCGGCTCGGACCATGGCGCTCGGCCCTCGCCTTCGCCCTTTTGATGTACGCGCTCTTCGCTTCCGCCCACGCGGCACAGGTCGCGTTCGGCGCTCCGATGGGCGAACCGGTCCTGCCTGCCGTGACCGTGGTCGAGATCCGCGAATGCGAGCGCCCGGTGTCCGGGTTCGGACTGGTCCGGCGGTGCACATTGGCGGCCTACCGGTCCGAGGAGCCGCTCCCGGGCTCCGTGCACCCGGTCGTCGGCGGCGGCGTGATCGAGCCCGGCGACCGGGTCGCGAAGTACGCCGCCTCCGGTTGGACGCGCTTCCTGCCGCTCATCGGCGGCGAGTCGCAGTGGCATCCGCTCGGCGACACCGCGAAGCCGGACCTCGCGTGGCTTCAGGCCGCCGCGCCGGTGGTCGGCCTCCTCGTGCTGCCGGCACTGTCGCGGCCGCGAGCCCGCCGCCGGGCGGCGGACGAGGAGGTCAGGTGACGTCGATTCTCGCCAGACGCTGCGTGGCTCTGGTCAGGACCACGTAGGCCACGCCCGGGCCGTGCTCGGCGGCGATGCCGTCCAGGTCGACGGCGATGACCGCGTCCCATTCCAGCCCCTTGGATTCGAGCGGGCCGACGAGCGTCACCCGGTCGTCGTGGACGGCGGCCGCCAGCTCGCCGTGGCGGGTGTACGGAGCGATGATGCCCACCGTCCCCTCGACCGCGTCGAGCGCCTCGGCGACCGCCCCGGCGATCTCGGGCAGGAGCACATCGGCCGTGACCGACCGCTCTTCGACGTCCACGCCGGTCTCGCGGACCGCCTCGGGCAGATCGATGCTCTTCAGCCTCGGCGTCGCCCACTCGGCGGCATAGTCGAAGACCTCTTTGGAGTTGCGGTAGTTCTTCGTCAGATGGAATTCGTGGAGTCTGCCCCTCGGCACGGCCCGGCGTCTGGCGTCCGCGCTCTCCTTCGGGCGCGGCCAACTCGACTGGGCCTCGTCGCCGACGATCGTCCACCCGGCGGCGCCGCCGCGACGTCCGAGCATCCGCCACTGCATGGGCGAAAGGTCCTGCGCCTCATCGACGATGACGTGGGCGTAATCCTCGTAGAAGGCGTCGCGGGCCTGGCGCTCGCCCCGGTCGTAATAGCGGTCCTGGGCCGTCGAGACCTCCTCGACGCCGCTCCAGGAGCGGATGCGGCCGCGGTCCCGCGGCTCGGGTTTGATGCCGAGCAGCAGGCGCAGCTCGTCGAGCAGGGCCACGTCCTGGACCGAGAACTCCGCCTCCCGGAGCGAGGCGGCGACGGCGTCGATCGAGGCGCGCTTCAAATGGCCTTCGGCGGCCGAGGCGAGTCGACGGGTCTCACCGGCCCAGGCGAGGACTGCGGTCGGGTCGAGATCGGGCCACCAGCGGTCGAGGAAGGTGAGGAACTCGTTCCGGGAGCCGACATCGCGTGAGAACTTCGCGGGCTCGGCGTCGGGCATCACCGGTTTGACCTTGCGCCACAGGGCGACCAGGAGCGCCCGGCCGGCCTCGGTCTTCGCCAGGTTCGGACGCTGCTCCTTCTCGAAGACGCGGGCGCGGGCGGCCCCCAGCTCGGCGGCGTCGAGGCTGAACACCTCGCCGCGGTACGTGATGCGCAGTTCCGAAGGCGCGCCGGGCGGGGTCTGGCGGACCAGGCGTCTGAGGATCGGCAGCATCACGGTGCCGCCCTTGACCGCGGCGACCTTGGGCCGGTCCTGCCGGGTGGCCTCGACGCCGGCGTACAGCTCCCCGAGGGAGTACAGGGCCGCGGTCTCCTCGCCGAGGCTCGGCAGCACGCGGCCGATGTACTTCATGAACACCGCGGAGGGGCCCACGACGAGGATTCCCGCGGCCTCGTAGCGGTTGCGGTCCTGGTAGAGCAGGAATGCGGCGCGGTGCAGGGCGACGACGGTCTTGCCGGTGCCGGGGCCTCCGGTGATGAGCGTCGCGCCGCGCCCGGGAGCGCGGATCGCGGCGTCCTGTTCGGACTGGATCGTGGCGACGATGTCTCTCATGCGTCCGGTGCGCTTGCGGCCCAGTGCGGCCATGAGCGCGCCGTCGCCGATGACGGGCAGGCTGTCGGCGGCCTCCTCGTTGAGCAGATCGTCGCTGATCTCCTCGACCTTCCGCCCGAAGGAGCGGATGACGCGGCGGCGGGCGACGTCCTGGCGGTCGACTGCGGTGGCGCGGTAGAACGGGGCGGCGGCGGGGGCGCGCCAGTCGACCAGGAGGGTCCGGTACTCGGCGTCGCGGACGCCGAGGCGGCCGACGTGGCGGACGCCGCCGTTGTCGAAGTCGAGGCGGCCGAACACGAGCCCTTCGTGCTGCGAGTCGAGGTCGGCGATGCGGCGGGCGGCACGGTAGACGAACACGTCGCGCTCGAACTGCGCGCCGGGCACGGTCGCGTCGCGGTGCGCGAAGCCGGCGTCGCGGTGGCCTTCGGCGTCGGCGCGCAGCACGTCGACGCGTTCGTAGACGCGGTCGACGAACGCCTGCTCGATCGTGATCTCCTGCTCGGGGGTGTTGGACGGGTTCGGGGTGGGGACGGCGTGGGACGTGTCGACATCCTGTGGGTGCTGGGCGTCGACCGAGTCTGGTTTCTGGGACACAGCGCTCCTCGCTCGAATTCGGGAACGCACCAGCCTAACGCGTCGGTTCGCCGGCCGTCCTCGAATCGGGGCCTATGTGCGCTCGGACCAACGCTTCGTCATCCACGTGGAGGGATCGCCGTCGATCTCGGTGAAGCCGAAGCGCCGGTAGAGTTCTTCGGCGCCTTGAGTGGCCAGGAGAATCCGGCGCAGCCCCGCTCGGTCGAGATCGTCGAGGATGTGTCCCACCAGTCGTTTGCCGAGCCCTTTGCCGCGCACGTCACGATCGATGTAGACATCGCCGAGCCAGGCGAAGGAGACCAGGTCGGTCACGACTCTCGCGAAGCCCACCTGGAGCCCCGAGGGGTGGTAGAGGCCGTAGCAGCGGGAGTTCGCGACCGCTCGTTCGGTCCGCTCTCGCGAGCGTCCTTCGGCCCAGTAGGTGTCGGTCGAGAGCACCCGGTGAATCCAGTCGAGGTCGAGGCGCTCAGGATCGTCGCTGATGGCGTACTCGTGCCCGCTCATGTCGCCCTTCGGTCGTGTCCGCTGCTCAGGCCACCCTACCAGTCCATTTGCGGCGCAAACGGCTCGCGACGGGCGGCCGGGGCGGCCTCGTCAAGGCCGATCCGGGCCGGGTGAGGCGCGCGGCCGCGCGCCTCACGGCGACGCGACGCCGCGCGCACATCGAATTGTCGGCAAGACGATTCGGAGCGTCCAGGACTCATGACGAGAGTCAATCCTCAACAGACGCAATCGGAGCGGTGTACCCAGTGGGCTTGGAGGCCATCGCATGCTGGAATCGCAATATCTGCACCTGTCGGGTTCTTGACTTCACGGGAGGAATGCGCCTTGTACGGTACCTCCATGCCACTCGGTGATGGACCGGCTATGAAGAAAGTCGCTGCTCGACAAGAGACAGTGCCTCCATCACAAGAGGTCGCTCGGCGAAGTGGGGTAGACGAGCGGCCCGCGGCGGGACTTCGAACACCTGGCCCGGAGTCCCGCCGCACACCCCGCCGAGACTCGCGGGGCCCCACCGGGGGTATCGAAGGTCACGGAACGAGACGCCCCGCCCGTGTCGGACTGGACGGATTCGCGCCGCTCGGCAGAGGCGCGAGCAGGCCCGGCCCCGGGGGCCGAACCCGTTCCCGGGGTAAGGGCCGCTGCGCGGCTCGCAGCGCCGACTCGTACTGATCGCGATCGAATTCGAACAGTCCGAGGCCGCTCAGATCCCAGGAGGGCCGATGCCCGTTCCTGAACGCTCGCCAGATCACCGTCCCGGTCAAGACGCGGACCTCGGCGGACAGGGGCCAGCATCCCCAGTCGCCGCAATCGCAGCCGAGTAGCACCGTGTCGCCGTCGCCGCTCGCCGAGAGCACCGGCGATCCGAGGAAGTGCCGGCTCGGCCAGAGGACGGCGTCCAGGTGCGTGAGGCCGCCGTAGGCTCCGGCGAGGCGCTCCTGCCGCTCGGCCCGGGCCGATCCGCGCTCGGCTCGCCGGGCGCGCTCCTTGAGCGGCACGCCGTCGACCTCGATCTCCAGGTGCGGCTCCTCGCCGTCCACCACGATGAATTCGACGCGGTTCATGACCGCATCGTATTGGCCGGGGCGTCCCTGAGGCGCGGGACCGCCGTGCTCGTCCGCGGTATCCGCCCCGCGCCCCGAGGTCCGCAAAGGGAGCGCCCGTCGATCCCGCTGTCATGGCTCGGGGGCGAGCAGGTCCCGGCTCTGTCCATGATGACCTGCCCATGGCACCCTGTCCACGGTGGCCTGTCCATGGCACCCTGTCCACGGTGGCCTGTCCATGGTGCTCCATTCACGGTGCGCAGACCGATGGGCGGGTGCTCGGTCAGTGCTCCGCTTCGGCGGCACGGTATTCCCCCACCACTCGGATCGGGCCGACGATGTGGCGATTGAACTCCTCCAGTTCGCCGGCGGGGACCCACAGTTCGAGGATCGTACTGCCTCCGGCCCGTCGCACCGGATAGCGATCGGCGAAGGCCCGGTCGACTTCGAAACGGGTCACGTAGCCGACCCCGTCGCGAGGCGCGTTCCACTCGCGAGTGATCCTGGTCGCGTAGTCCTCGTTGAGCACCGGGTAGAAGATCGGCTGATCGGGAAGGCGCGGCGGCCAGGCCGTCCACCCGGATGCGCGGACCAGATCCAGCTCGGCCGGCCCGCAGGGACGCCACAGGGTCATCGTCTTCAGCTCTGCCATCGCACCGGCTCCGTTCCGAAAGGGTGGCACGATCCTGGCATATCGGCGGCATCGCCCGCATCCGCTTTATGGGGGTCCGGCGCACCCGGCCTCGGGAGCGGCCCGGAGGCCGACCGAGGAGAAGCCCGAGCGAGCCGTCTGGCGCTGCTGCGCCGCCTCGCCCAGCTCGGGGACGCTCTGGCCGCATCGCACCTCACCGAGCCGTTCGCGGCGTTGCGAGCAGGGGTTCCATCAGGTGGCGAGCCCGCTTGACAAGCACGACTGTAACGGTAAAGTATCCGCAGCTGTATCGATAAAGATGCCGCTTGAACCAGCATCGACGCACACCTCCGCACGAAGGACGCACCCATGACTGACAACGTCGTACCGGCGGTCATCAACGTAGACCTCGAAGGCCCCCGGATCAGCCGGCACGTGTACGGCCACTTCGCCGAGCACCTCGGACGATGCATCTACGGCGGGTTCTACGTCGGAGAGGACTCCGACATCCCCAACGAGGGCGGCATCCGCCTCGACGTGGTCGAGGCACTGCGCGCACTGGACATCCCGAACCTGCGCTGGCCGGGCGGCTGCTTCGCCGACGAGTACCACTGGAAGGACGGCATCGGCCCCAAGGAGGACCGGCCCGTCATGGTCAACACGCACTGGGGCAACGTCGAGGAGAACAACCACTTCGGCACCCACGAGTTCATGGCCCTGTGCGAACTGCTCGGCACCGAGCCGTACATCTCGGGCAACGTCGGCTCGGGCACCGTCGCGGAGATGAGCGACTGGGTCGAATACCTCACCCGCGGCGGCGATTCGCCGATGGTCCGCCTGCGCAAGGCCAACGGGCGCGAGGAACCATGGAAGGTCAAGTACTGGGGCCTCGGCAACGAGACGTGGGGATGCGGCGGCAACATGACCGCCGAGCACTACGCGAACGAGGCCCGCCGCTACGCCACCTACTGCCGCGACCACGGCGACAACAAGCTCTACCGCATCGCCGCCGGAGCCTCCGACTTCGACTACCACTGGACCGAGGCGCTCATGAAGCAGCTGTCCCACCTCGGCTGCCAGCGCGTCGAGCGCCCGCTGTACCAGGCGATCTCGGTGCACTACTACACCTTCGCCGGAACCTGGGAGGACAAGGGGGCGGCGACGGTGTTCGACACGGACCAGTACTACACGACCCTCGCGAAGGCCGCCCGGATCGATGAGCTGCTCACCGGCCACGCCAACGTCATGGACCTGTACGATCCGCGCAAGGAGATCGGCATCGTCCTCGACGAGTGGGGCACCTGGTGGAACGTCGAGCCCGGCACCAATCCCGGTTTCCTGTACCAGCAGAACACGATGCGCGACGCACTCGTGGCCGGCGTCCACTTCGATGCGTTCCACCGGCACGCCGACCGCCTCCACATGGCGAACATCGCGCAGACGGTCAACGTGCTCCAGTCGATGATCCTGACCGACCCCGACACCGGGGCCATGGTCACGACCCCGACCTATCACGTGTTCGCGATGAACCGGGGCCACCAGGACGCCGCCGGACTGCGCGTCGACACGCCGGAGGGCCTGCCGAGCCGCGAGGTCGACGGCGGGGAGCTGTCGACGGTCTCGGTCTCTGCCTCCCGCAAGAACGGCCGCCTGCTCGTATCGCTGTCCAACCTGGATGTCGAAAAGAGCGTCGACGTCGAGCTCGACCTGCGCGGCGGTACCGTAGGCGAGGTGACTTCACAGATCCTCACCGCCGAGGCGCCCCAGGCGCACAACACGCCCGAGACGCCGGAGGCCGTAGCGCCGCGCGAACACGACGGCGTCACCGCCACCGGCAAGGGCCTGCGCGTCCGCCTCCCGGCCCACTCCTTCGTCACCGTGGAGGGACGCCTCGCATGACCGCCGCACAGGGCACGGTGACCATGGGCGACGTCGCGCGCCTGGCCGGGGTCTCGAAGATGACCGTCTCGAACGTCGTCAACAACCGGCCGGGCGTCTCTGAGCCCGTGCGCCGCCGTGTCCTGGAGGTCGTGCGCGAATCCGGCTACCGTCTCAACGTCTCCGCCCGGACGCTGCGCTCCGGGCGGACCGGCGTGCTCGGGCTGGCCGTGCCGCACGTCAACAGCTCCTACTTCGGGCTCCTCGCCGAGCACGTCATCGAGGAGGCCGCCCGGCGCGGCTTCCACATCGCGATCGAGCAGACCGGGGCCGCCGCCGAAGGCGAGTTCGAGGCCATCGCCCAATCGCATAAGCTCCAGTTCGACGGGCTGATCCTGTCGGCCTCCGGGCTCGACCCGCAGGACCAGCGCCTGGTCGGCGGCGGCATCCCGATGGTCATGCTCGGCGAGCGGGACTTCGCGGCGAGCTTCGACCACGTCGCGATGCCGAACGAGGAGGGCACGAAGGCCGCCACCGAGCACCTGATCGACCGGGGGTGCCGACGGATCGCGATCGTCACCGGCGCCGTGCGGGGCGAGGACGTCAACGTCGTGACCCGCCGCCACCACGGCTACCTCGCGGCGCTCCTGGAGCGCGGGATGGCGGCGGACGCGGCGCTGCTGGAACCGCTCGACGCGATGACCGCCGAGGGCGGGCGGCGGGCGGCCCACCGCCTGGTCGATTCGGGCCGCGAGGTCGACGGCGTGGTGGCCGTGACCGACGGCGTCGCCCAGGGGCTGCTGCGCGGCTTCGCCGACCGGGGCGTCCGCGTCCCCGAGGACGTGCGGCTCATCGGCTTCGACGACATTCCCGAGGCCGCGCTCATGGTCCCCTCCCTGTCCACCGTCTCGCCCGATCACCGCTGGATGGCGGCCAAGGCGATCGAGCTGGTCGCCGCCCGCATCGACGACCCGGAGCGCGCGGCGACCGAGCACACCGCGCCGTTCACGATCGTCGCGCGCGAGTCCACTCGCTGAGACGGGAAGCCGCCGGAGCATCAGTCCTTGATCGCCTCCACGGCGAGGAATCCCGCACTCCCCGCTCATGGCGCGGGGAGACGACAGCGAGATCGCGGGCGAACCCATGGGGCAGAGAAGATCACCTCCCCGGACCGCAAGCAGCGATGCCGGGGGTTTCGCGTAGCGGTCAACGCCGCCCTGCGGGTTCGGTCTCACGCTCGGCACCGTGGACGGCGAGTCCACACCCTGCAATCGGCACCACGCTTGGTCCGGTGACGATAACGCAGGTCGCTCCGGACAAGATCCGCTCTGATCGCTGCACTCTGCACCCGAAGCGGGCCTTGGGCGAGTCGGCTGATCGCAAATTGACCGCGACCAGTTCAGGGCACCAGCGTGAACGCCTTAACGTGGCACGGTCGGACGATGGTGAAGTGCCGGTGATCGATCGTGGCGACCTCGGTGACGCCGAGGCGTTCGGCCAAAGCGATGACGGAGGCGTCTACTGCACCGAGCGGCAGGTCGGCGTACTGCTCTACCAAGTCTGCGATGCGGATCAGCTCGCGGTCGCTCGTCGGCGTGAGAGTGATCGGCCCACGAGGCTCGGCGAGAGAACGCAGAAATGCGGCCTCAGCCTTCGATCCTCGGTTGCGGTCGAGCAGCCAGCACACCTCGGTCAGTACCGGGGCGGGCACCAGCAGCGGCCACGTACGGATCGGAACCATTCGACGCACCGCGCATGATGAGCGTCATCGACGTCCATCAGGGCCAGGATCGGCCCGGTATCGACGACGATCAAGCCGCGTCCTCATCGCGCAGGATCTCCTCGTGCCGCTCGGCCAGATCACCACGGCCGGAGGAGAACATGCCGACCCATTCGGGAAGCTCCGTCTGGCCGTCGACCGGCTCGGGGAGGGCGTAGCGCGCACGCATCCATGTCAGCGCCTCAGCGGCCTGGGGCTCGCCCAGATCCTCCACCAGGCGGTGAAGCAACTCCTTAGCCGTCATAGCTCGCCACCTCTCTTACTCAGCCTCAAGACTACGGAACTCGACCGTGTTAAGCCACCGCCAACGCCGACCAGTCACTTTCGCATTGATTCTGAGTGAAACTCATCGAAACCAGGCTCGATGAGCGGCTTGTGCCATACCCGCTCTATTGGTGAGGTAGGAGATTTGGAGGTATTACAGTTCTTCCGCCTCAATAGCGGAGAAGATGTCGATATCTGTGAGCTTCTGCCATTCGGGCAGGTCGGGCCACTCAGCCGTGTATGACGGCTTGGGGTCCTCGAAGTGCTTGAAGACCTGCCCGTTCCAAGCAATCGATACGAAGCGCCCGCGCTGCTCGCCGCCGAGCTTGGCGGTCGCGCCGCCAGCGGCTTTGACGAAGTCGGCTACCTGCCGGTACACGGCTGTTGCCGCTTCTCGCTCCCAAGTCCCCATGTCCTCCCACGGCGCAACGTACCCTGGCTTCGGTTCACCGGGGAAGTGCTTCCGCACTCCGGCGATCCAAGCTTCACGAAACCTACGACCTTCAACCGTCATGCTTGCCCTTTCGTCATCTCACTGAGTGTTTCGGCCAGTCCGGTAGCTCCGGACTGCCGCAGATCGGTCTCAAGCCGACTGAGCTTCCCGAGGACATACTTGACCGTGTAAGGGTCACCAACTCAAGAGCCACTTGAATGTGGCCTGCGGCGGCTTCATAGTCCCGCCGATGCACTGCCAGCCTGGTTCGGTCTGTGAGTATGGCGGCTGATCGTCTAGGCGAGACCGATGCCCTGAGGGCAATATCCAACTCGGCCTCCGCCTGGTCGTATCTGCCCAGCGTGATATAGGCCGAGGCCCGCTGCTCGGGAAGTCGGTCGCCCGTGAACCTGAGCCACCCACCGGGGGCGCTCAACTCCAGTACTGTTCTCGCCTGGTCCAGGGCTCGTTCGGCCTCTGAGGCGTCCCCTTGGGCAGCTGCGACTTCTGCCTGCACCGACGCAACCCAAGCCCGCGTCGGAAGCTGTGAATCTCCCTGGGCGGCCACACGTTCAGCGGCTTCCAGCAAGCCCCGACTATCCGACCGGGTGATGTTTTCCCTGCGTGCAGGCATGAAAGAACCCCGAGGGCGATCAACCCTCGGGGTCCCGTATCATCTGTAGTTGCTTAGACAAAGATGATAGGTGCCAGCATACACACCCTGAAGATCTAGTGTGCGAACCGCCTGAGCCCTGGGCGGGGTATGAAGTAGGGACCGGGTTAATGGCCCGTGCGTCGCCCGTCAGAGGGGCTTCTCTCGTAATGGAAGCAAGTTCTCAGTGAGAGTGTGTGCACGTCGTGAGTCGTGCGCGTCCAAGGGAGACCCGCTCTCAGTTCGCCTCAGCGGCGACGCCACGGGGAAAGCACCTGTACCGGCTCCACCCGCTCCGGGTGGCCCACACACAGTGCCCGTAGCCGAGAAGAACTTGCACACAGCCGTCCTCGCAGGCGTGGTAACACCGCCTGCCTCTTGTGCGACCGACGCCGACGACCGACGATGACGGGAATCAGCATCGCTCCGGAGCCCTGATCTTCGAACCAGGCTCCGGGCTCCCTCTACCAACTTCCCTCTGAATCAAGGAATGTCCTGCCGTCGGGAAACCCCCATATCAGCACGAGGGTCATGGAAACGGCCATAAGGATCGATTCCAGCCATTACCCGCTCCAGGCGATTCACCGGAGTTTCCGGAGCACGGTCACCGCACGCGAGCCCACTCGCTGAGACGCGGCGCGGTCGCCGCGACCATGTGCGTGGAGGGCGCCGCCGTCCGAGCGTCGGCGCGTCATTCGACCTCACGCCGCATTCGGCGGATCGCGAGCTCGGCGAGCAGAGCTGCACCGTCGGCGAGCACGCCGTCGTCGAAGGCGGCCCTCGGCGAGTGGTTCGCCGCGGCGAGCTCGGGATCGCCGCCCATGCAGGCGCCGAGGAACATATAACTGCCCGGGGTGGCCTGTAGCACGCGAGAGAAGTCTTCGGATCCCATCATCGGCTCGGCCATCTCCGCGTAGCGCTCCGCGCCGAACAGGTCCCGCACCGTCTCGGCGACGAAGCGCGCCTCCTCGGCCCAGTTGACCGTGGCCGGGTACTCGGCCTCGTAGCGGACCTCGGCCTCCAGCCCGTGGGCGGCGGCGATCGCCTCGCACAGCCGCACCGATTCCTCGGCGACCCGGGCCGCGGCCTCCTCGGAGAAGGTGCGCACGGTCGCCTCGAAGATCGCTTGGTCGGGAATGATATTGCGCTTGGTGCCCGCGTGGAAGCTGCCGACGGTGACGACCACCGGCTCGAAGACGCTGAACCGGCGCGTGACCATCGTCTGGAGCGCGGTCACCATCGCGCAGGCGGCCGGGACCGGGTCGAGCGTCCGGTGCGGGCGCGAGCCGTGCCCGCCGGAGCCGATGACGCGCACGTACAGCCCGCCGGAGGCGGCCATCATCGGGCCCGGCCTGGTGGTGAAGACGCCGCGCGGCACCGTGTCGGAGATGACGTGGAGGCCGTAGGCGGCGTCGGCGGGCCGCCCGGCGGCCTCCAGGACGCCCTCGTCGATCATGTGGGCGGCCCCGTCGAAGCCCTCTTCGCCGGGTTGGAACATGAAGACGACATCGCCGTTCAGCTCCTCGCGGCGCTCACTCAGCAGCCGGGCGGCGCCGACGAGCCCGGCGGTGTGCAGATCGTGGCCGCAGGCGTGCATGACGCCCTCGTGGGTCGAGCGGTAGTCCGCGTCGGACTCCTCGGTGACGGGCAGGGCGTCCATGTCGCCGCGCAGCAGCACCACCGGCCCCGGTCCGCCGCCGCGCAGGACGGCCGTGACCGAGGAGAGGCGCTCGCCGGTACTGATCTCCAGCGGCAGCCCCGCGAGTGCGGCCAGGACGGCGGCCTGGGTCTTCGGCAGGTCCAGCCCGATCTCGGGGACGCGGTGCAGCTCACGCCGCAACGCGATCAGCTCGGGTGCGAGGGCCGTGGCCGCTTCCCGAAGGTTCATGCGCGCTCCTGATGCGTCGGGCCCCGTCCGGGCGCGCCGCCTCGTGGGTCTCGAAGGCTGCGCACGCTTCGGGGCGTCGGGGGCGGCCGGTCTCCGATCGGCGGGGATGGCCGAACGAGGCCGCTCGCGGCAATACTGCCATGCCGCCGGAGACGGGGCGTTCCATCGGGTTCGGCCGAATCGCCGGGACGGGTGTGGAACGCGCGTCGAACGGGTAACGCGGTCGGTGACGGATCGAAAGGATGCCACCCATGCCCCAGCTTCGCGTGCACAACCTGACCATCGCCCTGGACGGTTACGCCGCCGGACCCGATCAGGGCCCCGACCATCCGCTCGGTGTGGGCGGTGAACGTCTGCACCAGTGGACGCTGCGCACCCGCGGCAGCCGCGAGCAGCTCGGCCGGAGTGACGGCGAGGACGGCCTCGACGACGCGCTCTGGCGTCGCGGCGAGGAGGGTATCGGAGCCACCATCATGGGGCGCAATATGTTCGGGCCGCTGCGCGGCCCGTGGGAGGACGAGTCCTGGACCGGCTGGTGGGGCGAGGAGCCGCCTTATCGTCACCCGGTGTTCGTACTCACCCACCACGCGCGGCCGTCGGTCGCCATGCGGGGCGGCACGACCTTCCATTTCGTGACCGACGGGATCGAATCGGCCCTGAAGCAGGCGTTCGACGCGGCCGACGGCGCCGACGTGCGGCTCGGCGGCGGCCCCGCCACGATCCAGGCGTATCTGCGGGCCGGGCTGGTCGACGAGCTGCACGTGGCCATCGCGCCGATCCTGCTCGGCGGCGGGGTACGGCTCTTCGACGGGATCGGCCCTGGTCTGGGCTATGAATGCGCCGAACTGGTCAGCTCGCCCGCGGTGGTGCACGCCCGGTTCCGCAAGGTGGTCCCCTCGGGGCCGCCGATCACGGTGCCTTAGTCACGGCGCTCTGGTCACGACGCTCCGGTCACGGCGTCGTGGCGGCGGCCCGGTCCTCCGCGCTTCCCTGCTCGCGGGCCGAGGGCGAGCAGAACATCGCGACCACGACCAGCACGAGGACGACGATGAACGCGTGTCGCAGGCCCACCGCGTCGCCGAGCAGGCCCAGCACCGGGGGCCCGATGAGGAACGCCGTGTAGCCGATGGTGGCCACGGCCGCGACGTTGGCGGTGGCCCGCCGCGGGTCGTCGGCGGCGGCCGACATGCCGACGGGGAAGCCGAGCGACGCGCCGAGCCCCCACAGGACGACGCCGATGATCGCCATGGCCGGGACCGGTCCGATGATCACCAGCAGCAGCCCGGCGATCGCCATCGCCGCCGAGGCTGACAGCACCGGCACCCGGCCGAAGCGGTCGAGCGCCATGCCGCCGCACAGGCGGCCGGCCGTCATCGCCGTGACGAACACCGCGAACGTGGCAGCGCCTCCGGCGTTGGTGAAGCCGTAGCCGTCGACCATCGCCAGGCCGAGCCAGTCGTTGGCCGTGCCCTCGGTGAAGGCCATGCCGAGGATGATCAGGCCGATGAGCAGGATGCGGGGGTCTTTCCAGGGCGCGAGGCGCGAACGCCAGCCCGGCTCGGTCCCCGGTTCGGCCGCGGCCGTGCCCGGCTGCTCGGCCGGCTGGAGGAACCGGACGGTGTACAGCCCCGCCGCGATCGCGATGGAACCGGTCGTGACCAGGTGAATCCCGACGGGCACCCCGAGCTTCTCGGTGAGTGCCCCGATGCCGGCGCCGAGCATGGTGCCGATGCTGAACGCCGCGTGGAACAGCGGCATCAGGGTGCGCCCGATCCTGCGCTCATTGGCCGCGCCGGAGAGGTTCATGGCCACATCGAGCACGGAGTTGCCCGCGCCGAGCACCATGAGCGCGGCGAACAGGGCCCAATAGTGCGGTGCGACCGCGGCGATGGCCCCGGCGGCGATCAGGCCGAAGGCGGCCACGGTCAGGAACCAGCCGATCGCGGCGGTGGCGCCGAGGTGGGCGATGAGATGGCTGGAGGCGATGAGGCCGAGGATCGCGCCGATCGCCATGCCGAACAGGAGCACGCCCATTTCCTGGGTGGTCGCTCCGAGGACGTCGCGGATGTTGGGCACGCGTGCGGCCCAGTTCGCGAAGACGAAGCCCGCGAGGGCGAAGATCGCCAGCACGGCGTTGCGCCAGTGGGCCAACGTCGGGTCGAGGCGGGCCGAGCGGGGCGCCTGCACGGCGGAATCGGTCACGGCGATCCAATCGGGTGGTGGTTCCGGGTGCTCGGCTGCCGGTTCGAGCCTCGAACCAGCATGCCCCGACACCGACCGACCGCCAAGCGGTTTCCGTGTGATGGGCGTCTAACCGCTCCGTGGCGCGGCCTTGAAGGCGCGGGCGGTGAACAGGCCGACGCCGAGGGCCGCGGCGGCCAGGAGGAGCAGGCCGATCGCGTAATCGCCGGTGATCTGGAACACGATGCCCATCACCAGGGGCGGGAAGTAGCCGCCGAGCCCTCCGGCCGCGCCGACGACGCCGGTGACGGCGCCGACCCGCGAGGGCTCGATGAGTTTGGCGACGAGCGCGAACACGCCGCCCGAACCGAGACCGAGCGCGGTGGCCATGAGCACGAACGACACGCCCGCCGGGAGCTCGGCGGGCGGCTGGAAGGCCAGCACGACGGCCATGGCGGCCGAGCCGAAGAACGACGCCAGGCAGACCCGCACCGGGCCGATCCGGTCGGATAGTGCGCCGCCGATCGGCCTGGCGATCACGGCGGCGAGGGAGAACCCGGCGGCGCGCATGCCGGCCTCGGTCTGCGCGAAGCCGTAGGCGGCGGTCAGCATCGTCGGCAGGTAGGTGGCGAAGGCGACGAACCCGCCGAACGCCAGGGCGTACAGCATGGACAGCTGCCAGGCGTCCTTGCGTTTCAGGACCGTGGCGAAGCGCGGCAGGGCGGGTTCGCGGTTCGGTCGCCACTGCGGGGAGTCGCGCATGGCGAGCCACGAGACCGCGCCCGCCGCGATCAGCGCGGCGCACATGGCCAGGTAGGTCGGGAGCAGGCCGATCCGTTCGACCAGCGGCGGCGTCAATAGCGCCGACAGTGCGGTGCCGCCCATGCCCGCGCCGAAGACGCCGGTGGCGAATCCGCGTCGCTCGGAGCGGTACCAGGCGCCGGCGAACGGCACGCCGATCGCGAAGGAGGTCCCCGCGATGCCGAGGAGGAAACCGGAGACCAGCAGGGCCGCATAGGAATCGCCCGAGAGTCCGACGAGGGCGGTGGGGACGACCGAGACGAAGCAGATCGCGGCGAACATGCGTCGGCCGCCGTAGCGGTCGGTGAGGATGCCGACCGGGATGCGGCCCACCGCGCCGACCAGGACGGGGAAGGCCACCAGGATCGCCGTCTGGGCGGGGCTGAGGCCGAGGCGTTCGGAGTAGGTCTTCGACAGCGGTCCGATGAGGTTCCAGACCCAGAACGTGAGGGCGAATACGGCCGTCGCGAGAGCCAGGTTGGTGCCCGCTCCGGGGTGTTCGGTCGCAGGCGTCGAGGTCTCGGTGGAATCGCGCATTGAACGGCCTTCCGGGAAGTTCGGTCGCTGCGCCGGCGAAGACGGGCGTCCCGAACCGCTGCGCCGGCGGGCCTTGAACGGAAGGCCCGCGATCAGCATGACGATTGCCCCACCTTTTCGGGACAAAAAGCCCTAACCTGACGATGTTGTCTTTGGTTCGATTCACCGTCGACTCGTACGAGCGAGCAGTGTCGAGGACCGGAAGGGCGAAACCGCATGGCTCCACCTGAGACGGCGGGCGACCTGCTGCTGCGAACAGGGTTGTTCCTCACCCGTGCCGAGGGCACCGCCGACCTGCAAACGG
>JAJYSW010000334.1 GCA_021793335.1 Actinomycetes bacterium
GCGGGTCCGGGTAGGCCGCGCCGAGACGACCCACCGGAGGTGCACGATGGCGGATGAGACACGTCGACCGGACCGGGAAGAGGTCGACGAGGCCGACCAGACACAGCTCGGTAAGGCCCGTCGCAGCATCGACGAGGCGAAGAAGGAAGTCGAGGCCGACCACCGCGTGGCCGAAACCCAGCAGGGATCGAAGTCACTGCCGCTGGACAGCCCCACACAACACGAGACGGGCCACTCGACGTGAATCGGTGGCGGATTCGTCACCAGCCCTCGAAGCGACCCACCAGGCGCTGTGGATCGACGCCCGTCAACTCTCGTTGGAACATGCGGAAGTAGGCGAGTTCCTCACGGGAGTGCAGCGGCGGGTCCAGTGCGTGGCGTTCGTCTTCGAACTCTTCCTTCGACACCGTCGAGGCGTAGTACTCGCCCAGCACGTCCCGCGCACCGGTGCCCTGGCCGAACTGGGCTTTCGGCCGCCACAGCACACTGTCGGGTAACCAGCCGTCGAACGCCTTGCGCAGCAGCCACTTCTCCGGACGGTCACCGCTGGACAGCTTCCAGCGCGCGGGCAGACTCAGGCCGAGCTCCACCACGTCGAGCTCGAGGAACGGTGTTCTGGGTTCGAGCCCGGTAGCGCCCGCCACTCTGTCGACGCGTTGCAGGCCACCGAGGTGCAGCTCGCGGATGGCCGAGAGCAGGGCCTCATGCAGCTCCGCCTCGCCGCTGATCTCGCCGTAGTGGCTGTAGCCCGCGAAGAGTTCGTCGGCGCCCTCCCCCACGAGCACCACCTTCACGTCGCGCGCCGCCCGTTTGGACACCAATAGGTTCGGCACGGAACTGTGCAGCAACTGGGGGTCGAACGATTCGATCACCCTGATGACCTCGGGCATCCAGTCGATCAGTTCGTCATGTGTGTAGAGGCGTTCCGCGTGTTCGGTATCCAGCGCCTCGGCGACCTCGCGCGCGGCGAGCACGTCGTCGCTGTCGACGAGTCCGGCGGCGAACGTGCGGAACTTACGTCCCTTCCTGCGTGCGTACCGGGCCGCGATCGCGGTGACGATGCTGGAATCGAGCCCGCCCGACAGCAGGGCACCCACTGGGACATCCGCTTCCGCGTACCGCTCCACCGCGTGGATGAGCCGATCGCGGATGGTCGCGAACACCGCCTCGGGCGGGTCCGGGTCCTCGTTGTTCGACACGGTGGGCGCGACGGGTTCCACCTCGGGAAACGCCCGAAACGCCGTCAATCCGTCGCGGGGGGTCCAGACGTGGCCCGGGGGGAAGGGCTCGACGTCCGGCCGTCGGTGCGGGTCGAACGCCTTGAGCTCACTGCTGAACACCACGGTGTCGCCCTGCCTCGCCCAGTACAGGGGGGCCAGTCCCATCGTGTCGCGGGCGGTGAAGAAGTGGCCGTCGACCGTGGCGCCAGCGAACGCGAAGGTTCCCCACAACCGGGACAGCGCGTCCATCCCCTCGGCTTCCAAAAGGTGCAGCGCGCTCTCCTGGTCTGCGCGGGTACGGAACACGTGACCCCGCGCTTCCAGCTCGCGGCGGAGTCGCTGGTGGTTGTAGATCTCCCCGTCGCCGACGAGCCAGTACTGGCCGTTCGGGTCCCGCAGGGGCTGGGCCCCGCCCTCCAGATCGACGACGGCGAGCCTGCGATGTCCGAGCCAGGCGTGATCCAAAGCGCGAGTGCCCTGCCCGTCGGGGCCCCGGTGGGCCAGCCGATCGAGCATGCGCAGTCCTTCGAGCGGGTCGAAGGGGCCGTATGCGGCGACGAGGCCGGAGATGGCTACTCACCTGCCTGGTCCATGGGTGACAGTGTGCCGACACTGTCGAGTCTAGGGGCGTGGCCGCCCTCCCGCTGGATAGAGGAACCGGGCGGAAGGCTTGGGCGGAAGGCCCGGTGGCAGGCGGGTCAGGGCTCCAGTCCGTCGCCGTTACGCAGGCCCGACAGGACGATCCGTAGGCACCGGTGCACCGCGTCGGCGGGGGCGTCCAGCTCCACGAGGCGTCCGAGCGCGGCCAGCACCGCGAGGACGTCGTCGGCGCGAACGCCCGGCCGCAGCGCCCGCTCGGCGTGGGCGGC
Organism: Actinomycetes bacterium; assembly: GCA_021793335.1. GTDB lineage: Bacteria > Actinomycetota > Actinomycetes > Mycobacteriales > Micromonosporaceae > Glycomyces. The sequence continues at coordinate 2,090 of JAJYSW010000334.1, forward strand.
GGCGACGAGCTCCTCGACGAGCGGTCGTAGCAGCCGTCGGCACACCGACAGGCCGGCGGCGTCGGTGGTGGCCGCCGCGAGGTTCTCCAGCACGGCGCGGTCGCGTCGTTGGAAGGTGAGCGCGTCGGTGATGAAGCTCTCCAGCGCCTCCCACGCCGAGGTGCGGTCGCGGGTGGACCGGCGTGCCTGCTCGACCCACCGGGCGTAGCTCTCGGCGAGCAGGGTCTCGATGAGGGCGTCCTTCGACGGGAAATGCCGGTAGAGGGTGCCCATGCCCACGCCCGCGCAACGCGCGATCTCCCGGACGTCGACGGCTCGACCGCGCTCGGAGAACGCCGCGGCGGCGGCGCGCAGAATGGCCGCGCGGTTGCTTAGGGCGTCGCGACGCCGCGGGGTACCGAGCTGCTGAGTCATGACGTCATCGTATGTCTTCCCGACAAAGGGGAGCAGCTGTTCCGGTGTGGGTACAGTGGGCGGAGCAAGTGCTCCGGGGAGTTCGTCTCGAAAGGTGTGGCCCGTGACCGTCAACTACTCCATCCTCGATCTCGCCGTGATCGGTCGGGGTGAGACACCGAAGCAGGCCCTGGAGGCGAGTGTCGCGCTGGCACAGCGTGCCGAGGAAACCGGCTACCACCGCGTCTGGTATGCCGAGCACCACAACTTCTCCTCGATCGCCTCCTCGGCCACCAGCGTGGTCATCGCTCACGTCGCCGCGCACACCGAGAGCATCAGGCTGGGCGCGGGCGGCATCATGCTGCCCAACCACTCCCCGCTGGTCATCGCCGAACAGTTCGGGACTCTGGCGACGTTGCATCCCGGCCGCATCGACCTCGGGCTCGGCCGTGCGCCGGGCACCGACCAGA
>JAJYSW010000053.1 GCA_021793335.1 Actinomycetes bacterium
CGCCGTATCCAGTGGACAAACGTTCACCACCACCGCTGACGTTGCCCTCGGGGTTGTTCTCGGTGATGTCGTACATCTCCAGGTTGAAGGAGTTGATCCCGAAAATCACATTACGGAGAGCATGAACGCCATTGTTGTAGTCGTTCTCCACGGACCAGATGTCGGACTTGTGCTCATCAATGAGATCCCAAACCTTGTCTATGACCTCCTCGATTTCGTGCGAGTACTCCACCGACTTGCTCTCCGGTAGGAAGTTGGCACCGGCGATGCCGATGACGACCATAGCGACGCCCGCCCCTCCTACGCCGACGGCGAGAGGGCCGCTGGCCATACCAGCGGCCGTCAAAGCCGTGCCGACTCCCTGGAAGGTCTGCCAGACACCATTGTGGCTTGTCGTTATCTCCTGAGTCGCGTCGAGCGCTTTGGTGGCCTTGTTCAGCAGATCCAGGTTTCCGGCTCGCCCCTGCTGGATGATGGTGCCCCGAGACGCATAGAGATTCGAGATCCCACCGGCTATCCCGGCCTGGTTGGTAACGGTCGGGTTGATCGAGGCGAAGAAGCCGTCCTTGGCCGCATCCGCGGACAGACCGGTCCAGTGCTCGAACCAGACGGGACCAACGGTGCCGCTTCCTGCGAGCGTAGCGATGTCCTCCAGCAGGTCGCCATTGCTGGAAGGCGTGAACTCGGCCTCCACGTCCGACTCCCCAGACGCCTGCAAACCGAGGTGGCCACCGATTCTCAAGACGGCTTTCTGGGCGTTCTCGATCTTGCGCTGGTCGTGAGAGTCGAACCTCGGCAGCTCGTAGAGGATGGTCGCACCTTCCCCCGCGGCCCATGACTCGACACGTTCGAAGACCGTTCCCATCCCGCACTCGATCGTGGGCGGGAGGGTGACCATGCCGTTGCCGTTCATCTCCATGACCTCGGTTGGTTCGGTGACACCGGTGTCACCGGGACAGCTGACCGAGCCGAGATCGCCGTTCTGGCCTCCTTCGACCCAGTCCATGTACGCGCAGCCGCCGTTAACGAAGTGGTGCCGTGCCTCGGTGGTGTAGTAGGCCCACGTCGAGCCTTCATGCGGACTGGAGGAGCGCCTGTACGCGCTGCGGAATTCGTAGCTGAGATCGAGGATTTTCTCCCGCACGTCCTCTCGCCAACGCTTGGTAAGGGCCTTCTCAAAGTCCCTCACCGCGATTTTCAGCGTCTCGAAGAAGCTTGTGTCGTAGATGATGTCTTCGGCCATAGGGGCCACTCCAAAGGGGGCGCTACACGAAGTCAGGTGCAGCTGGCTACGGGAACGCTCCTATGGTAACCGTCAGTTGCAAATGCGGCACAAAGTGGCGAACTCACAGGTCAGAGAAGGTCGAGGACTTCCTCGATGTACTGGGCCACGGCGTCCTCGTCGTTGCCGGTCGGGGTGACCTCGTCGGCGGCCTCCTTGACCCACGGGTGGGCGTGCGGCATCACGACGGCGTGCCCCGCGCTGCGCAGCATCGGCAGATCGTTGGTGGCGTCGCCGAAGACGAGCACGTCCTCCCACTCGATGCCGAACTTGTCGAGCACGACCTGAATCCCGGCGGCCTTGCTGACACCGACCGGGCACACTTCGAGGAGCCCGACGCCCGATTCGGTGACGGTGACCTTATCGTCGTCGACGATCTCCTGTGCGGCCAGGAGCAGCTCACGGCCGTCCATGGTCTCGGACACGAAATAGCCTTTGACCATCGGGCCGACGAACGCCTCTTCACGCGGGACGGCCTTGAGCGTGACGGCCGGCCACGGCCAGTTCGGCATCGCATCGCCCGAGAGCGGCAGGTCGGCCTCTGCCGGCTCGGCGATCGCGCGCAGCGGCCCGACCTCGTTCTCGATGAGCCGCAAGGTCTCGTGAATGAGCTCGCCGTCGATCGAACGGTTCGCGAGCTCGACGATCGAATCGTCGTAACGGCATTCGTAGACGAAAGCGCCCTGGGCCATGACCAGGAAATCCGCTGAGGGGATGTCGTTGCGGCACAGATCGAGCAGCCGTGGTCCACGGCCGGTGGCACCGACGACGATGACTCCCGAAGCGGCCAGGCGCTTGAGCGCGGCCATGCTCCTGGGAGAAACCGTCTCGTCCGAGCGGACGAGTGTGCCATCGAGATCCGTGGCGACGAGCCGGGGCGCCTCCGACAAATTGATCACACGTCCTCCTTGATTGTCGAGCTTCGATCCACCGCCACGGTCCACCCGTTTCGACCGGAGTCAGAACCACCGACGCAGCACTTGAGCGACACCGTCATCCCAGACGGAAGGGGCCACTTCATCCGCGGCCGCCCGGACCTCGGGGGCGGCCTGTCCCATGGCCACCGCATGCCCGGCCCATTCGAACATCGTCAGGTCGTTGTGGGCGTCTCCGAACACGACGGTGTCGGCCGATGATACGCCGTAATATTCGGCGATGCGCGCGACTCCCGATGCCTTGCTCACTCCCGGCGGCCCGACATCCACCCAGCCGTTGAAACCGACCTCGACGTGATAGTCGGTCGCCTCCAGCGCCGCACCGGCGGCCAGGCGCACGGCGTGAGGGCAACGCGAGGCGGCTCCGTACGGGTTGTCGGAGTCCACGCGGGCCACCAGCCGTCCGGTGGGGCGGTCCATGAGCTCGTCGAGCGTGATCTCGCCGGCCCACCGGGCGTGGAAGTCCTTCCGGAAGCCTTTGGTGTGGTACCAGCCTTCGAGGTCCCATTCGACCGCGAACTCGACCGAGACGTCGGCATCGCGGAACCGCTCGACGGCCGCGCGCGCGTCCACGGTCTCCCTGTGGGAGATCTCGCGCAGCGCCAGATCGTATTCACCTGCGCCGTGCGAAGAGGAGGCGAAACCGAGGTCCAAGCCCAGGTCGTCCGCGGTGCGCACGGCACCCCACACGGCACGACCGGTGACGACGGCCACGGGCACGCCGGCGTCGCGGACGGCGCGGATCGCGTCGATCACGGCTCGGCTCGGCCGTGTGGCCTGACCGCGGTGGTAATCGACCACGGTGCCGTCGAGGTCCACGGCGACGAGTTTGGGCGGGGCATCGCTGAACGGTGGCGGGGCGTTTTCTGACACCCTTCAACCGTAGCCTCCCGAAAGTGAACGGCCAGGGGGCGAGCGGTTGAACACATATCGACGTAGATCAGACCAAAACTACCCATCGTGAACGGACGCGGCTTACGGTTCCCCTATGTCCGACATCACGATTCAGCGCGTTTACGACTACCGACGCGATTCCGCGCCGAGCGGCGCGGTGTTCCTGGTAGACCGGCTGTGGCCCCGCGGGGTCAGCAAGGAGGACATGAAGGACGTGTCCTGGGTGCCCGATGCCGCGCCGTCGCCGAACCTGCGCATCTGGTTCGGTCACAGTGCCGACCGGTTCGAGGAGTTCACCGGCCGCTACCGCGCCGAGCTGGACTCACGGCCCGAGCACGCCGAGGCGATCGTCGCGGCGGCCCGGAACGGCTCGGTGACCCTGCTCTACGCGGCGAAGGATCCGCAGGTCAACCATGCGTCGGTGCTCAAGTCCTGGTGCGAGGAGGAGCTCGGCGAGTGAACGTGTCGATCGCGGACCGGTGAGATGCCGGAAGGACGTGCTCCGGCTCCCGCGCGGTTCGCACGGGGGCCGGGGCACGTCCTTGGTCTACACGGGTTCGATGACGTCCTTGCCCACGTACGGCTGGAGGGCCTTCGGCACCGCCACCGAGCCGTCCGGTCGCTGGTGGTTCTCGAGGATCGCCACCAGCCAGCGGGTCGTGGCCAGTGTGCCGTTCAGCGTCGCGGCCACGGCGTTTCGCCCTTGCCCGTCCCGGTATTTGACGTTCAGGCGGCGCGCCTGGAAGGTCGTGCAGTTCGACGTCGAGGTCAGTTCACGGTAGCGTCCCTGGCTGGGCACCCAGGCTTCGCAGTCGAACTTTCGGGCCGCCGACGTCCCCAGGTCTCCGGCGGCGACGTCGATGACCCGGTAGGGCAGCTCCATCTTCTGGAGCATCTGCTCCTCGTAGGCCAGGAGCCGCTCGTGCTCGGCTTCGGCGTCCTCGGGACGGCAGAACGCGAACATCTCGACCTTGTCGAACTGGTGGACGCGGATGATGCCCCGCGTGTCCTTGCCGTACGAACCGGCCTCGCGGCGGAAGCACGAGGACCAGGCCGCATAGCGGCGCGGTTCGGGCAGTTCACCGAGGTTCTCGCCCGAGTGGTAGGCCGCCAAGGGCACCTCGGAGGTGCCCACCAGGTACATCTCGTCGCGTTCGAGGTAGTAGATCTCGTCGGCGTGCTCGCCGAGGAAACCGGTGCCCTCCATCGCTTCGGGGCGCACCAGCACCGGCGGGATCATCGGCATGAACCCGGTCTCCACGGCCTGCTGCATCGCCAGGTTGAGCATGCCCAGCTGGAGCATCGCGCCGTCGCCGGTCAAGTAGTAGAAGCGCGCGCCGGAGGTCTTCGCGCCGCGTTCGGTGTCGAGCAGCCCCAGTTTCGTGCCCAGTTCGAGGTGGTCGCGAACGTTCTCGGGGGTGGTCCTCTCGCCGACCTCGCGCAGGACGATGTAGTCCTCCTCGCCGCCGGCGGGGGCCGCGTCGGCCACCAGGTTCGGCAGGGCCTTGCCGGCCGCGTCGAATTCGGCGGCGGTCGCGGTCACGCGCAGTTCGGCGGATTTGACCTCTTCGGCGAGGGTCTTGGTGCGGTCCAGCAGCGCCCGCTTCTCGTCGGGCTCGGCCTTCGCGATCTGCTTGCCGAGGCTCTTCTGCTCGGCGCGGAGCGTCTCGAATGCCTGGAGGGCGCTGCGGTGCTCGGAGTCGGCGGACAGGAGCGCGTCGACGGCGTCGGGGGAGACGCCGCGTTTGCGCTGGCTGTCGCGGTAGATGTCCGGGGTCTCTCGCAGTGCACGCAGATCGATCACGTCACCAGATTACCGGCCTGTGCGGCGGGCCCGTCAAAGCCATATCGTGGGCGTGTGGCAGTGGAGATGAATGCGAAGGATTTCGAGGCGGCGGTGTCGGATGCGCTCGACGAAGTGCCGCAGGAGCTGCTGGCGATGCTCGACAACGTGGTGATCCTGGTCGAGGAGGAACCGGAGGGGCCCGAGAAGAATCTGCTGGGTCTCTACCACGGGACGGCGTTGACCGAGCGGGGGTGGGAGTACGGCGGGGTCCTGCCCGACACGATCACGATCTACCGGGGGCCCACGCTGCGGATGTGCGCTTCGGTGGAGGAGGTGATCGAGGAGGTCGCGATCACCGTGGTCCACGAGATCGCCCACCATTTCGGTATCGACGATCATCGTCTCCACGAGCTCGGCTGGGGTTGACACGATTCCGCATATGCGTTTCCGAGCAGGGAATCCTCTCGCAAAGGCCAGCGTTCTACGGGCTTGGGCTTGGCTTTAGCGAGGCGTAGTATACGGTCGTGTGACGATATTCCGCATCGGCGAGGCCGCCGAACTCCTCGGTGTCAGCGCCGACACCGTGCGCCGCCGGATCGACGCGGGGCTTTTGCCCGCCTCCCGTGACGAGCACGGCCACCGCGTCGTGGACGGCGTCGACCTGGCCGGTTTCGCCGCCGAACGCGCCGCCGAAAGTGAAGAACGCTCCGAATCCTCCTCGGCGCGCAACCGACTGCGCGGCATCGTCACCGCCGTCGCCAAGGACACCGTGATGGCCCAGGTCGACATCCAGGCAGGACCGTTCCGGGTCGTCTCGCTCATGAGCCGTGAGGCCGTCGAATCGCTCGGCCTTCAGGTCGGCTCCGTCGCCATCGCCGTCGTCAAATCCACCAACGTCGTCGTCGAGCGGGCCGCCTCCCCCCGCAGAGAGCATCGCCCCTGATGAGAACCACCGTCGCGCTCGCCGCGGCCGCCGCCCTGCTCGCACTCACCGCCTGCGGCCCCTCCGGAGGCGGCGCGAAGCAGCGCGGCGACCTCGGCGGCGCGCTCACCGTCTTCGCCGCCGCCTCGCTCACCGAGACGTTCACCGCCATCGGCGAGGACTTCGAGGAGGCCCACCCCGGCGTCGAGGTCGCCTTCAGTTTCGCCGGCAGTTCCTCCCTGGCCGCCCAGATCGACCAGGGCGCACCGGCCGACGTATTCGCTGCTGCCGCACCGGCCAACATGGCCGACGCCGTCGACGCCGGGAACGCCGCCGATCCCGAGGCCTTCGCGAGGGGCCGGCTCGTCATCGCCGTCCCCGAAGGGAATCCCGAGGCGATCACCGGCCTCGCCGACCTGACCGACCCCGGCCTGAAGGTCGCACTGTGCGCCGAGGCGGTCCCCTGCGGGGCCGCCGCACTGACCGCGCTCGACGCCGCCGGAGCGGCACTCACGCCCGTCACCTATGAGCCGGACGTCAAGGCCGCCCTGGCCAAGGTCACGCTCGGCGAGGTCGACGCCGCCCTGGTCTACCGCACGGACATCGCCGCCGCCGAAGGCGTGGAGGGCGTCGAGTTCCCCGAGTCCGAAGCGGCCGTCAACGAGTACTCGATCGCGGTGCTCACCGACGCGCCGAACCCGGCCGCCGCCGAGGCGTTCGTCTCCTACGTCCGCTCCGAGGCGGCCCTCGACGTGCTCGCCGACGCAGGATTCCAGGCGCCTTGACCGACCATGACCGTTGATCCGATCGCTCGCGTCCGTCGGCCGAGAGGCGTGCCCCTCGCACTGCTCGTCCCGGCGCTGCTGGGCCTGGCGTTCATGACCCTTCCCATGGTGGGGCTGCTGCTCCGGGCCCCTTGGCGGACCATGCCGCGGCGTCTGGCCGAGCCCGAAGTGCTCGACGCGCTGTGGCTCTCGGCGGTCACCGCGACCGCCGCCACCGGGCTGTGCCTGCTGCTGGGCCTGCCGCTGGCCTGGCTGCTCGCGCGCGTCGAATTCCGCGGGCGCGGCCTCGTGCGGGCCCTGGTCACCGTCCCGCTCGTGCTGCCGCCCGTCGTCGGCGGCGTGGCCCTGCTGCTGGTCTTCGGCCGGAACGGCATCGTCGGTTCCCTACTCGCGGAGACCCTGGGCGTCACCTTGCCGTTCAGCACCGCGGGCGTGGTGCTCGCGATGGCCTTCGTGTCCATGCCGTTCCTCGTCATCGCCGTGGAAGGCGCGCTGCGCGGGGCCGACGCCCGCTACGAGGAGGCCGCCGCGACGCTCGGGGCGGGACGCTGGACCGTGTTCACGCATGTGACGCTGCCGCTCGTCGCGCCGGGGATCGCCGCCGGAGCGGTCCTGTGCTGGGCCCGCGCGCTCGGCGAGTTCGGTGCGACCATCACTTTCGCGGGGAACTTCCCCGGCCGCACCCAGACCATGCCGCTGGCCGTCTACCTGGCGCTCGAAACCGATCTGGAGGCCGCGATCGTGCTCAGCGTCATCTTGTTGGCCGTGTCGGTGACCGTGCTGGCGTGCCTGCGGGAGCGCTGGACGGCGGCGCCGTGACCGCGCTCCTCGACGCCCATCTCGTCACCGGGCACAGTGGTTTCAGTATGGACGTGCGGCTGCGCGCCGACGCCGGGGAGACTCTCGCGCTGCTCGGGCCCAACGGCGCGGGCAAGACCACCGCGCTGCGGGCCCTGGCCGGGCTCCATGGCCTCTCGGCGGGCCATGTAACCCTCGAAGGACGTCTACTCGACCGGCCCGCCGAACGCCGCTGGGTCGCCCCGGAGCATCGCGGCATCGGCGTGGTGTTCCAGGACTACCTGCTGTTCCCCCACTTGAGCGTGCTCGACAATGTCGCGTTCGGGCCGCGTCGGCGCGGCCTGGGCCGGGCCGAGGCGCGGGCGGTGGCCGCCGGCCTCCTGGCCCGTGTCGGCCTCGCGGAGGTCGCGCGCCGCAGGCCCCGGCAGCTGTCCGGCGGTCAGGCCCAGCGCGTCGCCCTGGCCAGGGCCATGGCGCTCGATCCGGTCCTGCTGCTGCTCGATGAGCCCTTGGCCGCGCTGGACGCGCGCACGCGGCTCGATACCCGCGCCGAGCTCCACCACCATCTCGGGCAGCACCGTGGGGCGGCCGTCCTGGTCACGCACGACCCGGTGGACGCGCTGGTCTTGGCGGACCGCCTCGTCGTCGTCGAGGACGGCGCGGTGGTGCAGGAGGGCGACGCCGAGACCGTGACCGCCAGGCCCCGCACCGAATACGTCGCCCGGCTCGTCGGCCTCAACCTGTACCGGGGCCGGGCGGCCGGGCACCGCGTCGCGCTCGATTCGGGGGAGGCGCTGACGGTGGCCGACGCGCTCGACGGTGAGGCGTTCGCGGCGTTCCCTCCCAGTGCGGTGGCGCTGCATGCCGAGCGGCCCGAGGGCAGCCCCAGGAATGTCTGGGAGGCGAGGATCGCGGGGATGCACCGCCACGGCGATCATCTGCGCGTCCAGCTCGACGGGGCGCTGCGCGCCGCCGCCGATGTCACGCCCGCTGCGGCGGCCCAGCTGGGGCTCGTTCCCGGGCGTGGGGTGTGGGCGGCGGTGAAGGCCGCGGAGATCCGCGCCTACCCGGCCTGATCCGGTCACGCCGCCACCAGTTCGCGCGCGGGTGCGGCCTGGGTCTCGGCGGGTTCCTCGCGGGTGCCGCGGCGGACCATCGGGATGCAGCAGACGACGATGGCGATGGTGGCGAGGCCGATGACGATGAACGCCGTCCGCGTGGGCAGGAAGCTCGACAGGACGCCGCCGAGGACGAAGCCGATGAGCGTGGCGCCGTTGATGACGCCGTTGACCTTCGCTCCGGCGCGGCCCCGGAAGCGCTCGGGGACGCGGCGGGCGACCGAGACCTGCATCGTCGAGTTCTGGACGGCGTTCAGGACGCCGCCGATGAGGTAGAGCGGTACGAGCATGCCCACGAACGGCAGCGGCATGCCGAAGGCGATGCAGACCGCGCCGGTCATGGTCAGGCAGCCCATGAGCATCCAGGCGAGCAGTGGGTCCCGGCCGGGGCCGATGCGGCCGATGACGGCGGCGGCGACCCATGCTCCGACGGCCATGCCGGCCGTCCATGAGGCGTTGACGAGCCCGTAGGTGCTCTCGGAGGCGCCGTAGACCTCGCGGACGAGGAAGACTTCGAGGACGTTGACCGCGCACAGGCAGGCGATGACGGAGCCCAGGCCGATGACCATGGTGGTCAGGAGCCGGTCGCCGCGCAGTCTCCAGGTGGGGCGCTCGGTGTCCTGGGCGGTGGCGGTCTCGCGGCGGATGCCGCCGCGGCGGGTGCGGATGTCGGTGCACAGCACCGCTCGCAGGAGCGCGCCGCAGGCGGCGACGGCGAGCGCGGTGTCGGTCCCGTGCGCGGCGACGATGAATCCGGCGGTGGCGGGGCCGGCGGCCATGCCGATGAGGGAGCCGGTCTGGACCATGGCGATGGCTCGTGGGAGGTCTGCATCGGTGGCGATGACCGGGATGAGCGCGGTGATGGTCGGGACCAGTAGTGCGGTGCCGCCGGCGTTGAGGATGACGAGTCCGAGCAGGGCCGGTAGGTGGTCGGTGAGGACCATGCCGGTGATGGCGGCGGCCTGGAGCAGGCCGCCGCCGGCCATGAGGGCGCGGCTGTCGAAGCGGTCGGCCATGCGGCCGGTGAGCGGGGCGAGCAGCACCAGCGGGAGGGTGGCGCAGATGATGAGGGTGGCGACGGCCGCTCCGCCCAGGCCGGTGGTCTGGAGGTGGAGGATGAGCGCGAAGTCGGCGGTGAACATGGCCGTGCCGCCGAGGAATGAGCAGGCTGCGGCGGCGTGGACGTCGGGCCAGCGGGTGCCCTCGAAGGAAGATGTGAAAGACATATTTCGAAGATACTCTTTCACATCTAGATTTGAAAGTGTTTTTTCAGATTTTTTCGAGAATCTTCGCCATCCAGTCGGCGATCAGTCGGCCAGGTGCGGGAAGAGCCGCGCCTCGAAGTTCCAGATCCCCGCCCCCTCCACGTTTTCCGTCGATTCGCCGCCCAGGCGCGCGACGGCGCGCTGCGCATAAGAGGTCAAGAGCTCCTCGACGCCCCGCTTGATCTCCTCCGCCTCCTCGACCGTCAAGAGCAGCCGACTGTTCGTGGAGAGCGAAGCGTCGCGGACCGTGGGGTCCACGTCGAATTTCCGGGTCTGCCAACGCAAGAAGTGCTCGTCGATCTTCGCGGAGAGCGCCTGCGACGCCGCGTTCTCGGCGAGCTTGACGCTCTGAGGGGAATCCGCGTCCGCCCCGAAACTGAAGCTGTGCATGCCGATCCGCCACACCCGCTCGCGCGCGTCGCCACGGCCCGGCGCCTCCTCGATGAACCCCGCCTTGGCCAGCGTCCGCAAGTGGTAACTCATCGCGCTCGGAGTCATGCCCGCCACTTCGGCCACTTCGGTGGCGGTCGCGCCGTCCCGGCCTTCGAGCGCACAGGTGCCCAGGAAATCCCAGACCGCGAGACGGGCCGGGTGCGCCAGGGCCCGCAGCACCTCCGGATCGGTGATGTTCGGCCCCCGCACGTCAGACGATTGCTCGGAGCCGTCCCGCGCGGCGGGCGGCTCAGGCGGCGTCGGCGGCTCGGGCACGGCATTCGAAGCAGGCGTTTCAGGCATACCTCTAGCTAACCACGCCACCGACTCCCGAAAGGAGGTCCGGTTCAGCTGCTCCCGGCACTGGCGGCCGTCGCGGCGGCTGCGGCCATGACCGCCATCATGACCGCGGTCTGTGTCACCTCGACCGCCTTGCGAGCGGCCTCACCGCCCCACGCGCCCTCCCCGATGGCCTTGAGCACCTTGCGAACCTCGCGCTGATTGCGGCCCGGAAAGACGATCGAATGCATTTTGAGCGCGTGAACCAGCGAGGCGAGCGCGGCCGTGCGCGCGTCCGGGGCGGTCCCGGCGTCGACGGCGGCGGTCAGACGGCTGCGGGCGTCGGCCTCGACGGCCGGATCGTCCGGCAGGTACCGGTTGAACGGGAAGACGCCGAGGAGCCTGTCTCGCTCGAACCGCAGCACCCCGCGCTCGACCAGATCGTCGAGCACGGTCTGCGTCAATCCCTTGCCCACGCGCTGGACGAGCACCTCGGGCTTACGTGGCTTGTCCTGGTCGATACGCCGCAGCACCTCGTCCAAGATCGCGTCGCCCGTCGGGGCGGCGTCGAGGACGTGGACCTTCTTGTCCACGATGTCGATGCGTTCGGCCATCGCCAACTCCAGCATGACCGCGCCGCCGAGGCCGAGTTCGAGATGGTAGGCCCGGTTGCGGCCCGAGGCGTCGTCATAGGCGAGCAGAAGCAGTTCATCGACCAGAGAGACCATGCCACCACCCTAGAAGCACGTCGCCGCTCTCGCAGCTCACCCTCGGCCGCCGCTCTCGCGAAGCTCCCGCAGCCAAGCGGCGGCGGCGGCGAAGTCCTCGTCGGTCAGCCCGGGCGGCGGCGACACGGGCTCGTCGGCGTGGTCGCGCCGGTAGGAACCGAGGTAGCGGACGTCGGCGCAGATACGACGCAGGCCCATGAGGGCCTCGCCCATGCGGGCGTCGGCCAAGTGGCCGGTGCAGTCGAGGAAGAACGCGTACCGGCCCAGGCCCTCGCCGGTGGGGCGGGATTCGATGCGGGTGAGGTTGATGCCGCGGATGGCGAACTCGGTGAGGACCGCCAGGAGCGCGCCGACCCGGTCGTGGTCGATGTAGACGGCCAGCGAGGTGACGTCGTTGCCGCTGGGCTCGGGCGGGGCGCACGGCCTGACGACATGGACGAAGCGGGTCTCGGCATCGGCGCTGTCGGCGATGTCGAATGCCTGCACCGGGAGTCCGGCGGCCTCCGCGGTGAAGGGCGCGCAGACGCACGCGTCGACCTCTCCCGTACGGAGGCGCTCGGCGGCCTCGGCGGTGGACAGGGCGTTGACGACTCGTGCATGCGGCAGCTCTCGGCGCAGGTAACCGCGCACCTGGGCGAGAGCGTGCGGGTGGGAGGCGACGGTCGCGACCTCGTCCATGGGCTTGGCCGTGGCGAGCACGAAGGTGACCGGTAGGACCACTTCACCGGCGATGACGAGCGGATCACCGTCGACGAGCTCGTCGACGGTGACGGTGACGGTGCCCTCCTGAGAGTTCTCGAGCGGTACGAAACCGGCATCGACCTCGCCACGTCGCACCGCGTCGAGGATCTCGGCGACCGAGGGCATCGGGGTGGCCCGTGCGCCCTTCGCGGCGGGCAGCCGGCGGAGTGCGGCCTCGGTGAAGGTGCCGCGCGGTCCCAGGTAGGCGAACTCCATGCGCCAACGCTAGCAAGCGGGCGGCGAGCCGGGCCGCAAGCCGCTGACCGGCATGATCACCGGGCGGGAGAGTGCACGGCCTGAGACGGCCGTCTCAGCGCCGCCCCGCCGTGGACGCGCTGGCCGGAGTCACGTATGCTTGTCGAGCCCGAGCGGAATTCCGCGGTGGTAAGCCGACGAAAACGAGATGTGGCGCAATGTGTCACGTGTCCGATCGTCCAGCGCCCCCATCGTCTAGAGGCCTAGGACGCCGCCCTTTCAAGGCGGTAACACGGGTTCGAATCCCGTTGGGGGTACGGCAAGGCGCGGCACCGGTCACCCGGAGCCGTCTGGTATAAATGAAGAGGTCTTGAGACCTTGAAGGATTTCGATCCGAACTCAAGGTCCCGTGGAGCAGTCAGGAGTGCTCGCCGCCCTGTCAAGGCGGAGGTCGCGGGTTCAAATCCCGTCGGGACCGCAAACGAAACCCGCTGGTTCGCCAGCGGGTTCTTTGCTTTCTCGGTACTCATTCACGTCCAATATGCCTGGTCACCGGTCGCATGGAGACCAGAAGGGGGCCACCGGCGCTCTCCGATGGTCCCTGATCCACACTCCCCCGCCCGGCCGCCGCCGAAAGCGGCTTCGATCGTTCCGCCCCCTTAGTGATGACCGACCGGAGCCGGTGGCGGTAGACGGTCCTCGTAGGGCTGGTCTTGGCATGGCCGACCAGGTCGGCTATCTGCTCGTCGCTCACGCCGCTGTCGGACATGATCGACACGAAGGTGTGGCGAGTCTCGCAGGGCACCCATTCCTTGGAGTTGAGCCCGGCGGCCTTGACAGCACCGGTCGGACGCGATCGAGTCCGGCTCTGAGTCGGCTTTACCAGCGCCACCAGAGGAATCGGCGCTCATAGCGGACCGTGACCCTGCTCCATTTGGCTCGGCCGGTGAGACGGAAGCGGGGCCCGTCGGCCGACTGCCGGCTCCGGTTGGCGACTCTGCCGCCGTGAAGCCGCACACCGTCGTCGACCGCTGAGGCATTTCTGGGAAGGATCAGCCTGAGCGATGAGTGGACGAGATCGAGCGCGATCTCGATGTCGGCGGCGGCGAAGTCGGCGTGGCGGCAGTCGAGCGTGATCGGGCTGTGCTTGGGCACGACCTTGATGCGCGCCGGCACAGTCCAAGCGCCTTCACGTACGACTCGGCTGTGCTTGGGGTCCAAGACCATCTCGGGCACGGCTTTGGGGCGGCGCGGGGCGGCGAGGGCACGGCCCTCCTCGGGGAGGTCGGCGAGGAGATGCTCGACGTCGGCATAGACCTTGGCCTCGTAGACCTGCCGGGAACGCTCCTCGAACTCGTCGAGATCGAGGCGGCCCTCTTCGGTGGCGGCGTGGAGCCTGCCGATGAGGATTTCGCGTTCGGCGTTGGAGAGGCGGATGTTCGGATCGGGCACGGACATTGCGGTTCACCTTCTGCTCGGGCCACAACCGAACATACCGGTTCTCATCATCCCGTCGCGCACCCGCTTCGGCACCGCGACTCCACGCGCAGAGGCCCCCCTGGTCGGGCCGGAGCCCGGCCCGCTGGGCTCAAAGCTTCATGTCCCGACCGATGGAGAGGGGCCCGGCCCGGCGCTCGCCATCTCCTCGACGCATCCGCCATGGCCCCGAGCGTTCAAGCCTTTCGCACGAGGCGTACCGCGCACTCGGCCCCGGTGCGGATGGAAGGCAAACCCTCAGCGATGTCGCCATCGGCCACTGCGGTCGAGAATCGAAGACGGCCGGCACTGACGGCAGTGGTTCTGACTCATCGCGTGTCACATCGCGGGAACCGGCGGCGCTTTGGGGAATGATCCAACACTCGCCGATGAAGAAGGGCGGCGTCTTCGGCGGCGGGTACGCCGGGACGCTCGCGGCGAATCGCCTGCTACAGCACGACGACGGTCACATCACGCTCGTCAATCCGCGTCCGCAGTTCGTCGAGTACCTCCCGATTCCTTCGTCTTCTGTTTCACTTGCGGTATCAAGCCGAAGGCCAGGAATCGGGTCCGGTGCTCGGGGTGTCGAGGGCCTTGCACCAAGGACCGATGTCGATTCCCTTGTCCTCCAGCCAGGTAGGGCTGTAGTAGGTGTCCTGGTACCGCTCGCCGCCCTCGCCGGCGACGATGACGATCGAGCCGGTCGCCCCAGTGCGGGTGGCGAGTTCGCGTGCGGCCCAGAGACAGGTGCCCGTGGCCGGGCCGTAGCAGGTGCCGGTGCGCTTGGCGAGGTGCCGCATGGCGGCGATGCTCGCGGCGTCGGGGACGGGGACGACGCGGTCGACCAAGGCGATGCGGAACGCCGGTTCGATGCGGGGACGACCGATGCCGGGGATGCGTGAGGGCATCCCGGTCGCGTAGCCGGGGTCGCCGCTGGCCCAGCCGGGGAAGTACGCGGAGTGTTCGGGGTCGGCCACAGCCACCCGTGTCGGCGCGTTCGCGTATCGGAAGTGGCGTGCGAGAGTGGCGGCGGTGATGCCGGTGCCGGCACCGCATACGACCCATGTCGGTGCTGCGGGGCATTGGGCGAGAAGCTCGCTGGCGATGTTGGCGGTGCGCCAATCGGTCACGACCTCGGCGCGGTTGAACATGTCGAGATGGAAGCCGTTGCCTTCGGCGGCGATGCGGGCGGCAGTGGCGTAGATCGCCAAGGGCGGGTCGACCAGTTCGCACCGGCCGCCGAGCGCTTCGATCGCCGCGATCTGGGCGGGGTGGGTGCGTGCGGGCATCACGATGGTGAATCCCAGCCCGAGCAGGCTCGCGAAGTGCCCTACGGCCAAGGCGGCTGCGCCACCGGTGGCCTCGACGAGGATCGCCCCTTCGTGCAGTTCGTCGTTGACGAGCGCATGGAAGAGCAGGTCCCGGACCAGGCGGTGTTTGAGGTTGCCCGAGGGATGGGCGGCCTCGTCCTTGAGGTGAACGACCGCGTCACTGAACCGGGCGACCCCGAGTCGCAGCGGCGTTGCCGGTGCGGGCTCGCTTCGCAGTGCCGCGATCGCTCGTCGCCGCCATGCCGCGTGCGTCATGTTCCCTGCGCCGCTGTCCGCAATCGGTCGCGGATCGATGCGGGGATGACCCCGCCGTCCGGATGCCGTTCCAACTTTCCGCGGGTCACCAGGTCGTGTACACCCTGTCTGGTGATCTTGAGCATCGCTCCGGCCACCGGGTAGGAGACCCGGTCCGAGGTCGGGTGGCCCACCCGCCTCGCGGTGGCCTGCCCCATGGGCGTGCGCCACCACGCCACCGGCGGGTCGAAGGGCTCATCGCCGGGATACAACACCGCGACCATCCGCACGGTCGCGGCGATGGCCGCACCGTCATCGGCGCCGAGCATCGTGCGCGCCCAATCGGCAGCGGCGGCACGCACCCTGGCTCGGAGCTCACGCAGCGCTTCGCTGTCTTGGAGCAGGATCTCCAACGGGTCGAGGCACTTCGATTCGATCAGCCCGATGAGCTGATCGCGGAGCTCGTTCTCCAACTTCGTCACTCCACTCTCGGCCGACATGACTTGACGACTGCCGTCAAGTATGCCATCTTGACGATATTGGTCAAGTAGATGACCGGTGCTCGCTAGGAGTAGTGCGGTGGCAGAAGATGTGTTCGTGCCGGGCGACCCGGCCCTGATGGTTCGCGACTTCGGCGGCGACGGACCGGACCTGGTGCTCCTCCACGGATTCGGAGGGAGCGCCCTGCACTGGGAGTCCTTCGCCCCACTACTGACCGACCGATTCCGGGTCCTTGCCCCCGATCTGCGCTGCCACGGTCATTCCGGCGACGGTCAGTGGCACTGGGATCGGCTACTTGGCGACCTTGAACGGGCCATCGCGCACCTGGGCATCGAGAACCCGGCCGTGGTCGGCCACTCTCTGGGCGGCGCCGTCGCCGCCATGTGGGCGCAGCGCCGCCCCGAATGCCCCGGCGCGGTGGACATCGACGGTATCCGGGCGGT
>JAJYSW010000335.1 GCA_021793335.1 Actinomycetes bacterium
CACCAGCTTCGCGTACCCGGTAGGCGAACGATCCCTGGCCTCGTCTGCCCCGAACCGGATGGTGCTGTGGTGCATACAGTGGGCGCACCCGGCATACGGCATCCCCTGCGGCCCTGGAACGTGGCAATGCAGAGGGAGGCCCTGTGACGGGGCGCCGACTCGCGCGTCCAAGTTGCCCGAGGTGCCGCGGCCGGTGCACCTCCAGAGATCGTTTCGGAGGGCGGTCGCTGTACGCGCAACACGAACCGAGGGATTGCCGGCCGTGCCCCGCGGTGTTCGCCCCCGAAGGACGGGGCGAGCGGTTCCGAAGAGCGGCACCGCACCCAGAAGCATGACACCGACCGGACCAGCGGCCACAGTGGCCAAATCCGCCCCACCGCTCACGCAACGAACCCCCGCGCCGTACCGAAGCAGCGACGTCGAGCCCGAACAGAGCCGTGAGTTCCAGTACCCGATGCTCGCCGTCCCTTATGATCTGATTGTGAACGGAATCGGAGTGCCGCCCGCGACCCTCGAAACCGGGGAGCGGGCTTCGGCACCGCGGAAGGCGATGGACCGAGCGCTGTGGGACGTGCCGGTGGCCTCACCGGCGACGCGCCCGCATATCGGCGTGGTCTTGTACTGCGAAGGGCCGCCGCCGAGCAGGGAACAGGTCGGCGCCCATGTTGCCGAGCGGCTCTCATCGCTCCCCGCCCTGCGGAGCGTCTCGGCGGGGCCGCGGTGGCGAATCCAGACCGGCCTCGACCTGGAGACGCATGTGGTCGAACAGAAGCTCGAACCCGGGCCCGCGTCCCTCGACGCGGCGGTGAGCGAACTGGTCGAGCTTCCGCTGCCCGAGCAGGCTCCCGCATGGCAGCTGCACCTGCTGCACGGCCACACCGACGGCGGGTTCGCCCTGTTCTACCGGGTCCACCATTCGCTGCAGGACGGCGGCGGCATGCTCCATACGGTGGAGACCCTGTTCGCCGACGATGCGGACGCGCTTTCCTCGTCGGTGTACCCGGGGTTCGCCGAGCCCGCACGGACGTCGTGGCGGGACTTCGGTGCCGGTGCGGGAGCACTCCTGGGCGGCGCCCGACGGGCGGGAAGCTGGGCGTCGTACTCCGAAGGATTCTCCAGCGAACGAACCTCTCGCTGGTGTGCGGTGCCGGTCGATCGGCTCCGCAGCGTCGCGCGCCGCCACGGCGCCTCGGTCAACGACGTCTACCTCGCCGCTTTCGCCCATGCGCTGACTCAGACGGCGCAGCGACTGCCGGAGGCCCCGTCACGAGTGCCGTTCCTGGTCCCGGCGAACCTGCGCCGCCCAGGCGAGGAGGCCGCACCGGGCAACCGGGTCGTCCTCACTTCCATCGTGCTGCCCGGCGGAGCGCGCAGTGCCGCGGCACGGTTCGCCTCGGCCCCTCCCGCGACGGGCGTGCTGAAGTCGCCGGGTGCCCGTAACGCCATGCGCCGCCTCACGGAACTGACCCCGGCCCCCGTGATGACCGGAATGCTCAAGGCGGTATCGAAGCCCGCTCACTCGGCGACGCTCGCCTCCAATCTCCTGCTGCGACGGCGGCTCGGCTTCAAGGGCGCACACGTCACCGGAGTGACGCCGGTGATGTGGGCGCCGCTCGGTGTCCCCGTGGGGGCGATGATGCTGACCTATCAGGACACCGCGACGGTGTGCTTCACGACCGACCCGGCCATGCCGGGCCTCGACCGTCTCCCCGAACTCTGGCGAGAGACGGTCGAGTCCTTGGACTGAACCGGTTTCCGGCGCAGTCGAGACCAGTACGGCGTTTCCGCACGCGCCGACGTCGGTGGTGCGCAGACCCGTCTTGCACACCGATCCGGTGACGGTCGACCGGTGCTCGATTCGAGTGTCTCCAGGCTCGCGGTGGCCGAGGCGGCCGCTCGTAGGGAGCCGGAGAGGCCGGCGACCGAGGTGCCGTGATCGGGTGCACGAGGCGGCGGATCGGTGCGAGGATGGCTTCCTGCCCGAAGGAACGCCGGGATGGACCGGCCGTTCTCGGCCACTGGTGAAGACGGGAGTTCCCATGGAGATCGGCGCAGTCTTCGCAGACGCGTTCGGGCGTGTGCGAGGGGAGGTCCATGCCGTCTTGGATGGCCTCTCGCAGGACGAGTTGGACACGCGGCCTGGACCGGAGGCGAACACGATCGGATGGCTCGTGTGGCACATCGCGCGAGTCCAGGACGACCATGTCGCGGACGCGGCCGGGCGTGAGCAGACCTGGCACGCGGGCGGGTGGGACGAGCGGTTCGCGCTGCCGCTCGCACCCGGCGACACCGGCTACGGGCACACCGGCGAGCAGGCGGCACAGGTCCGCGGGATCGCCGCGTCCGAGCTTCGCGCCTACTACGACGCGGTGCATGCGGCCACGCTCGCTTACATCGAGACCATCTCGGCCGCCGATCTCGACCGTGTCGTGGACGCCGACTGGGACCCGCCGGTGACGCTCGGGGTGCGGCTCGTGAGCGTCGTCAACGACAACCAGCAGCACACCGGCCAGGCCGCTTATGTGCGCGGCCTACTCGAATCGGGCTGAACCCTTCTGCCCGCGAGCGGACGCCCGTACTTCTCCAGAAGACGCGGACGGCGCTCGCCGACACTCCATGAGGCCGGAGCCGCGGACAGGAGGCGCCCGATCGGAGCCTCGCCGAGGGCCGTGTCCTCAAGACCGGAGAACCCGACCCGCCGTGCTTCGGCGGCCGTGCGGCCCACGCCGGGCGCTACCGCAGATTGTCGGCGAGCCAGTCCTCGGCGATGACCGAAGCCGGCAGCTTCTCATCGACGCTCCGCACGTTCAACGCGATGAGGTCGGCGGTGTCCATCTTCGCGCTGATGTCGTCGATGACAGCCGCCGCCGCGTCGTCGATATTGTCGCTGGCGAGGGGTACCACGTGGGAGGCCAGGAAGAGGCCCTCGGT
>JAJYSW010000054.1 GCA_021793335.1 Actinomycetes bacterium
CGGCCCGCTCCACCTCCCGCACGGCATAGCCCGCCTCGCGGAGCCGACCGGCAAGGACCTCCTCATGTGACATCCCCTGATGCAAACATATCGCTCACCCGCGCCGGCGGGCGGCCGAGACCGGCCGCCCGCGCTCACGCGGCCACCGGGCACGGGCGGAGCGGACCCCGCCCGATCGCCGCTCAACGCTCGGACCGGTCCCTTCCCACGAGCGCGGACGCGGCACGGCCCGCCTGTTCGACGGCCGCCTCAAGAGAGGAGCCGCCGGCGAGCGCGGCCATGAGCGTCCCGGCGAACTCGTCGCCCGCGCCGGTGGTGTCCACGACTGCGACCGGCGCGACCGGGACGTGCCCGGCCCCGGACGGCGAGGCGAACACCGAGCCGCGCTCGCCCAGCGTGACGACCACCGAGGGGACGAAGCCCGCCAGCGCCTTCGCGACCGCCGCGCTGTCGGACGTCGCGACACGGTGGCCCGGGTCGAGCTGCGCGAGCATGTCGGCGGCCTCGACCTCGTTCACGATGAGCGGGTCGGCCGCTCGGAGGCACTCGACGGGCACCTCGGCCACCGGACTGGGGTTGAGGAGGAACCGGCCGTCGTTCGCCGCGCACCACCGTGCGGCGGCGAGCACCGATTCGATCGGGATCTCCAATTGCGTGAGCACCGCCGCCGGGCGAATGCGGTCGAGCGTCTCGGTGACGCGCTCCGGCGTCAGCGTGTGATTGGCGAGGGGAGCGACCACGATGCTGTTCTCGCCCCGCCGGTTCACGTCGATGAAGGCGCGGCCCGTCGGCGTGTCGGTCCTGGACATCGCCGTGACGACCACGCCGCGGCCGCTTGCCTGTTCGAGGGCGCGATCACCGAACGGATCGTTCCCGACGGCGCCCACGAGATGCGACTCGGCGTCACGGGCCGCTGCGACCGCCTGATTGAAGCCCTTACCGCCGATCGTCTCGGCGTACCCCGTGGCGAGGATCGTCTCCCCGGGCCGCACGTGCTCGTCGACGTTCACGACGAGGTCGATGTTCACCGATCCGACGACGGCGACACGGGGATGCGATGAAGTGCTGGTGGTCATGCTGTGTTTCGTCCTCGTCTCCTCGAAAAACGGGGCGGGGGCGTCCTCGCGCACCCGCCCCGTCCTCCTCCTGCTATCCGCCGGCGACCCAGGTCGACAGCGCGCGCCACATGGGCGCATAGCCCGTCCACTCCATAAACGGCGGAGGAGCCCAGTGGGGCGACATGTCCGAGGTGAACACCCCGGTGCGGCCCTCGCCCGCCGCGGCGACCGCCACGAGCGGATGTCCGTTGACCTCGACGAGCAGTTCGGCGTCGTCCTTCGGCAGGGTGCGGTTGAAGCCCAGCAGCGCCGGCCACTCCTCGCCGACGGAGCCGATGGCCGGATGCCCGGGATCGAGCACCTTCACCTGGGTGCCTTCGGGGTGCTCGGCGCGGTCGTCGGTGTCGAGCACGCGCACGGGCAGGAGATCCCCGATGGGGCTGTGGGCGTACGCGCCCTTCGCGTCGATCCCCGAGAACGAGAGGTAACCGCCGACCATGAGCAGCCCGCCACCGCCGAGGACGTACTCGCGGACGAGCTGGAGCCGGTTCGGCTCGCTCACGCTGGTGTTGAACACCGCGCGGGACAGCAGGAAGGTGTTGGCCCCCACATCGCTGATGACGACCAGGTCATAGGCGCGAAGCCCTTCCAGGTCGGTCGGGAACGACGTCTCGATCGTGTGCGAGGGCATGTGGGTCACCTCCCAGCCTCCGGAGCGCAGCGCCTCGATGTACTCGTGGCCGCCTTCGGCGTACTCGGTGGTGGTGAAGCTGTCGAACCCCTTCTGGTGGATCATGTGGGTCGTCCAGGACTCACCGATCAGCAGTGCCTTCTTCATGTGCGTCAACCGCCTTTCAGCCGATGGTTCCCGAGGGGAACAGTTCGAGGAATTTCCAGTCGTGTTCGGGGACGATGAGGTCGGCTTCGCGGTGCAGGCGCTCGTAGCCGGCCATGAGATCGGGCAGGTCCCAGAACGAGCCCATGGGCCAGTTCAGTTCGAGATTCTTGTAGTTGTACATGACGTCGCTGGTCAGGCACACCGTCCCGAGATCGGTGCTGACCATGACGACCATGCACCCGGGCGTGTGGCCGCCGATCTTCACCAGGCGCACCGACGGGTCGATGTCGACGTCGCCCTCGATCACCCGCAGGCGGTCCTTGACCGCGTTCACCTTGTAGGTGTACTCGGGGTAATAGAACATGCAGAAGCTCGGCGGCGTCATCGCCTGCGGCAGCTCGTCGGCCTGCACGACGAACGTCGCGTTCGGGAACAGCTCGTTGTTGCCGATGTGGTCGAAGTGCAGGTGTGTCAGCACCACAATGTCGACGTCACCGGGTTCGACGCCGTGTGCGGCGAGTCCGGCGACCAGGTCCTGGTCCGCCGAGCGCGAGGCGACGAAGTCGACGCCGTAGCGGCTCTGCATCCGGGAGACCTCGTCGATGTCGCCGAGCCCGGTGTCGATGAGGATCGTCTGCTCGGCCCCTTCGATGAGCCAGACCGGCACCGGGACCATGACGCCCTCGTGGACCGAGCCGTCCCGTCGGACGATGTCGTGCCGGTAGCCGTAGGGCAGCCGTTCCTCGTGGGGAATGTCGGGATGCGCTCCCGAGTTGAGCAGCGAGACCGGCAGCGAACTCTCCAGTTCGCCGGTCACGATGTGGTGAATCTTGACGCTCATCGTCCACCTGCCTTTCTTGATGAGCTCTAGTAGCCGGTTTCGTCTTCGCCGTATTCGGCGACATAGGACTCCCACAGCTCCGGCATGAGGAAGTTCTCCGACGCCTCGACCGGAGCGGGAATCGCGCCCGTGTCCACCAGGTAGGCGTTGTCGCTGTCCCAGGTGGCCTTCCAGTAGGCGACGCCGTCCTCGTCGAGGATCATTTCCCGCGCATGGGCGGCGTTGCCCGCGTACAGCTCGATGTTCTGCCAGTACTCCTTGAAACCTTCGAGCGTCAGCCCCGCGGCGGTCTCCTCGTTCAGCCGGTCGGTGATCGCGGTGCCGCACGCGTCGGTCTCGGCGTCGCAGTAGCGGATGATGCGGTGCATGACGTTCACGAACGCCAGCAGGGCGTCCTCGGACTCGTCGACGAAGGCGCGTTTGGTGAGCATCCCGTTGATCGGCGGCGGGGCGAGCTCGGGGCCCGACAGGCCGACGAGCATGCCCTCGTCCAATGCCTTCGAACGCTGCGGGACGCCGCCGAGGTAGGCGTCGCCGGTGCCGGTGAGGAAAGCCGCCAGGCCGGCGTCCGGGTCCATGTCGATGAATTCGACATCGCCCTCGTCCATGCCGACCGAGGCGAGGGCGTCGCTGATCTGCTTGCCCATGTCGGTCGCCAGCGTCGTGACGATCGACTTGCCTTCGAGCGACTCGATCATGGCGGTCCGCGCGGCTTCGCGGTCCCCGAGTTCGGTTTCGAGCTCGTCGATCGTCGGCAGCGAGCCGTCTTCGCGGACCATGAGCGCCGAGCCTTCGGTGAACGGGTTCCACCCGTAGGCGTAGACGATGTCGGGGTCGGCGTTCGCGATCGAGACGACCCCGGTGGTGTTGTTGACGGCGATGTCCACATCGCCGGAGATGAGCGCCGGGGTGATCGCGTTCCACGCCAGCGACTTGAGTTCGACGTCGAGACCGGCCTCCTCGAACCAGCCCATCTCCTCGCCGATGATCGGCAGGTAGGTGTCCTGGAAAGGGGAGATCCCCACGGTGATCTTGGTGAGTCCGTCGGCGCCCTCCTCCAGGCCTTCTTGGCCCGCGCAGGCGGTCAGTGCCATGACGGCGGCCACGGGAACGGCCGCGTATCTCGCGAGTTTCATAGTGTGCTCCTCTCAGCGCCGCCGTCTCCTGGGCGCGGCGGCCGAGACTTGACAGGACTGGAGTGTTCGGTGTGCTTGAGGCTCGTCATCACTGTGCCGCCCATCTGGTCACGTAGGCGCTGATCCGAGAGATGACGAGGTCGAGGGCCACTGCCATGACCGCGATGCAGATCGTGCCGAGGAGCACGACCGGTGTGTTCAGGGTCCGGCTGGCCTGCATGATGAGGCGGCCGATGCCCGCGTCCGCTCCGAGGAACTCGGCGGCGACGATCACCGCGAAGGCCAGGGCACTGCCGATTCGGAAACCGGAGAGGATCTCCGGGACGATCGCCGGCAGCACCACCGAGCGGTAGACGTGGCCGCGGCTCGCTCCGAGCGAGCGGGCCGCCTGGAGGTAGACCGGCGGGACGTTGCCCACCGCGACGGTGGTGTTGACGACCATGACCATGAAGCAGGCGAGGGCCCCGAGGAAGAGCTTGCCGGTGTCGCCGATGCCGAACCAGAGGATGACGAAGGGGATCAGCGCCACCGGCGGCACCGGCCGCACCGCCTCGATGATCGGGTTCAGCGCGTACATGAGCCACCGGGTCCGGGCCATGGCCAGGCCGACGGCGACGCCCAGGGCCGAGCCGCCGACCCAGGAGGCGAGCACCCGTCCGAGCGTCGCTCCGGCGTCGGTGAGCAGCTGCGTGTTCAGCGTTTCGATCGCCGTCCACAGCGATTCCGGTGAGGGGAAGTAGAGCTGTTTGACGGCGCCGGTGCCCGTCGTGACCGCCCACCACAGGGCGAGCAGGGCCGCGACGACGCCGACGCTGATGAGCGGACCGAGGTTGCGTCGAGGCGCGGGCGCGTTCGGGGCCGCCGGAACCGCGATCTCGGCGTTCGGGGTCGGTGCGTCAAGCCGTGTCATCGTGGACCTCCCTGAGGGCGTCGGCGATCTGGATTCGGATTGCTTGGAATTCGGGGTCGGCGCGCAGGTCGAGGGTGCGCTCGGGGCCGAACGGCACGTCGATGACGCTGTGCACGCGGGCCGGCCGCGGCGTCATCACGATGACGCGGTCCCCGAGGAAGAGCGCCTCCTCGATGTCGTGGGTGACGAACACGATCGTCTTGGGCTCGGCGTCGGCGACTCGCTTGAGCGCGGACCACATGGCCTCCTTGGTGAACAGGTCGAGCGCGCCGAACGGCTCGTCCAGCAGCAGCACCTCGGGTCCGCTCGCGTAGGCGCGGGCGAGGTCGACGCGTTTGCGCATGCCGCCCGACAGCTCCTTGGGGTAGGCGTTCGCGAATTCGGAGAGGCCGACCAGGTCGAGGAACCGCTCGACGCGCTCGGTGCGTTCGCTTCGCGTCATGCCCTGCATGCGGGGACCGAAGGCGATGTTGTCGGCCACGGTCAGCCACGGGAAGACGGCGTCGGCCTGGAAGACCACGGCCCGCTCGGCCGAGGGGCCTTCGATCTCCCGGCCGTCGAGCTTGATGGAGCCGACGGTGGGCCGGATGAATCCGGCGATGAGGTTCAGCATCGTCGTCTTGCCGCAGCCGCTGGGGCCGACGACGCACACGAGCTCGTTGTCGTCGATGGTCAACGAGGTCTCGTTGAGCGCGACGGTCCGCTTCCTGGACGTCGCGAACACCTTCGCGACCGAGTCGATGATGATCTGGGACATCAGCGGGCCTCCTTTCTCTGGTGCGCGGCGCCGGTGCCGGGCGCGGCGGTCGACTCGCGTTCAATGAGCTCGACGGGGTACACGTGGTGCCGGCCGTCGAGCGGCGCGTCCCGGTCCAGGGCGGCTATCAGCGCGTTGACCGCGGAACCGCCGAGGCCTCCCACGTCTTGGCGGATCGTCGTCAAGCGCGGGTTCACATAGCGCGCCGGCTTGATGTCGTCGAATCCGACGATCGAGACCTCGCCTGGGGTCTCGACGCCCGCGGCGCGGAGGCGGTCCATGGCGCCGAGCGCCATCAGGTCGTTGACGGCGAACAGCGCGGTCAGCTCGCCTTTCGCGAAGCGTTCGATGAACGGTTCGATGGCGGCGCGCCCGCCCTCGTGCGTGAAGCCGCCGCCGGCGATGCAGGGCGCGGGTGCGCCGATCGTCGCCCATGCCTTGGTGAAGCCGCGGACGCGCTCGGTGCTGCTCATCAGGTCCCCGTTGGCCTCCAGGACGAGGGCGTTGCGGTGTCCGAGGCCGGCCAGGTGCTCGGCGGCGAGGCGGCCGCCTTCGAAGTTGTCGGAGACGAAGGCCGTGGCGTCCGCTCCGGGAATTTCTTCGTCCACCAGCACCAGCGGGAGGTCGCCGAGCAGCTGCGCGAGTTCCGAGGTGCTCGGGGGCGAGCCGGCCGCGTACACGACGCCGTCCACTGCCCGCGAGCGGATCATCTCAAGGGCGTGCCGCTCGCGTTCGTGGTCGAATCCGGTGGTGCACAGGAGCACGTTGTAGCCCCCTGCCGTGGCCGACTGCTCGACGCCCTGTGCGAGTTCGGCGAAGTACGTGTTGCCGATGTCGGGGACGAGCAGCCCGAGGATGCGGGTGCGGCCGCTCGCCAGGCTCTGAGCGGACCGGCCGGGGGTGTACCCCAGTTCCTCGACCGCGGCCCGTACGCGGGCCTGCACCGCCGGGCTGACTTTCCGTTTGCCGCTCAGCGCGTGCGAGACGGTGGTAGGGCTCACGCCCGCCAGGGATGCGACGTCCGCGATCGACACCATCGTTGATTCCGGCCTCTCTGTCTCCAAAGCGCTTTGCCAAAGCGTTTTGCATGAGGCTAGTCGCAGTTTTCCCGGGATGCAAGTCACATTCGCATAACGTCCCGTGGCCGCGGTCCGGCTCGCGCCCCTGCGCCGCCGCATCGACTGGAGCCATTGAGCGCTATGGTGCTTTCGTGTTCGTCAAGATCTGTGGCCTGTCCGAGCCCGAGCACGTCGCCGCGGCGGCGGAGGCGGGGGCCGACGCCGTCGGGTTCCTGTTGAGCCCGAGTCCGCGCCGGGTGACCCCCGAGCGTGCCCGCGATCTGGCCTCGGCCCTCCCTTCCGGAGTGCTGGCCGTGGGAGTGTTCGCGGGAGTGCCGGTCGAGGCGATTCAGCGGGACGCGGCGGTCGCGGGCGTCGGGGCCGTCCAGCTCCACGGCGGTGACTACCGCCGAGAGGATTTCGAGGCCCTGGCGGACTATCCGGGAGAGCTGATCCGAGCGGTTCCCGACTCGGTGGGCGCGAGCGCCCGCTTCGGCGAGTTCGGTGAGGACTACCTGCTCGTGGATTCACCGCGTCCGGGCTCGGGCGAGGCGTGGGATTGGGGCGGCCTGGGGGCCGGCCCGGGCGGCCGGTGGATGCTCGCCGGGGGACTGCGGCCTGACACGGTGGCCGAGGCGATCGCGCAGGCGCGCCCTTGGGGCGTCGACGTCTCCTCGGGCGTCGAAGTGCGGCGGGGCATCAAGGACGCCGAGCTCATCGCCCGTTTCATCGCGAACGCCAAGGCCGCCCTGGGCTGAGGGGCGCGCCGCAAGAGGCCCGGAGGCGCGCTCGGCGAGCCGTCCGCCGAAACCGGCGCGGCGAGTTCCCTGCGGTGATGCGCGCCCGTGCGGGCCTCGCCCTCGCTGATCGTGTCCCGATCGCCGAGGCATCGGTTTGAGGTTCGCACCGGGCTGCGACGTGCCGGGCGGACCGTCTCGTGCCGCCCGCGTGGTCCCCGCTTCGGCCTGGCCGGGCGCGCCTGTATGTCACCGGAGGGCGGGGCATGCGCCTGCCATGCCCCTGGTCGGGCCTCTCCGCTCCGCGGGGCCGTGCTGCACGGGCCCCTCGCCGCCCCGGCTGCCGTCTCCGGATTCGCTTGCTGCGCAACATTAGATGACCCATGTCACTCCAGGGGTGCGACAGGCGATTTTTGCGTAACCGAAGAACACTTGTTCGGATACCGATAATCAGCTATCGTCGACGATACAGTTTTTTCGTAGTCGAAAGGAGCGACCATGACGCGACTTCAGGAGCCGCCGGTACTGCCGCCTCTCAAGGAGGTCGAGGGACGCTCGCTCGGCGACAGCGTGTACGAGGCGCTGCGAACCGCGATCCTCGACGGGACCCTCCCCCAGGGGACCCGTATCGTGGAGGAGTCGATCGCACGCCAGATGGCGGTCAGCCGAGCGCCGCTTCGCCAGGCCCTGTGGTTGCTCAAGCGAGACGGTCTGATCGTCGACGAGTCCGCTCGCACGACGCGTGTGGTCACACTCGACGCCGAAGCGATCCGCGAGCTGCACCTCACCCGGACGCTGCTGGAGACCTCTGCGTGCCAACGCGCCGCCCAACGGATCAGTTCGGACGAGATCGACCGGATCGAGCAGATCCTCGCCGATATGCAGCAGGCCGCCGACGCCGAGGACCGTGCCGCCGTCGCCCGACTGGATTATGAGTTCCACCGGACCCTGTGCCAAGCCTCGGGCATGCCGAGGCTGGTCGACATATGGGAGCAGCAGCACGTGCTGTTCCGGCTCTGGCTGAACATGGTCGGGGAGACGCTCGTCGAAGGCGTCGACCACATCGCCGCGAGCCACCGGGCGATCTTCGACGCCGTGCTCGACGGCGACCCGGACCGCATCTACGAGCACGTGCTCGAACACGTCTACCTCGTGGGCGGGGCGCTCCGCACCGAGCGCCGGCGCTGGGCCATGGAGCAGCCGCGCGTCACCGCCCCCTCGCCCCATCTGCCCGCCCCGACCACCGCAACGGAGAACCGGGAAAAATCATGAAGATCCACAACCTCACCCTTCCGCTCTACCCGTACATGCCGGTCGGCAACGTGTGGGCGTGGGACTCGCCGTTCCGCATGCAGAAGACCATGACGCACGAACAGCACGGCATCGAGCAGTACGCGATGAGCTTCCACAGCGAGACCGGCACGCGGCTCATGCTCGCGGCCTGCTACGACGACGATGGCGAACGGATCGACGAACTCGACTACAGCGGCTTCGTCAACCGAGAGACGGTCGTCGTGGACATCCCCAAAGGACCCGGTGAGGAACTCCTCCCCGAGGACTTGGACGAGGCCCTCGCGGACAACGACCAGTTTCGCGACGGCGACGCGGTACTCATCCGCACCGGCTGGGGACGGACCGGTCGGTACCGTGAACTCGGCGACGACTACTCCAGGCGCACCCCGCACTTCTCCGTGGCCGGAGCCGAACGACTCGTGGAGCACATGCAGGCCAAGAACACGGACCTGATGCTCACCGACTGCGCGTACGTCGGCAACCTCGGCGAAGGGTTCATGTTCCGGGAGTGGGCCGCGCGCGAGCCATGGGACCGCCCGCCCTTCCCCTCCGACCAGGCCCGGGCCTACATGCGTCACTACACGCCGGCCCGAGGCGCCGGCGGGGGAGCGCCCGACTGGGCGGCGTCGCTGCCGCTGCACGAATCGCTGTCACCGGTGCCCGCCCTGACGAACGTCGATCAACTGCTGAGCACGCGCATCCGGATCACCGTCCTGCCCCTGTATCTCGCAGGTGGCGAGGGCGCCCCCTGCACCGTCTTCGCCTTCGAGGAGTGAACCCGCACATGTCCCGTCTGGTCTCCCTGACCCGCCCCATCTCATCACGTTCCGCGGCGGGGACGCTGTTCCCCTGGGAGCGGCCCTACACCACCGAGCCGATCGCGACGCTCGCGCACAACGGCGCGAACCTGTTTCACATCGACATGAGCCCCGCGGCGTCGACGCGGCTGCTCTCGCCGCGGGTGGCCGACCCCGCGCAGCCGTCACTGCGCGACA
This sequence comes from Actinomycetes bacterium, assembly GCA_021793335.1. Lineage (GTDB taxonomy): Bacteria > Actinomycetota > Actinomycetes > Mycobacteriales > Micromonosporaceae > Glycomyces. The sequence continues at coordinate 9,624 of JAJYSW010000054.1, forward strand.
TCGACCCGGCCCGCTTCCTCAACCGCACCGCCGACGTGGCACGCGTCGACGCCCCGGTCAGCGGTGAGATCCCCGCCGCGAAACTCGCGGACGCGCTCGCGGCGCTTCCGGACGAGCCGGCCTCGGCGTTGATCCTCACCACCGGTTGGGAACCGCGCCCCGAGAGCGGCGGAGCGCCGAGCTTCGAAAACGCGCCATGTCTCGGCACCGACGCCGTCGGCCTGCTCTGCGACGCGCTCGACGAGCGGGGCATCGACCTGATGCTGACCGACCTGCCGTACCTCAACGCCCCCGGCGCGACGAACGCCGGGCGCGATTGGCTCGGCGTCCCAGCATGGTTCCGCCCGACCTGGCCTTCGCCGAACGCCGCGGCCTATCTGGCTCACCACTACGACAAGTCCCGGGCGCTCGAAGACTGGAAGCCCACGGTGGACGTGCTCGCACGGGCGTGCCTGGTGCTGGGTCTGGCCGGCGTCGACGCGCTCGGAGGCACTCGCGCCGTCGTGAACGTGGCCGCCTTCCAGGTGAGCGATGTCGGAGAGGCGCCCTGCACCGTCGTCGCCGGACCGGTCGACGACTGATCAAAACCCCTGTCAGACATGAATGCATCAAGGAGGATGTCATGAGGAAGGCAACGGCGCCATCCCGGGTGATCGCGGTCGCCGGAGCGCTCGCGGTGCTCGCGGCCGGCTGCTCGCAGAACGGCACCGGCGGCCCGAGCGTGGACGTAACAGGTGATTTCGACTGGAAGCGCTTCGATGGGACGGCCCTCTCGGTATACATTCCCGACACCGGTCAGGCCGAGGTGCTCAACTCGCGTCTGAGTGAATTCGAGGACCTCACCGGCATCGAGGTCGAGATCGAGACGGCCGACGTCACCAGTTACCGACAGAACCTGCCGGTGCGGCTCACCGCACGGGCGGACGATTTCGACGTCATGGCCACGTTCCCCGAGGTCGACGGACCGCAGTTCTCGGCCAACGGCTGGTACGTCCCACTCGACCAGTACATCGAGCACGAGTCGGTCACCGCCCCCGACTACGACATCGACGACTTCGGCGAGGGCGTGCGCAACGCGATGACGGTGGACGATGAGACGGTCACGGTGCTGTGGGAGATGCAGACCGACCTCGTCTACTACCGCAAGGACCTGCTGCGGGAGGCCGGTCTCGACGTCCCCGAGACGTTCGAGGAATGGGAGGCCGCCGCCGCCCAGATTCACGACCCCTCCGCGGACATGTACGGATTCGCGCTCCGCGGGATCCCGTACCAGACCACCACGCCGTACTCCTCGTTCCTCTACGCCCACTGCGGAGCATGGGTCGAAGACGGCCAGGCGGCGATCAATTCGCCTGAGGCGGTCGACGCCTATGAGACCTACGGGCGCTGGGGCTCGGAGTACGGTCCCCCGGGGATCACCGGCTTCGACTGGCCCGTGCCCTCGCAGCAGTTCGCCCAGGGCAAGGTGTTCGCCTTCCTCGATGTGAACCTGTTCGTCGGCGATCTCGAAGACCCTGCCGAGTCGACGGTCGCCGGCGACATCGGCTACGCGCCGGTGCCCGCGGGCGAGTGCGGCCGCGCCCCCTTCATCGGCGGATGGGGATACGCCATCAACCCGTTCGCCCAGCAGGCGGACGCCGCTTGGTACTTCATCCAGTGGGCCACGAGCGCGGAGATCAACCTTGAGATGAAGCTCGACGGGTGGCCGAGCCCGCGCACGAGTGCTTGGGACTCCGAGGAGTTCCAGGCCAACGATCCGACGCCCGAGTTCACCGAAGTCGTGATCGAGAGCACCGAACTGGCGAACGCCCAAATGAATCCGCCGGTCGCTCCGGGAGTGCAGGCGCGTGAGATCGCCGGCTACGTCATCCACCGGTCGCTGGAGGGATTGTCCCGGTCCGAGCTCCAGGAGATCGCTGATCAGCAGGCCGAGGAACTGCAGGAACTCATCGACGCGGCGCCCTGAACGGGCGCACTGACCGACCCGGGTCCGGCCCGGTTTCGAGCCGGGCCGGACCCCTCGACGCAAGGACGCGTGATGTCAGCACCACACACTCGACCCACACAGACGCCGCCTGAGCGTCCGACACGCGGGAAGCGCGGCACTCGGCGCGGTGGCGGATTCAGCTGGTTCACCGAGCGTTACGACCGGTTCGTGCTCCCCGCCCCGGCGTTCCTGCTGGTCGTACTCCTGCTCGTGTTCCCAGTGGCGTTCACGCTCTACATGAGCCTCCACTCCTGGAACGGCGGGCTGCGGCCACCGGAATTCGTGGGGTTGGACAACTTCGCGCGCACCCTCGAAGACGCCCGCTTCTGGGGAGGCGTGCTGCGCACCGGTTACTTCGTCGGCCTCGCCGTCGGGATGCAGGTCGTGCTCGGTGTCGCTGCGGCGCTCGTCTTCCACCGCAAGTTCGTAGGCAGGGGAGCGGCGCGAGCGTTCTTCCTCTTCCCGATGATCGCGACGCCGGCGGCGATAGCACTCGTCTGGAAGATGATGTTCGACCCGACGCTCGGCGTGCTGAGCTACCTCTCGCAAGCGGTCGGCGGGCCGCCCATCACGTGGACCTCAGACCCGAACCTCGTCATCCCCGCGCTCGCGATGATCGACACCTGGCAGTGGACGCCATTGGTCATGCTGATCGTGCTCGCGGGCCTCGCCGCCCTGCCTCATGAACCGTACGAGGCGGCGCGCATCGACGGCGCGGGAGAACTCCGCGTGTTGTTCAGCATCACGCTGCCGCTGCTGCGCCCGGTGGTCCTCACTGCGGCGATGTTCCGCCTCATCGACTGCATCAAGACCTTCGACACCATCATGATCATCACCGCGGGCGGCCCGGGCCACTCCTCGGAGATCCTGAACCTCTACGCCTTCAACCAGAACCTGTCCTTCCTGAACTTCGGGTACGGATCGGCGCTGCTCGTATGGCTCACGCTGCTGGTCTTCGGTGTCGCCATCCTCCTCACGATCGCCCGCCGGAAGGGAGCGACGTCCTCATGACGAGTTCGGACCAGCCCCGCAGGCCGCGAATGCGGCCGAGAACCGTGCTGCGCATGATCGCGCTCTATGCGATCCTGCTCATCTTGTTGCTGCCCGCGGGCTTCGTATTCTTCTGGATGGTGTCGTCGTCGCTCAAGCAGGGCGTGGACATCTACACGATGCCGCCCAAATGGCTGAGCTTCGAGCCGACCCTGGACAACTACGAACGGGCGTTCGAGCGCACGCCGTTCCTGCGGTACGCCTTCAACAGTGCGTTCATCGCGACGGCGTCGAGCCTGCTGGGCCTCGCGATCGGACTGCCCGCGGCCTATACGATCGCGCGGTACAACCAGAAACGGCTCGCGGTCTCGCTGCTGACGGCGCGACTGCTGCCGGCCGTGGCCTTCCTCGTGCCGTTCTTCATCCTGTTCACACAGGTGGGGCTCGTGGGAAGTTACCCTGCGCTCATCCTGGCCCACCTACTGGTCACATTCCCGCTCACCGTGTTCATCATGGTGAACTTCTTCGAGGCCGTCCCCTCCGAGCTCTATGAGGCGGGCGAAGTGGACGGTGCGGGCAAGATCGGCGTCTTCTTCCGCATCGCACTCCCGCTCACCAAGACCGGCATGGTGACCTCGGGCATCCTCGCGTTCATCTTCTCTTGGAACGATTTCAAGATGGCGCTCGTGCTGTCGAACGCCGAAACCCGCACGCTGCCGGTCGCCGTCTACAACTTCGTCCACGAGGCTTCACTGGAATGGGGCCCGATGATGGCGTACGCCACCGTGATCACGGTACCGATCATCGTGCTCACGCTCCTCGCCCAGAAGCACATCGTGACCGGTATGACCATGGGAAGTATCAAGTAGAGAGGGACAGAAATGACCGAAATACAGACGCTGGCGGGTCGACCGGGCCGCCTCATCGCCGCGAGTATCAAGCCGGGCAGCCAACTGACCGACTCCATCGAGGAGATCTGTCAGCGCCACGGTGTGCACACGGCCGTCATCAGCTCGGTGATCGGCACCGTCGAGGACCTCTACCTTCGGAACCCGCGTGACCGCACACGGCTTCCGATCCGACAGGAGCACGAGTGGGCCGACGACATCGACACCGTGCATCTGCAGCGCAAGATGGAGATCCTCTCGATCCAGGGCAACGTCACCACGCTCGACGGCAAGCTGTGGGCTCACTGCCACGGGCTGTTCTCCGAGGCCGGCGGGCAGGTGCGCGGCGGGCATGTATTCCGCGCGACGATCTGGAGTCAGGGCGAGATCTTTTTGCAGGAACTGCTCGACGTGCGGATCGACCGCGAGCACGACACCGAGGTGACCGGGCTGCCGCAGATCCGCTTGCACGCCGACGCGCAGAAGTGAACATGCGGCGAAGGAGTGGACCGTCCCGGATTCCGTCGACGGGCGGCCCCTCGGCACCGGGCGTCCGAGTCCGCGGAAGGGAACGCTCGGTGCGGGAGAGGCCCGCCCATCTCGATCCCATCCCGACCCTGGAACGAGGAGTAGACGATGCACGATGAAACCGTTGTGGTGACGGCGATCTTCAAACCGGTCCCGGGTGTTCGCGAGGAACTGGTCGAGCGGCTGCGTGTCGCGATCGCCGAGGTGCATGAGGAGCCCGGTTGCCTGCTCTATGCGATCCACGGTGCTCCCGACGGTTCGATCGTCATGATCGAGAAGTGGGAGAACGAGCGGCTGCTCGACGAGCACGCCGCGGGCGAACCGGTGCAGCGTCTCGACGCGTCGATCGCAGGCCTGATCACAGCACCGGTCGAGGTGACGCGCCTGCGCCCCATCGCAGCGGGAAGGGAGTCGCAGGGGCGCCTCTGAAGACACGTCCGGCACCCCGGCCGGAGCGCCGGCACGGCTTCGCCGCCGGTTCCGGCCGGAACCGGCGGCGAGTCTCCGGTGCGCCATTCCGACATGGGCGGTCGGGACCGATACGATCGGTGCCTGGGGAGGGCAGACCGGCACCACGAACACAGGGGGAGTCCACTGGTGCGTCATCTCGATCCCGGCAACGCACGAGTGCCGTCCGTCAAACTCGGTCACCAGCGGATCGAGCAGGTCGCCGACGATGCCGCGACCTGCTTGCTGTTCCACCACGGCACCATCTCCTGGCACGGCGAGATCGCGCCGGGCTTCGACTTCTTCGTGTGGACGACGCGCAGGACCGAACACGGCACCGACCGCATCGCGGCCAGAGTCCGCACCCTGCGGGTGTGCCCGCATCCCGACATATACTCCATTCGCGACTGTCCTGTCGGCCACCGGCCCGAGGCGGTCTGGCCGGGCAAGCGGGGGTGGCGCAGGATCTGGGACGCGGCGGTCCTCCTCGGCGAGTCCGGCAGACTGGCGGCCGAGCGGTGGAACGAGAAGTTCCGCGAGCCCTGGAGCGTGGTCGACTTCGAGTTCGTCGGCACCGCCAACCGAGAGGCGCCCCGGCGGCGCCGTCACCGCAACCGGATCGAAGCCGAACTGAGCGAGCAGTCCCGCCGCCTCGAAGCGGCCCGCCTCGCCGCCGAGGCCGCAGGGCAGGTACACCAGGTGAGCGACTCCGAACGTCGCTTCCGTGCGGCCAGCGCCGTCTACAACCGGAAACTGTCCAAAGCGTTCGAGCACGGGCACGACACGGCTGCTTTGACGGTGACCGAGACCGAGATCGAAGCGGAACTGTCGCGCCGGGGCGCCGGGTCCTGAGCGCAGTGGGGAAGACCGCTCGAGACCGAAGCGGCGCGCCCGCTCTATGCAGGCGCGCGGCTCAGGCCGTTCCCGTCTGCGTCAGGTGCATACGCGCATAGCGGCCCGAGGCGGCCACCAGCTCATCGTGCGTGCCCTGTTCGACGACACGCCCGCGGTCGAGGACGACGATGCGGTCGGCCATGCGGATCGTGGACAGGCGATGGGCCACGACCAGGGTGGTACGGCCGTGCATGAGCCGGGCCAGGGCGTCCTTGACCAGTGCCTCGGTCTCAGGGTCGAGTGCCGAGGTGGCCTCGTCGAGCAGGAGGATGCTCGGGTCGCGCACCAGGGCCCGCGCTATCGCCAGACGCTGTCGCTGCCCGCCCGAGAGTCGCGCGCCGCGTTCGCCGACGACCGTGTCCAGGCCCTTTGGTAGCGCCCGGATGAACTCCCAAGCGTTGGCGTCGCGCAGTGCCCGCACGATGCGCTCTTCTCCGGTATGCGGCATGCCGTAGGCCACGTTCTCACGGATGGTGCCCTCGAACATCACCGATTCCTGGGGCACGACGGAGATGAACCGGCGTGCGGTGCGCAGGTCGAGTCGCTGCATGTCGACGCCGTCGAGCAGGATACGGCCCGAGGTCGGCCGTGCGAAGCCGAGCACGAGGTTGAGCAGCGTCGATTTCCCCGATCCGGAGGAACCTACGAACGCGACGGTCCCGCCGGCCGCGATGTCGAGCGAGATCTCTTGCACCGCTTCGACCTCGGCGTCGGCATAGCGGTGCGACACGTGTTC
>JAJYSW010000336.1 GCA_021793335.1 Actinomycetes bacterium
CCTTCGGCGCGGTGGGCGGCCACGGGCGCTTCCCCGGTTTCGAGGCGGGCGTTGGAGCGGGCGCACAGGGCCACGACAGTGCCGTGTTCGCGCAGCAGCGCGCGGTCCTCGGCGTCGAGGTGGACGCCGTGGGCGACATGGGAGTCGTCGCCGAGCCAGTTGACCTTGACCATCTGCTGGGCCGGGGAGTGGCCGGCGCCCCCGGCGGCGAGTTCGAGGTCGAGTCCGATGCGCCGGTTCATGAACGCGAACGGGCCCGAACCGCGGCGCACGAACATGTCCTCGTGGGTGGTCTCGGCCAGGTGCGGGTGGAGGCGGAGTTCGAGCGTGCGGGCGAATTCGGCGAGGCTCTTGGCCACGCCGGTGCCCAGGGAGTAGAGCGTGTGCGGGCTGATGCCGATGGCCAGATCGGATCCGTTGATCGCGCGCGTGTCGGTGACGGTCTCGCGCCAGGCGTTGCGGCGCTCGGCCCAGGCGGCGTCGTCGATGAAGCAGGCCTCCCAGTAGGCGACGCCGGCGAGGTCGGAGGCCAGGAGGGGCTCGAAGGCGGCGGCGGGGGTGACGATGTCGGCGACGGCGGTGACGCCGGCGGCGAGGCATTGGTCGATGCCGTCCCGGACCGAGGCCCGCCACGCCTCGTCAGCGGTGGCGGGGTTGCGGCGGGCGAATTCCTGGATCCACTCGAAGAATTCCTTGTCGTTGTCGTGCATGTCGGCGAAGCCGGTGTAGCACAGGTGCGTGTGGGCGTTGACCAGGCCGGGCGTCAGGATGCCGTCGAAGGCGGTGGTCGCGTCCGTCTCGGGGGCGTCGGCAGCGGGGCCGACGTAGGCGATCCGCCCGTCGTCGACCCCGACCGCGCCGTCGCGAACGGGCTCACCCGCGATCGGAACGACGACTGGGGCGGTGTAGATGTGCATGGAGGCGAGCCTACCCAGTGTGCTATGCGGACTGCCCCGGTGTGGCGTACACCGGGCGGATCACTTCGTCGATGAGTCGGCGGCGTTCGGGGTAGGGCAGGAACGCGGCCTCGGCGGCGTTCACCGTGCAGCGTTCGAGTTCGGCCCGTCCCCAGCCGAAGGTCTCGGACAGCAGCTGGAACTCCCGCGAGGTGTGGGTGCGGCTCATGAGCCGGTTGTCGTTGTTGACGGTGATGCGGAAGCCGAGCTCGTAGAGGGCGTTCACCGGGTGGGTCGCGATGGAGTCGGCGGCTCCGGTCTGGAGGTTGGAGGAGGGGCAGACTTCGAGGGCGATGCGCCGGTCGCGGATGTAGGCCGCGAGGCGGCCCAGTCGCGGTTCGTCGCCGGAGCGGTCGATGTCCTCGATGAGCTTGACGCCGTGGCCGATCCGGTCGGCCCCGCAGAGGGCGACGGCTCCGTGGATCGAGCGGGGGCCGACCGACTCTCCGGCGTGGATGGTGAACGGCATGCATTCGCTCCGCAGGTAGTCGAAGGCGTCGCGGTGGACCTCGGGCGCATGGCCGATCTCGGCGCCGGCGATGTCGAAGCCGACCACGCCCTTGTCGCGGTAGGCGACGGCGAGTTCGGCGATCTCCTTGACCCGGTTCGCGTGCCGCATGCCGCACAGGATGGTGCCGGCCTTGATGGTGTGGCCGGCCTCGGCGGCGAGGCGCTCGCCCTCGACGATCCCGGCGACGGTGGCCTCGACGACCTCGCCGAGGCTCATGCCGCGCTGGAGCTGCTGTTCGGGGGCGTAACGCAGCTCGGCGTAGACGACGCCGTCGGCGGCGAGGTCCTGGACGGCCTCGGCGGCGACGCGGGCACAGTTGTCGGGGCTCTGGAGCACCGCGATGGTGTGGTCGAAGGTCTCCAGGTAGCGCTCCAGACTGTGGGAGTTCGCGGCGTCGTAGAACCAGTCGGCGAGCTGCTCCGGCTCGTGGGCCGGGAGCGCGTGGCCGATCTCGTCGGCGAGTTCGATGAGGGTCTGGGGTCGCAGGCCGCCGTCGAGGTGCTCGTGGAGCACGACCTTGGGGGCGGAGCGGATCTCTTCGTGTGACATCGGTGCGGCATTCATCCCATGAATGCTAGTGGGCGAATGCCGCGAGCCGTCCTCAGAGGCGGACCTCGTCCCAGCGGACGGGGTGCTGGTCCTCGGCGAAGACCGCGGCCCACTCCAGAGCCCAGCGGCGGTGCCACACCAGGTTGTCGTCGATGCCCCGCGGCAGCGGCGTGCCCGAGCGCCTGGCCTGGTCGCAGACCCAGTCCAGGCAGTAGTACAGGTCGAGCATCTCGGCGACGACGGCGGCGTCGCGCGTGTGCGTCAGGTGCCGGTCGCGCCATTCGCCGAAGGACTCGGGTCGGCGCAGGTCCGGCAGCAGCTCGGGGAGGTCCTCGGCGCAGGCGACGGTGGGGTCGAGGTGGTCGACCAGGCCGATGAGCCAGGCGATGGCGTAGAGGCTTTCGAGCTGGTCGGCGTAGCGGCTCCGATCGCCTCTGCCTGAGGCGATGAAGCCCCATTCGTCGGGGGTGAGGTGGTCGAGGACGTGGGCGTCGAGCAGCCAGCGCATCGCGAGCTCCTCGGGCATGTTGAACACTCGGGCCTGGACGATGTTGAGGATGGCCGCGCGGGCCTCCATATCGGCGCGGGGGCGGAGCCGGGGGAGGCGGTTGTCGGGGAAGGGCGTGGGGAACCGATCGGGGGGAGCCGGTATACCCAGGGCACCGAGGCCGTCGACTGTACGTGTTCGAACACTTCGGGGATCTGAGATCAACGACGGCATATGGGGCTCCCTACCACTAAGGGTTCACCTGACGGGGTGGTTGCATTACACGGAAGGGGATTTGTGAAAGACTGTAGCGTCCGACACACGCTCCAGTCAATCCGGGGGCGGTGACACACGTCCCATCACGCGTCGGCATCCCCCCGCTACGCAGGAATTTCACCCCC
>JAJYSW010000337.1 GCA_021793335.1 Actinomycetes bacterium
GCGCATCGAAGTGCGGGGCAGTCCTCGCGGAATCGGAGCCTTGATCGAATCCACAGCCGCCGCCACCAGGGCCTCCTTGGAGGGCCAGCGGCGGTAGATGGTGGCCTTGGAGACGCCGGATCGTTCCGCCACGGCCTCGACGCTGACATCGGCGACGGCGCCGTGCTCGGCGATGAGGTCCAGCGTGGCCTCCACGATCGACCGGCTCACGGCCTCGCTGCGAGGGCGGCCTTTGGCCGGGGGCCGATCATGACTGTCGCCGAGCACGGGTTCCATGCGTCGATTCTCTCTCACACTTCGCTGAGCGCGGGCTCGGCGGCCCGTTCGCGCTCGGCGGAGCGGTCCTGTTCGCGGCGTTTGCCGGGGAAGAACACGGCGATCACGATGAGCCCGGCCACGGCGACGCCGATGGCGGTGAACGCGGTGGTGCCGAGCGCGTCGATGAACGAGGCGTTGGCGGCCTCGGTGACCTGGGCGGCCGCCTCGGGCGGGACCGCGCCGGATTCGAGTGCGCCGTAGGTGGAGGGCAGGTCCGAGCGGGCCGCTTCGGGCAGCCCGGGGGCGGTGTCGGCGATCTGCGAGCGGTAGGTCTGGGCCATGACGGTGCCGAGCACGGCCACGCCGATCGCGCCCCCGGTCTGGCGCAGGGTGTTGCCCAGCGCGGAGGCGACACCGGCCTGCTCCTTGGGAACCGAGGACATGAGCGTGTTCATCGCCGGCGGCATGAGGTTCGACATGCCGATGCCGGTGATGAAGAACATCATGACCATGAGCCAGACCGGGGTGTCGGCGTCGAAGACCAGGCCGGTGACCGCGAAGTTGGCGATCACCAGCAGCATCGCCGCGATCCCGGCGGCTTTGGCGCCGAACCGCAGCACCAGTGTGTTCGAGAGCGGGGAGAAGATGAGCATGGCCGCGCCGAAGGGCAGGAACAGCAGGCCGGTCTCCAGTGGCGTGTACTGCCTGAGCAGCTGGAAGTAGAAGGTCATGAAGAACATCAGGCCCATCATCCCGAAGAAGGTCAGCGTGATGATCGCCGAAGAGGCCGAGAAACGGGTGTTCTTGAACAGGCGCATGTCCAGCGAGGCGTGGGGGATGCGCCGCTCCCACAGGACGAAGCCGATCAGCACGAGCACGCCGAAGCCGATGGTGCCCCAGACGCGGGGAGCGGTCCAGGAGCCGGAGTCACCGGCTTCGATGATGCCGTAGGTGAGGCTGACCAGGCCGATCATGGACAGGGCCATGCCGATCAGGTCGGGGCGGGTCTGGCGGCCCTTCGACTCGGGGACGAGGAAGAGGATCGCGACGATGCCGAGGGCGATGATCGGGACGTTGATCAGGAAGACCGAGCCCCACCAGAAGCGTTCCAGGAGCGCGCCGCCGACGATGGGGCCGAGGGCTCCGCCGACGCCGACCGCTCCGGTCCAGATGCCGAGGGCTTTGGGGAATTCGCGGTTGGAGAAGATGTCGCGCAGGATCGAGAGCGTCGAGGGCATCATGATCGCCGCGCCGGCGCCCATGAGCGCCCGGTACCAGATGAGCTGGTCGGGGGTGGCGGCGTAGGCCGACAGGAGTGAGGCGACGCCGAAGACGAGCAGGCCGCCCAGGAGCATTCTCTTGCGGCCGAGGCGGTCGCCGATGACGCCGGAGGCGAACAGGAGGCCGGCGAAGACGAGGGTGTAGGAGTTGATCATCCAGGCCAGTTCGCCCTGGCCGGCGCCGAGTCCGTCGTTCGGGTCGGCCAGGGTCTTCATGGCGACGTTGAGGACGGTGTTGTCCAGGACGGCGACGATGAGACTGATGACCAGGACGGCGAGGATGGCCCACCGCCGGGGATGGCCGGTGTCCTCGCCGGTGAGGTCGGAACGGGTGTCGCTCACAGGGTTTCCATTCTGTGTGGTTCGCGTTCGATTCGCTGTGCCCCGCGGGGCGTGGTGGTGTTGCGGATCAGCCTAAGACTTTTCGAAACGATACGGTATCGTATCGTAATGCGATTCACAGGGTGACCCGCCGCCCGCCGCCGACACATCACGTCTTTCCGGATTCCGTCGCGCGAGGGCAGGTGATTGAATGGGCCCGTGGCCGCGAAATTTCCGTACGACGACCTCCAAACGTTCCTCGCCGCGCTCGAAGCCGACGGTGAGCTCAAACGCGTCTCCGCCGAAGTCGATCCCAACCTGGAGATCTCCGAGATCACCCAGCGCGTGATCCGCGACGGCGGACCCGCCCTGCTGTTCGAGAACCCCGCCGGCAGCGAGATGCCCCTGGCGATCAACCTCTTCGGCACTCTTCCCCGAATGGCGAAAGCCCTCGGAGTCGACGACCTCGATGAGATCGGCGACCGCATCGGGGAGCTCGCCACGCCGGAACTCCCCGTCGGCTGGGCCGGCATCCGCGACGGACTCGGCAAGCTCATGCAGCTCAAATCCGCGCCGCCCAAGAAAGTGCGGCGCAACGCCCCCTGCCAGGAGGTCGTGTACCGAGGCGACGAGGTCGACCTCGGCCGACTGCCCGGACTCCAAGTATGGCCCGGTGACGGAGGCGTGTTCCACAATTTCGGACTCACGCACACCCGGCATCCCGAGACCGGCAAACGCAACGTCGGCCTCTACCGGCTCCAGCAGCACGACGAGCGCACGCTCGGCCTGCACTGGCAGATCCACAAGAACTCCACCGGCCACTATGCCGAAGCCGAGCGGCGCGGCGAGCGCCTTCCCATCGCCGTGGCCATCGGCCCCGACCCGGTCATGGCCTACGCCTCCACCGCTCCCCTGCCTCCGGACATCGACGAATACCTCTTCGCCGGATTCCTGCGCGGCGAACGCGTCGAGATGGTCGACTGCCTGACCGTGCCGCTCCAGGTCCCGGCCACCTCGCAGATCGTCCTCGAAGGC
>JAJYSW010000338.1 GCA_021793335.1 Actinomycetes bacterium
GCGGAGGATTCATTGGACTTCTCGATCACCGGTTCATAGGATGGGCCGGGTTCGGCGGCCCGCGCCCCCGGCGCGGCTTCATGCGGCGGCGCACCGCAGCGGGCGACACCGGGCCCGTCCGCGACCCGAATGCAAAGGAACCGACGATGAAGACGCTCACCTTCCCCGGCACCGACATCACCGCGTCCAACGTGGCGCTCGGTCTGATGCGCATCCAGGAGAAGACGGACGAGGAGATCCGCACCCTCGTCGGGACCGCCGCCGACGCCGGCATCGACTTCCTCGACCACGCCGACGTCTACGGTTCCGAGAAACACGGCTGTGAACGGCGCTTCGCCGAGGCGATGCGGCTCACCCCCGCCGAGCGCGAGCGGTTCGTGATCCAGACCAAGACCGGGATCGTCAAAGACGGCCCGTACTTCGACTTCTCCTACGAGCACATCGTCGAATCCGTGCACGGTTCACTGGAGGCGCTCGACACCGACTACATCGACGTGCTGCTGCTCCACCGCCCGGACGCCCTCGTCGAGCCCGAAGAGGTCGCCCGCGCGTTCGACGACCTCGCGGGCGCCGGGAAGGTCCGCGCCTTCGGCGTCTCCAATCACACCGGACGCCAGATGGACCTGCTGCGCAAGCACGTGAGGCAGCCGCTCGTCGCCAACCAGGTGCAGCTGTCGATCACCCACGCGCCCTTGATCGCCCAGGGCGTGGCCGCGAACATGCAGGGGCTCGATCAGTCGATCGCCCGAGACGACGGCATCGTCGACTACTGCCGCATCAACGACATCACCGTGCAGGCGTGGTCGCCGTTCCAGGCCGGGTTCTTCGACGGGCCGTTCCTCGGCTCGCCGCGCTATGCGCTGCTGAATACGGTGATCGACCGGATCGCGGCGAAGTACGATGTGCCGCCGCTGGCGATCGCCACCGCGTGGATCACCCGGCACCCTGCGCAGATGCAGGTGGTCGTCGGTACCACCACGCCCGAGCGCGTGGACGCCTCGGCGCGGGGCTCCGATATCCCGCTGACCCGCTCGGAGTGGTACGAGCTCTTCCGCGCCGCGGGCTACACCGTGCCCTAGATCGGCGGCGGATCGGCGAGGCCCTCGCCGATCGTCTCGGGTGTCCGCGTGGCCGGGCGGGAGGCCGCCGCATCCTGCTCGGAAGCCGGGCGCTCAAAGGTCGAGCGCTCCGACGATCTGGCCGTGGAACTCGTCTCCGGTGGGCTCGAAGCCCAGCTTGCGGTAGCAGCCCTCCGGGCCCGCCTCGCCCGGTTTCCACAGCACGCTCGCCCGGCGCTCGCCGCGCCGCCGGGCCTCCTCGAAGAGGGCCTCGACGGCGAAGCGCCCGTAGCCCTTGCCCTGGTGGGCGGCGGCGACGTTGAGCCTCCAAATCCCGCAGCGGAACCATTCGATCGCGGCGCCGGGATCGAAACCGCCCATGACGAAGGCCACGGGTTCGCCGCCGGCGCAGACCAGTCTCGGCCAAGCGGTCTCCCGATTGACGTAGGCCTCGGCCGGCGAATGGGGCACGGGAGCGACGTACTCGGTCTGCTCGGGGGCGACTTCGATCCGGCAGGCGTCGTCGACGTTGTCACGGGTGACCATTCGGAGTTCAGGCGCATCGTGCACGCCCGAACCGTACTGCCGGGGTCCGACGGCACGGCGCCTCGCTGCTCACAGGAACACGCGGAGCGCCTCGGGGTTGGCCAGGGCATCGGCCGAGATCGCCTCCTCGGGCTCGGCGCCCTTCAGGATCTTCTTGACCGGGATCTCGACCTTCTTACCGCTCAAGGTCCTCGGGACCGCCGGGATCTGCCTGATCGAATCCGGGACGTGCCTCGGGGAGAGATGCTCGCGCAGCATGCGCCTGATGCGGTGGCGCAGCGCATCGTCCAATTCCACTTCGTCCTCGCAGGAGACGAACAGCAGCAGCCGGTCCTCGTTCCCCTCGTCCAGGTGCACCACGAGCGAGTCCGCGACGCCCCCGATGGACTCGACCACCGAGTAGAACTCGGCCGTGCCCATCCGGACGCCGCCGCGGTTGAGCGTGGCGTCGCTGCGCCCGGAGATGATCGCCGAGCCGCGTTCGGTGATCGTGATCCAGTCCCCGTGCCGCCATATGCCCGGGAAGTCCATGAGATAGGTGTCGCGGTAGCGCTGGTGCAGCGTGTCGCCCCACAGCCCGACGGGCATCGAGGGCATCGGCGAGACGATCACCAGCTCGCCTTCGCGTCCGATCACGTCGTTGCCCTCCGGGTCGAACGCCCGCACGTTCGCTCCCAGGCACCGGCACGAGAGCTCGCCGCGCCACACCGGGACGGTCGGCGCTCCGCCGAGGAATCCGGTGCACAGATCGGTCCCTCCCGAGAGCGACTGGAGCTGCGCGGTCGCGCTGATCTCGTTGTAGACGTAGTCGAACCCGGCCTCGGGCAGCGGCGCGCCGGTCGAGCCGATGCCGCGCACCCGGGACAGGTCCGCCTCGCGCGCGGGTCTGACGCCTCGGGAGCGGCAGGCCATGAGGAACGGTGCGGAGGTGCCGAAGAACGTCGTCCCGGATTCCTCGGCCATGCGCCACATGCCGACCGGGTCGGGCGCGCCGTCGAACAGGACGATCCCGGCGCCGACGATCGGGGCCGAGACCAGGTAGTTCCACATCATCCAGCCCGTGGTGGAGTACCAGAAGAACCGGTCGCCCGCGCCCAGGTCGTGGTGCAGCGAGTGCATTTTGGCGTGTTCTAGGGCCATGCCGCCGTGCGAGTGCACGATCGCCTTCGGCAGTCCGGTGGTGCCCGAGGAGTACAGGATGTAGAGGGGGTGCCCGAAGGGCAGCGATTCGAATTCGATGCCGCCGTCATAAG
>JAJYSW010000055.1 GCA_021793335.1 Actinomycetes bacterium
AGCGGAGGTTCCGGCTCCTCCCCGACGAACTCGAACAGCGTGCCGGCAGCACATCAGTCCGAAAGGGATCATCAGGGTCGTCGATCCGGTGCTCACATCGGACCGGCCCCGGGTGGAGTCCTTGCGCCGACGCCGCACGGCGACCGGACCGCCGTGACCCGAAGGCCCCGGCGGTCCGCGCGAAACGCTACCGTGCGGTCAGGCGCAGCACGTTCCCGATGATGCGGTGCCCGTGCGCCCCCGCGGCGGTCAGGATCGACTCGGGATGGAACTGGACGCCGAACCAGCGCTTGTCCGGCGCCTCGATCGACATCACCGCGTCCCCGATGGCCGAGGTCGGAGCGAACTCGCCCTTCACCTGGTCGGCCGTGACGTACATCGAGTGGTACCGAGCCGCCGTCACCGCATCGGGCAGCCCGTCGAACAGGCCGCCTCCGCTGACCTTCACCGTCCCGGGCTTGCCGTGGATCGGCTCCGGCAGCGGTGACAGACCGCCCCCCGCGTGCTCGACCATCGCCTGGAGCCCCAAGCAGACTCCGAACACCGGCAGGCCTCGCCGCTCCAACTCGTCGAGCAGCCCGGCCGTGCCGAAGTCCTCCGGTCGCCCGGGCCCCGGCGAGAGCACCACCAGCTCCGGCAGGAGCTCGTCGAGCACCTCGGCGGCGTCGAAGCCGAACCGCAGCGTCGTCACCTCACACCCGTGCTGTCGGAAATAGTCTCCGAGCGTGTTCACGAAGGAATCCTCGTGGTCGACCAGCAGCACCCGTCGACCCGTCCCGGCCGGACCGCCCGCCGCCTCGATCGGCGTGGGCACCGGCGCGGCCGCCCCCACCCCGCCGGCCGCCGTCTCCAGCAGCGCCCGCGCCTTCAAGTGCGTCTCGGCCTCCTCGGCGTCCGGCTCGGAGTCGTACAGCAGCGTCGCCCCCGCCCGCACACACGCCACCCCGTCGCGGATCTGCGCCGTGCGCAGCGTCAGGCCCGTGTTCAGGGAGCCGTCGAGACCGACGAACCCGACCGCGCCGCCGTACCAGCGTCGCGGCGTCGTCTCCTGCTCCTCGATGAACCGCATCGCCCACGTCTTCGGAGCGCCGGTCACCGTCACCGACCACATGTGCGTCAAGAACGCGTCCAAGGCGTCCATGTCCGGCCGCAGCCGCCCCTCCACGTGGTCGACGGTGTGGATCAGCCGTGAATACATCTCGATCTGCCGACGTCCCAGCACCTTCACCGAACCGGGCAGGCACACGCGGGCCTTGTCGTTGCGGTCGACGTCGGTGCACATCGTCAGCTCCGACTCCTCTTTCGACGAGCCGATGAGCCGGGCGATCTGCGAGGCGTCGTGCAGCGGATCATCGCCGCGCGCGATCGTGCCCGAGATCGGGCACGTCTCCACCCGGTCCCCTTGCACCCGCACGAACATCTCCGGTGAGGCACCCACCAGGTACTCGCCCTCGCCGAGGTTGAAGATGAACTCGTACGGCGCGGGATTCGCCTCACGCAGCCGTTCGTAGAACGCCGCCGGTGAATCGCACGCCGCGTACATCTCATGGCCCGGCACCACCTCGAACAGACTCCCGGCCTTGAACTCGCGCTTCGCGCGCCGCACCATGTCCGCGTACACGCCGGGCACCGGCCCGGACGGGATCTCCCCGGCCGCGACATAGGCGCGCTTCTCGGTCTCCCTGCCCAGTTCGTCGGTGGACCGGCCGCCGAAATCGAACTCGTACCGCCAGACCTTCGCCGTCTCGCGCTTGCGGTCGACGACGTACACCTCGTCGGCCAGATGCAGCACCAGGTCCCGCTGATCGGCCGCGCGGTCCTTCGCCGGCGCGATCGGCTCGAACTGGTAGGCCAGGTCGTAACCGAACGCCCCCCAGAAACCCAGGTACGGGTCGTCGCAGGCCAAGGCCCCCAACAGGACCCGCAGCGCCGTGAAGGCCGTCGGCTGCTTGGTCCGCTGCTCCTCCGGCACCCGCCCCGAGGGCTCGGGCACTTCGACGAGCACACCCGCGGGGCCGCCGGAGACGGTGCCGATGTCCGCTTCGCGCAGCGCCGACCCGAGCGCCTCCACCAGGACCGAGCCGCGTTCGTTGAGGGGACGCACCTCCACGGACCGTCCCCGCGCGACGACCTCGACCGGCGGGTCGACATAGGCCAGGTGGAACCGCGAATACCGGCCCGGGTACTCCATGCCCGAGGACAGGACCCCGCCGCGACGGGTCTCGACCCGCTGCACGACCTCGGTCAGGTCGCCCTCGGCCAGATCCTCGACGGACCGTCGGATCGTCACCCCACAGGGCGTCTCAAAGGTGTTCATCAGGCCTCGATCTCAATTCGGGCCCCGCGGCGGCCGACCCCCGGATACGACGAAGCGACCGCCATCGAGGCGGTCGCTTGCTTGACTGCACGCAGGAGCATCGACGCCGCCTCAGCGACGCCACCACCAGCTGCGCGCGTGATTGTTCACGTGTCCGATCTTACACGGCGGCGGTCCCGACCCAAATCCGGTGGGAGTCCCGCGAAGGCCGGCGTTACACTTGGATGCAGAGCACTGACCCGGCCATCACCGGTGAGCTTCCGGAAGAACGGGCCTGCCGGCCTCACTAGACCCGGACGGGTGCGGCCCGTCACCGCCGCCGAATCGAGCGGACGCGCCCTGCGGCGCGTCAAGCGAGGTGGTACCGCGGGCCCTCGGCCCGTCCTCGCACACCGAACGTTCACCAGGTGTGTGATGAGGAGACACCGAGCCGATGGCCTATCCACTCGACGACCCCGCACGGGGCGTGCCGGCGAGCCCGAACCTGCCCGAGGTCGAACGCCGCGTTCTCGACTTCTGGGCCAAAGACGACACCTTCAACGCCTCCATCGAGCGCCGCGAAGCCGGCGAGGGGGGCGCCAACGAGTTCGTCTTCTATGACGGCCCCCCGTTCGCCAACGGCCTGCCCCACTACGGGCACCTCCTCACCGGCTACGTCAAGGACATCGTGCCGCGCTACCAGACCATGCGCGGCAGGCGTGTCGAACGCCGCTTCGGATGGGACACCCACGGCATGCCCGCCGAGGTCACCACCGAACGGGAGCTCGGTCTCAAATCCAAGGCCGACATCGAGGAATACGGCGTCGACCGGTTCAACGCCGCCGCCAAGGCGTCGGTCCTGCGGTTCACCGACGACTGGGAGGACTACGTCACCCGCCAGGCCCGCTGGGTCGACTTCCACAACGACTACAAGACGCTCGACCTGGAGTACATGGAGAGCGTCATGTGGGCCTTCAAGACCCTCTACGACAAGGACCTGATCTACGAGGGCTATCGCGTCCTGTGGTACTGCTGGCGCTGCGAGACGCCGCTCGCCGCAACCGAGACCAAAATGGACGACACCTATCGGGACCGGCAGGACCCGGCCGTCACCGTCGGCCTCGACGTCACCTCCGAAGGGCCGTTCGCCGGAGCGAAACTCCTGGTGTGGACCACCACGCCCTGGACCCTGCCCTCGAACCTGGCCGCCGCCGTCCACCCCGAGGTCGACTACGTCCTGGTCGAGGCCGAAGGGTCCCGCTACCTCCTGGCCGAGGCCCGCCTCGCCGCCTACGCCCGCGAACTCGGCGAGGAACCGCAGGTCATCGGCCGCCACACCGGCGCCGACCTCGTCGGCCTCTCCTACAGCCCGCCGTTCGACTTCTTCGTCGACCGCGAAGGCGCCCACCGCGTCCTCGCCGCCGACTACGTCACGACCGAGGACGGCACCGGCGTGGTCCACATCGCGCCCGCCTTCGGTGAAGAGGACAAGCTCCTCACCGACGCCGCCGGCATCGAACCGGTCGTGCCCGTCGACGAGTCCGGCCGCTTCACCGAGGACGTCCCGCCCTACGCCGGCATGCACGTCTTCGACGCCAACAAGGCGATCATCAAGGACCTCAAGGCCACCCAGCGGCTCCTGCGCCACGACACCTACAACCACAACTATCCGCACTGCTGGCGCTGCGGATCGCCGCTGATCCAACGCGCCCTCTCGGCGTGGTTCGTCGCGGTCACGAAGTTCCGCGACCGCATGGTCGAACTCAACCGGGAGATCGACTGGACGCCCGCGCACATCAGAGACGGCCAGTTCGGCAAGTGGCTCGAAGGCGCCCGCGACTGGAACATCAGCCGCAACCGCTTCTGGGGCGCGCCGATCCCCGTGTGGGTCTCCGACGACCCGGCCCAC
The DNA here is from genome assembly GCA_021793335.1 of Actinomycetes bacterium. Taxonomy (GTDB): domain Bacteria; phylum Actinomycetota; class Actinomycetes; order Mycobacteriales; family Micromonosporaceae; genus Glycomyces. Next base: position 4,206 of record JAJYSW010000055.1, read on the forward strand.
CCGCGCGTCGACGTCTACGGTTCGCTCGCCGAACTCCGGCGGGACTTCGGCGTGGAGGTCACCGACCTGCACCGGCCCGCGATCGACGAGCTCACCCGGCCCAACCCCGACGACCCGACCGGCACCTCGACCATGCGCCGCGTCCCCGAAGTGCTCGACTGCTGGTTCGAGTCCGGTTCCATGCCGTTCGCGCAGGTCCACTACCCGTTCGAGAACACCGAATGGTTCGAGGACCACTACCCGGGCGACTTCATCGTCGAATACACCGCCCAGACCCGCGGCTGGTTCTACACGCTGCACGTTCTCGCCACGGCCCTGTTCGACCGGCCCGCGTTCCGCACCGCCCTGGTGCACGGGACGCTGCTGGGCTCCGACGGCCAGAAGATGTCGAAATCGCTCGAGAACTACCCGGACGTCCGCATCTCGTTCGAGCAGTACGGATCCGACGCGCTGCGCTGGTTCCTCGTCGCCTCCCCGGTGCTGCGCGGCGGCGACATGCCCGTCACCGAATCGGGTTTCCGCGACGCGGTGCGGCAGATCGTCCTGCCGCTGTGGAACGTGTGGTACTTCTACACGCTCTACGCCGGCGCCGCCGGTTACGAGACGACGCCGGAGGAGGCCCGGGCCACCGCGCTCGCCAGCGAGCACCGGCTCGACAGATACCTGCTGGCCAAGACCCGCGAACTGGTCGAGACCGCCACCGAGGCCATGGACGGCTACGACCTGGCGGGGGCGACGGCCGCGTTCCGCTCCTATCTCGAATCGCTGACGAACTGGTATGTGCGCCGCTCTCGCGACCGTTTCTGGGAAGGCGACACCGATGGCTTCGCGACGCTCGCCACGGCGCTCAAGACCGCCTGCGAGGTGGCCGCGCCGCTGCTGCCGCTCGTCACCGAGGACATCTGGCGCGGCCTGACCGGCGGACGCTCGGTGCATCTGGCCGACTGGCCTTCGGCCGACGACCTGCCCGCCGACCGGGCCCTGGTCGAAGGCATGGACACCGTGCGCGAGATCGCCTCGGTCGGCCTCTTCATGCGCAAGGACCGCAAACTGCGGGTGCGCCTGCCCCTGGCGTCGGCCACCGTCGCGACCGGTCACGCCGAACGCCTCGAACCGTTCGCCGGGCTGCTGAAAGATGAACTCAACGTCAAGGCCGTCGTGTTCGATTCGGACGTCGACGCCTACTGCAGGTCCGACCTCAAGCTCGTCCCGAGAGTCCTCGGACCCCGGCTCGGCAAGGACGTGCAGCGGGTCATCAAGGCCGTCAAGACCGGCGATTGGACCGTCGAGGACGGCACCGTGACCGCCGGCGGCGTGGTGCTGGAGGACGGCGAATATGAACTGACGCTCGTCCCCGTCGAGGCCGACCGCACCCACGCGCTCCCGAATGACAACGGCGTCCTCGTCCTCGACACCGAGGTCACTGCGGAACTGGCCGCCGAGGGCCTGGCTCGCGACGTGGTCCGGGTCGTGCAGCAGGCCCGCAAGGACGCCGACCTGGACGTCACCGACCGGGTCGCGGCCGTGATCGACGTCGCCGACGACGTGCGCGAGGCCGTGGAGGCCCACGCGGAATTCGTCAAGGGCGAGACGCTCGCGCTGGAGCTGTCCTTCGCGGACCTCCCGGCCGAGGCCACCACCGGTGAGGCGGGCGAGGGCCGGACGGTCAAGGCCGCCGTCCGCAAACTGTAGGACCGACGCGAAGGGGCCCGGCGGTACGCCGCCGGGCCCCTTCGCGGTCTCACTCGCATGCGGGGACCGGTCCCGCAGCGGGATCGGCCAGGAACAGCGCCGCCTGCTCCCGCACGCACGCCGAATGCATCGACCCGCCGTGGCCGTCGCCCTCATGGGTCAGCAGCGCGGCACCGGGAATCTCTTCGGCGGCCGAGACGGACCAGTCATAAGGAGTGGCCGGGTCCCATTTCCCGCCGACGCCCAGGATCGGCATCTCCCGATCGAACTCATAGGGCGCGGGCTGTCCTTACGCCGCCTCAAGACCGACGAGACCGGGCACTCCAGTGACTCGAGACCGAGGCCCGGGGCCATGAGCCTGTTGCGTGAGCAGGGGGTTCACATCTTCTCGCCGTGCGTGAAACGGTGAGTGATGCTTTGACGGCTCCTTGGGTCTCTCATGGGCGTGCACTATTGGATTGGAGTGGTCCACCGCGCGAGCGCCTTGGCGATCTCGGGAACATCGTGGTCCCCTTGTGCCACAGCCCTGAAGAAATCATCGCCTTCTTCGGGACTTGGGTCGAGGTTGTAGCCGTTGAGGTTGTACATCACATACGCGGCCATCAGCGCCAACCGCTTATTGCCGTCGATCAGGGCGTGGTTCCGCGCAAGCGAATGGACGAGTGCGGCCACCTTTTCATGAAGGTCCGGGTAGGCGTCGGCGCCGAAGATATTGGCCTGCGGCCGAGTGGCTGCCGATTCGAGCAGCCCCCAGTCCCGCACAGGAGCTTCAACGCTGCCGGTGACGCGGCAGGCGATCCGTACCAAGTCCTGAAGTTCGAGGTGCTCGGTCATTTCGCGAGCCGGTCCAAGAGCTCCCGATGCCGCTCCATGCCCTGTTCGAGAGCCTGGTTGAACTGTCGTTCACGCTCGGTCAGGAATTTGTGAACAGCCTCTACCACGAGATCGTGCTTGGAGCGGTGCTCCTTGGCGGCCCGCTCGGTGAGCCGGCGGTCGTCTTCTTCGGAGAGTCGCAATGTCATGGCCATACAGTAATGCTACCTCGAAGTATCTCATGGTATTAATTTATTTTGCCTGTTCGTGGGCGTGTTATCTCGGCCCGAACATGAAAGGGGCCCGGCGGCTGCGAAGGCCGCCGGGCCCCTTTCGGGCCGTTCATCGCCGGGTCACATGCCGAACTCGCCGCAGAGCTTCCACTCGTCGTCTTCCTTGACCACGTCGATCGTGTTCGACGTGGTCTCGTCGCCCTCGGTCATCTCGACCTCGACGGTGGCCGTGTCGCCGTCCTCGTCGGTCTCGCCGATCTTGTAGGACCATTCCTCGGGGAGGAGGTCCTCCTGCTCGCCCAGCAGCTCTTCCATCTGAGCGCGCTCCTCGTCCGACATCGCGTTGAGCTCGTCGGCGGTTTCCTGGAACGCCTGCACGTCCTCGGCGCAGAAGTGCTTCTCGCTGATCTCGGCGAGCCGGTCGAAGTCGCTGGACGACAACGCCTTAGCGAAGTCTTCGACACCGTTGTCGAGGAAGTTCTCGACCGCGCCCTCGGGCGTGTCGTTCGAGCCGCCGCAGGCGGAGAGGATCAGGGCGGTGGCGAAGGCGCCGCCGGCCACGGCCAGGGCGCGACGGCCGGAGACGAGCTTGCTGTGAATGCTCATGATTTCCAATCAGGCTGAGAGTCATGTGTTCGGGCCCGCCGGGTGGGGGCAGTCGTTCTCGGTCCCGCTGCAAGGCCCGTCGTGACAGTAGCACCGGGGTGCAACCTCGCCCGTCCCCTCGGACGCCCGTTCCGGGGCCGCCCGCAGTCTACGGAGCCGGCCCACTCCGTGCCGCAACGGAAAGCAGCCGGCAGGCGGCTGCGGCGGCGATCAGGACAGCGGCCGCCGGTCAGAAGAACGGCTCGCACATCTGCCACTGGCCATCCTCTTTGATCATCGGGAATTCGTTGGTCAGGGTCTCGATCGCTCCAGTGCGCGGATTCGGGCTGGTCAGCTCGGCTTCGACGGTGGCCGTGTCGCCGTCCTCGGTCGAACCGAGGATCTCGTATTCCACCGCGAAACCATCGGATTCGAGCTGCCCGAACTCCTCCAGCGCCTCGGCGCGCTCCTGCTCGGGCATCGCCTCGATCGCTTCGCCGGTCGCCCGGATCTCGGCCACGGTCTCGGCGCAGAAGTACGGCTCGGCGGCCTCGGCCGCCGCGTTGAAGTCCCGGTCGAGCAGGATGGAGACGATGAGGTCTTCGGCGCCGTTGTCGAGGAAGTCCGCGATGAGGTCCTCGGGGCCGTCCCGGTCGGTGGCGTCATCCGAGGCGGCCGTGCTCTCGGTGGCCGTGCTCTCGGCGGCGTCGTCCAGGGTATCGCCGCTCTCAGTGCCTGCGCCGCAGGCGGTCAGAGCGAGGAGGGCGGCGAAGGCGCCGCCGGTCAGGACGGTGGCGCGCCGGCGCGGTTCGAACTGGGTGTTCACAGGTGCTCCTATCGGTCGGGGAGATGTCACCGGGCCGGAGGGGCGCGGCGGCCCGCGGCGACGGTAGCACCGCGCGCCGTGCGAACGCGCCTCGCTCAGTCCAGATCAAGGCTCAGTCCAGATCAGGACGCCAAGTACGACCGATTCCCACATAGTGGAAAGCGGCGTCGATCGTCGACTCCTCCACGCCCTTGAGCTTCGCCCACGCCTTGCGGTAGACCTGCAACTGCAGCGCGGCGTTCGCGGCCTCCTCGCCTTCGGGAGGACGCCCGGTCTTCCAGTCGACGATGTCGTAACCGCCGTCCTCGCCGGCGAAGACCGCGTCGATCCGGCCCCGCACCAGCGTGCCCTCGTATTCGATCACGAACGGCACCTCCTGGGCGACGATCGCTCGGCTCGCCCACTCGGACCGCTTGAAGGCGGCCTTGAGCCGGTCCAGCTCCGCATCGCCGACCGCCTCGTCGGCCGCCCCCGGCAGGTCCTCGGGATCGAAGAGACCGCCGCCGCCGAAGAACTCCTCGACCCATGCGTGGAAGGCGGTGCCCCGCTGCGTCGCCCGCCGAGGCGGCTGCGGCATCGGCCGCCTCCGATCGGCCGCGAACGCCGCCTCGTCCGCGCGCATCGCCATCAGCTGCGAGGTCGAGAGACGACGCGGGCGCGGCAGTCGGATCACACCGGATTCGCGTTCGTCCCGCTCGGCCAGCAGTAGTTCGGCCTCTTTCGCCCAATGCTCGGCCCCCGGCGTGTCGCTCAGGTCCCCGGCGGCGGCGACGAATTCGGCGGCCTCGGCGAACGCCGCCTGGCGAGGCCCCAGCGGCGCCGCCTGCGGCCACTGTGCCGTGCGTCCCTGCTCCTCGAGCGGGTTGGACGGGCCGGGCTCGGCCCAGGCCGCCACCGCGGCCCCGGCGTCCCGCGCCGCCTCCAGGTACGGGGCGGCCCCCCGGGGCCGACTCGAATCCGCATCCCACCGGTAGCCGCAGGCCAGCAGCAGGCTCTTGGCACGCGTCAGCGCCACATAGGCCAGACGGCGCTCCTCGTCGAGCCGAGCGGCCTTGTCGTCGGCCTTGAACGCCACCAGCGCCTGCTTGACCTCGGCGGGGGTGCGGGCCTCGGCCAGGTAGAGAACGGGGAGGTTCGAGGCATCGCCGCGCAGCGGATACGGCAGCCGGGACGGGTCGGTCACCCAGGTCGAGGCCGAGCCGCCGCTGGGCAGGATGCCCTCGCACAGCCCCGGCACGGCCACCGTGTCCCATTCGAGGCCCTTCGCGGCGTGCACGGTCATCAGCTGCACCACACCACCGGCCGCCTTCGCGCCTTCGACGACGATGCCGCGCTCGCGCTCGGCCGCCGACTCCAGGTAGGAGAGGAAACCCGGGACGCTCGCACCGCTCGTGTCGTTCTCGTACGCGGCGGCGATGTCGGTGAACTCGTCCAGGTTCGACAGGTCCCCGTGGTGCAGCATGACCTCCACGTCGAGACCGGCGTAGGCGATGACGTCGCCCACGACGTCGGGCAGGCTCTGGCCCAGGCGGCTTCTGATCCACGTGAGCTCGTCGTGGAGCTGGGCGAACCGCAGCAGCCCCAAGGCCGAATAGTGTTCGGCATCGCCGGGCTCGGCCAGAGCGTCGGCCAGGGACGCTTCGGCTTCGAGGCCCGTGTCCGGTTCGAAGCCGCGGATTTCGGGCGCCAGCTCCCTGGCCCGGCGCCACAGCGCCCCGATGTCGCGGGGACCGATGCGCCACCGGGTGCCGGTCAGGAGGCGCATGAGCGCCGGCCCGTCCATGGGGTCGGCGGCGGCCCGCAGCATGGCCACGACCTCGGCTACTTCGGGATAGTGCAGCAGCCCGATCGATCCGACGACCTGCACCGGCAGGCCGGCCGCCGTCAAAGCCCGGTGGAGGGCGGCTATCTGGCGTCGCTTGCGCACGAGCACGGCGGCGGTCCGGTCCCCGGCGGGGTTCCACGTCTCGGCCAGTCGCGAGGCGATCCAGGCGGCCTCGTCGTCCGCGGTCAGGTGCATCGCGGCCTCGACGCGGCCCTCACCCTCCCCGCCGGCGGTCAGCGGCGGCACGGTGCCGGCGCGCAGCGGCTCCGACACCGCGTTCGCCACGTCGAGAACGCGCCTGCGGTTGCGCCATGACCGCGTGAGGTACACGATGGACGCGGGGCGGCCGGAGGGATCGGGGAAGTCGGAGGGGAACCGTTGCAGCGTGCCCGCCGAGGCTCCGCGCCAGGAATAGATCGACTGGTTCGGGTCGCCGACGGCCGTCACGGGGTGCCCGGCGCCGAACAGGTCGCGCAGCAGCGTCACCTGTGAATGCGAGGTGTCCTGGTATTCGTCGAGGAGCACCGCTCGCCACCGCTCGCGCTCGGTCTGGACGATCTCGGGCGATCCGGCGACCAGACCGGCCGCCAGCGACAGCTGATCGGGGAAGTCCATGACGCCCAGCTCCCGTTTGCGCCGATCCCAGGCTTGGACGAGCGGCAGCAGCTGCCGATGCTTGCGCAGCAGCGCCACGAAGGAGCGATAGTCCTCGTTGTCCCTCGCGGCCTGCCGCTCGGCGAGCTCGGCCTCCAGACCGTGACCGAAGTCGCGCAGGTCCTCACCGTCGCGAAGGTGTTCGGCGAGCTCGCCGGCGAGCCGCAGGACGAGTTCGGTGACCTTGTCGACGCCGATGTCGAATTCGGTCATCTCGCCGTCCCACGCGGTGACGAGGTCGCGCGCGAGCTGCCAGCGGCCGGTCTCGGTGATCACGCGCGTATTCGGTTCGACGCCGATGCGAATGCCGTGTTCGGCGACGAGTCCCGCGGCATAGGCGTTGTAGGTGGAGACGGTGGGCTCACCGTGCAGTTCGGACAGTCCCGGGACGCTCTCGGCGAGTCGGCGGAGCTTCTCGCGGATGCGCCCGGCCAATTCGGCGGCGGCCTTGCGAGTGAACGTCAGACCGAGGAGGTGTTCGGGCCGGGCGACGCGGTTGGCGATGAGCCACACGACCCGGTCGGCCATGGTGGTGGTCTTGCCCGATCCGGCGCCGGCGACGACGAGGAGCGGCGCCGTATCGGCCTCGATGACGGCACGCTGCTCCTCGGTGGGGGTGGGCTCGCCGAGCCGGTTTGCCAGGCCCACCGCACTGTAGGAGGGGGTTTCAGTCATCGGTGACCTGCCGTCCCTCCTCGGCCAGGGGGCAGCAGTTCCTGACCGAGCAGGTGGCGCATTTGGTCGAGTGCCTGGCCTCGAAGACGGCCGCGCCCATCTGGTGTGCGGTGTCCTCGACCAGTTCGGCGGCCCAGTCGGGATCGGCGGCATCGCCGAGGGGCCCTTGCGTGAGCGCCTTGGTCCTGGTCTTGTTCTCCACACTGGGGTAGACGAGCTCGGCCCCGCCCGGTTCGGTGCCCTCCTCGAAGGCGCCGTGGGCGACGGCGAGCTGGTAGGCGCCCATCTGCGCGTGCTCTTCGGCCTCCTTCCGGCTGGGCGTCCGCTTGCCGGTCTTGAGGTCGACGACGTAGACGCGGCCGTCCTCATCGCGTTCGAGCCGGTCGACCTGACCGGACATGACGACTTCGACGCCGGGCGGGCCGAGTTCGAGCCGGACGCGGAAGGAGCGTTCGGCCCCGAGCAGCTCGCGCTTATTGGCACGCAGCCAGTTCGCGAATCGTTCGACGGCCCCGCCGATGCGGCGGCGTTCCTGTTCGGCCTGCCAGGGCGCCTCGAAAGGGAGGCGGTCGAAGTGCTCGTCGACGACGCGGCGCATGATGTCGGACGGGTCGGCGTCGGGGGCCCGGGCGACGGCTTCGGCGGCGGCGTGCAGCAGGGTGCCCATGTGGCGGGGCAGCGGCTCGCTGGAATCGGCGCCGTGGGATTCGAGGACCCAGCGCAGGCCGCACTGCCGGGTCTTCTCCACTTGCGATGGTGAGATGGCGATGGTCTCGCCGGCGAGCGCGAGGGCGCGCTCATCGGACAGTTCGGCCAGGCCCCACCAGGTGGCCGGGCTCGCACCGGGCACGACTGCGGCGGCGAGTCGCCGCAGCCCGGCCGCGGCGGCGGCCCGCTCGGGGTGGTCGGCGTCGACGACGATCTCGCGCAGCCGCGCCACCAGCGCGGCCAGGCTCAAAGGCCGCACCCCCCGGGGCGGGCCGCTCGGTTCGACGCCGAGTTCGGCGCAGAACCGGCTGGGCTGGAGGTCGTCGGAGTCGACGGCGGTGACCAGCAGGCGGGTGCGCGCTCTGGTGCAGGCGACGTAGAACAGGCGTCGTTCCTCGTCGAGCAGCTGGGTGACGGCGTCGACGTCGGCGCGGCCGTCGAGGAGGTCGACGAGGGCTTCGGCTCCCATGACCGAGCCGCGCGGGCGCAGGTTCGGCCATGCGCCCTCCTGCGCCCCGGCGACGACGACGAAGTCCCACTGTCCTCCGTGGGCGGCGTGGGCGGTGGTGAGGGTGACCGCGTCACCGATGTCGGCGGTGGGGGAGCGGAAATCACCGGGCAGCTGCTGGTGGAGGACGTGCTCGGCGAACACGTCGACGCCGGCGCCGGGCTGTTTGCGCTCGTAGTCGGCGGCGAGGTCGAACAGGGCGATGACGGCGTCGAGCTCGGCGTCGGCGCGGCCGGCCCGGCGATCGGCCGACAGGGCGCGGCGGCGCAGCCGCTCGCCCATGCCGGAGGTCTCCCAGACCGTCCACAGGACGTCGCTGACGCCGCCGGAAGTGCGGGCCGCCGTGAACAGTGCCGAGAGCCGACGTGCGGGCTCGGCCCATTCCTCGTCGGGGAGAGCCGCGATCCCGGCGGGGTCGCCGAGGGCTTCGACAAGCAGGTCGGCGGTGGGGGAGAAGTCGCCGGCGGCGACGGCGATGCGGCGCAGCTCTTGTCGCAGCCGCCGTTCGGCGAATGGGTCGGCGCCGCCGAACGCGGAGTGGAGGAGCCCGGCGGCGGTGGTCTCGTCGAGCCGGCCGGGCTCTCGTCCTATGAGGATGATGCGGAGGAGGTCGCGGACGGTGGGGTGGGCCGGCAGCGGCATGTCGTCGGCGGACTGCCTGGTGGGCACTCCCGCATGCTGCATGGCACGGCGCAGCTGGGGGATCGAGGAGGCGGATTTGACGATGACGGCCATGTCGCCGTATGGCGTGCCGTCGAGCAGGTGGGCACGGCGGAGCGTGTCGGCGATGTGGACGGACTCGCGAGTGGGAGAGGACAGATGCACGACCGCGACCGACCCCTCGGTCTCGGCGTCGGTGCCGCGCCATCGGTCCCGATCGGACCCGCGCAGACGCCGTGACAGTGCCGTGGTGGCCGCCAGCGGAGCGAGGGCGGTGGTGTGCGTGTTGGCCAGCCGGATCGTCGGCGCCTCCTCGCCGTCTTCGGCGGGGAAGCGGTCGGGGAAGTCGCGGACGGCTTCGGGATCGCCGCCCTGGTAACCGAAGACGGCCTCGTCGGGGCATGCGGCGGCGATGAGGCCCTTGCCCGCGGCCAGCAGTTCCAGCAGCTCGATGTGGGCGGGCGTGGCGTCCTGGAGGTCGTCGACGAACACCCACGCGGGCCGGGGGACCAGTTCGGGTCTTTCGCGCAGTTCCGCGGCGGCGGCACGGACGATCTCGGCCGAGTCGTACAGGGAGCCGGCGAGGGACTGGACGGCGAGGGTGGTGATGTACCGGTCGTAGAACCGCGCCGCAGAAATCCACTCGGGACGATCATGCTCGTGCCCGAGTTCGGCCAGTCGCCGTTCGGTGACGCCGCGTTCGCTGCAACGCAGGATCAGGTCGCGCAGCTGCTGCGTGAAGGCGTAGGTGCTCGACGCCGCCGCGAGATGCTCGGGCCACGCGAAATCCTCGGTGGCGAGCATGGATCGGATGAGCGCATCGGCCTCCGGGCCGGTCAACAGCCGCGGTTCGGCACGGCCGTCCACGGCGGCGGCGTTGCGCAGCACGGCGAACGCGAGCGCGGGGAAGGTGTACACGCCGACCTCGGCGGCGCTGTACGGGGCCGTGGCGGCGTTGACCCGTTCGCGCAGCACGGCGGCGTCCTGACGGCGCAGCCCCAGCATGAGCATCGAGGCCGGATCGGTGCCGGAGGCGACTTTCGCCGCGGTACTTCGGATGAGCGCCTCAGTCTTACCGGTGCCGGGCCCGCCGCGGACCAGCAGCGGGCCCGAGTCGTGAGCGACGACCGCCCGCTGCGCCTCGTCGAGCGTGTGCTCGACCGGCCCAACGGGCGGATCGATCAGTTCGTACCGAAGCTCGGCTGCTCCCCTCATGGATGCCTACTCAACCACAGGGGGCCGACGGCCGTTCAGGCGAACTGGAGATTTCGGCGCTTCACTCCCATGTAGCCGATCCATGCGATCGCGGCGGCTGCTGCGAGCAGCGCGATCATCGAAAGCCAGTCCATCTCCTGTGCGGGATACTGCGGAGTGTGCTCGTACGGCGACACGTTCCGTGCGGCCCCGGGCAGATCGAGCAGATCGCCGAAGAGCCCGGCCACGAAGGCGTACACCCAAGGCAGCCAGCGCAGCCAGCCGGCCCGCGGGAGCCAGGCGAACACGGCGAACGCCAGCGCCACCATGACCCACACGGCGGGGATCTGGGCCAGGGCGCCGCCCAGGAACTCCCCGAAGTGGCTCCCGTTCCCGATCGATGCGGCGCCGACCGCGCCCAGGGACAGTCCACCTGCGACTACACCGGCGGCGGCGGTGAACAGTGCCATGGGCAGATATGAGCCGGGCCAGCCCCACCGGCGGACGGGGGCGGCGGCCAAGAGCTCGCCGCGCCCGCCGGTCTCCTCGGTGCGGGCCCTGCCGACCACGAGCAGTCCGAAGAGCGTGGCGATGAACGCGTTCATCTTGGCGACCGTGACCGCGAAGTTCTCCTCCAGCGTGCCGGCGTTCTCCGCGATGATCCCCCGTTCGAGATCGGACATGCCCGCGAGCATGTCGTCGAGGCCGCCGAAGACCGAACCGTAGGCCGCGCCCAGGAGCGCCATGGTGATCAGCGCGGACCACAGGGTGCCGCGGGTGAGACGGAAGGTCAGGGCGCTCGCGCTCCGCAGACCGGGACGGGCCTCGGCCCGCCCGCCGCGAGCCGACAGCAGCCCCTGTCCGAAGTCGCGGTGGGCGACCAGGGAGAAGGCCAGTCCGACCAGGACGGCCGTGAGCGCGAGGGCGAGGATCGGCGGCCACCAGCGCTGATCGGGCGTGGTGACGAAGGTCAGCTGCCCCCAGCCCACTGGGGACAGCCAGGCGGCCCAGTTGTCCTGGGCGTTGCCGACGGCGGCGGTGAGCACGGCGAA
>JAJYSW010000339.1 GCA_021793335.1 Actinomycetes bacterium
AGCGCCCCCGGCCGCACCGGACACCACGTGGTCTACGTCGTCTGGCAGGCCAGCCACCTCGACCAGGCCTTCTACTCCTGCTCCGACGTCGACTTCAGCTGACCCTGGGAGCGTTCCCAGTATATTGAGACGAGCGCGGTCCATGGGCACGTGACACGGCGCTCCACCGGAGGGCCTCTCATGGCATGGGAGGCCCTCCACCCATGAGTCGTGCATGCGGATGGACGCCGCACTCGACGGATTCGCCGAATCCGCGCCTCAAACCACGCCCGGCCCCCAGCGCGGCTGAGCACCGACCCAGGAGGCGACCCGTTCCACCGCGGCCGTCAGGTGCTCGCGGTCGGCCCGCGCGCCGTCCCACTGCACCGCCTCGACCACGAGATCGCCGCCGATGCGGCGCAGCGCCACCCGCCCCGGAAGATCATCGCCCACGAAGACCGGCATGCAGTAATACCCGAAGGCTCGCTTGTCCGCCGGCACGTAGATCTCTATCTTCCAGTCGTGGCCCCACAAGCGCTCCATGCGCTCCCGCAACCACACCAGCGGATCGAACATCGAGACGGCAACGGCCCGGTCCGGGTCGGGCACGGGCAGCCGCCGCGCGCCCGGATCGATCCACGCCCGGCCCTTCCAGCCCTCGACCGCCACCTGCTCGACCCCCATGGCGTGCAAGGCCCGCTCAGCCGTGGCGTTCCGGAGACGAAAATAGTCGGCGACGTCCTTGGTGGTCGCCACGCCCAGATTCCGCAACGCGGTGCCGACGAGATACCGCAGGCACTCCTGCTCGTCCGCGTCCCAGCGGTACCGCTCGGGAATGGCATGTTCGGCGAGCCGGTAGACGCGTTTGAAGCCGATCCGGTGCGTGCAGGCCACTTCCCCGGTCCACATCATCCGCTCCACGGCCTGCTTGTGATCGGTGCGCAGGCCCCAGCTGTCGCCCATGCTCTTGACACCGGAGGCCCGATGCGCCGCCCCGGACGGAAAATCGGAGACGGTCACCGCGCCGCGCTCGGCCAAGAGCCGCCGCACCTCTTCCCAGGCCGTTTCGGGAAGGGGCCGCTCGGCCCAGTGCAACGGCGGACGCCCCCGCCGCAGGGCCATGTAGGGCCAGGCCGACACCGGCAGCAGCGACATGGCGTGCGCCCAGCCCTCGAACGCGATCGGCGTTCGGCGGTGGGCGATGCTCCCCACGGCCTCGTCGACGTCGACGCCCCGGGCCAGCAGCGTCAGCTCGTGGGCTCGGCGCACCGCTGCGATCGTGTCGAGTTGAATGCAGCCGAGCCGCTCCAACACGCTCGCATAGCGGGAATCCCGGTGTGAGAGCTGCGCGGATACGGCGATCCGCCGGGCTTCGGCGAGGCTGAGCGACTCGGTCACTTGTCGTCCTTACGGAAAGAGGGCCGGCCGCGACCGTAGCGGGTGCCTCCGACAATCCTGGATGCGGCGGCCGGGATCCGGCCTGTTCAAAAACCCTGGACGGACGTCAGCGGGGAACGATCCCGACCGTGCCGGTCTCGGCGCGCGGGTCGACCGCACCCGAGGCGTGCCCGGCGGCGTCGACCTCGATGAGATGAGCATGCCCGAACCCGCTGCCGGCATCGGCCCAGACCGGCCCGTGCCCGCGTTCGACGAGCCCCGCGCTCCAGGCTTCGGGCGCACCGCGTTCGAGCTCGACGTCGATCGCGTGGGGGCCGTCCCAAGTGCCGAAGCCGGTCTCGCCGGGGTGCAGGCGCCAGCGCGGTGCCTGCACCGCTTCGTCGACAGAGTGCCCCGAGGCGAGGACGCGGCTGAGCAGCTGAGCGAGGATCTGGGGCTGCGAATCGCCGCCCATCGTCCCGGCGATGAGCCGAAGCGCTCCGTCGGGGCCGGTGACCAGTGCGGGCACGAGCGTGTGCGGGGGCCGTTTCCCGGGCGCGAGCTCGGCCGGGTGACCGGGGGTGAGGCTGAAGCCGGTGCCACGGTTCTGGAGCCCGATGCCGGTGCGCGGCTCGAACAGTCGCGTCCCGAACCCGGCCGCGTTCGACTGGATGTAGGAGACGCCCATGCCCTCGCCGTCGAGGACCGCCAGATACGTGGTGCCACCGGTCTGCTGGTGGACCGGTACGTCGGCCCGGCTGTCGGGGCGGATACGGGCGGCGCGCTCGGCGGCGGAGGCGAGCCGGTCGGTGACGTCGGCTCCTTCGCAGAGGCACTCGGGCCGGTCGTGCCCGGCCAGACGCGAAGACTCGACGAGGTAGTGCGCCCACAACGGGTCGGCCGGATCGGCGGGCATGTCGAGACGATCGGCGATGGCCAGCGTCAACAGCAGCAGATAACCCTGAGAGTTCGGCGCGGCCGTCCATACGCGGTGGCCGAGCGCATCGACGTGCAGCGGTGCCTGCCAGTCGGCTTGGGGCGCGGCGAGATCGGCTTCGGCGAACAGCCCTTCGCCCAAAGCGATGAGGCCCTGCCCGAAATCGCCGAGGTAGAACCCCTCTCGGCCGTCGGCGGCGATGGCGCGCAGAGCCATGGCGGTGCGTTCACGTTTCACTGTGCCGCCTGCCACGAATCCGGTCAAGTCCTCGGCGCCGACGACGCCTTCCAGCGTGGCCCCCGCAGTGGCGAGCATCCTGGTGGCGGTCCAGCCGTCGGCGGCCAGGCCGATCGCCGGGGCCAACAGCTCGGGAATCGGTTTCGTCCCGTACCGTTCGTGGAGCGCGAACCAGCCATCGACGCATCCGGGCACGGGCGTTGAACGGATGTCCTCGCGGAACGGCATCACCGTGTGCCCTTCGGCTCGCAGTGCCCGGGGGTCGGCGCCGGACCCGGCCCGA
>JAJYSW010000340.1 GCA_021793335.1 Actinomycetes bacterium
GGGTTGGCTTGCCAGGCCTGCCAGCACATGGGGTCTTGTTGGGCCATGTCGGGGTTCTGGAAGTCGTCGCCCCAGCGTTCCCAGCAGCTGTAGTGCCGGGCGGGGGGACTGGTGGCGGTGCCGTGGCTGGAGGCGGGCTGTACGAACAGCATCGCCGAGCCGCCGGCGACGACGAGCGCCGCCAGGGCGATCAGCACGCTTCTGAGGCGTTTCGGTACTTTGAGCATGATAGCGCTCCCACTCGATCGTATATTGAGCAACTTAAATATATATCGAGTGTGCTGATGTGTAAAGCCTTCTGAGCGAACAAACTGGGAAGGTCCACCGCGATTCGCCCGGCGCGGTGGTCCGGGTGGCGGCCGCTCGCCGAGGGGCGCCGGCCGTCGCGGAATCGGTGCGGTGACAGGGCCCGGGGCGGACCGGGACCCCGCCTGCGCGACCCGGGGTGCGCCGACGGGACGGGGGCGGACGGCGCCCCGCACCGCCCACGGTCCCGGGTAGTAATCTGGCGGGCGTGCTTTCACCGGGCCGGAAGGGCCACCGACGACCGTCGGAGGATGCCGGCTCACAGAATCAGGGGTTGATGAGGACGATGATCGTCACCGTAGGAGACGTCGCCGCCGGAGGACACTGCGTGGCCCGCGTCGACGGCGAGGTGTACTTCGTCCGCCATGCCCTGCCCGGCGAACGGGTGCGCATCGAGGTCACCGACCGCAAGAAGCGTTTCGCCTTCGCCGACGCCGTCGAGATCCTCGAAGCCTCACCCGACCGCATCGAACCGCCCTGCCCGTGGGCCGGGCCCGGTAAATGCGGCGGCTGCGACTTCCAGCACGCGACCCACGAGGCCCAGCGGCGACTCAAAGCCCGCGTCCTGACCGACCAGCTGGCTCGCATCGGCGGCCTCGACGCCGCCCGGCTCGAAGGAATCGAAGTCGAGGCGCTCCCGTGGGATGAAGGGCCCCTGGGCTGGCGCACCCGCATGCAGTACGCCGTCGATCCGGACGGGCGACCGGGCCTGCGAAAGCACAAATCCCGCGACGTGGTCCACATCGATTGGTGCCGCATCGCGACCGAGCCCGTCCGCTCGGCGGAGATCCTCTCGCGGAACTGGAAGGGCGTCGGCGCGGTCGGCGTCGTCGACTCCGACGACGAGGAGCTCGCCGTCTACACCCAGCTGCGCCGCACCTCCCGACCGCACCGCAAGAGCGGCCCGGCGACCGTCCACCAGCGGGTCGGCGAGACCGAGTTCGAACTCGGCTTCGACGGCTTCTGGCAAGTCCACCCGAGCGCCGCCGCGACCTTCCTCGACTGCGTGCTCGAATTCCTCCAGCCTCAAGAAGGCGAGGCCGCCTGGGACCTGTACGCCGGTGCGGGCCTCTTCGCCGTCGGGCTCGCCGACGCGGTGGGAACGACCGGTCGGGTGGTCGCCGTCGAGAACGCGAAGTCCTCGCACACTGCCGCCAACCTCGCCGACTGGAAGAACGCCGGGGCCGTCGACGGCGACGTCGCCCAGACCGTGCCCGCCCTCGGCGGCGTCGACATCGTGGTGCTCGACCCGCCGCGCAACGGCGCCGGGCCCGAAGTGGTGGCTTCGCTGGTCGCGGCCGGGCCCAGGGCGATCTGTTACGTCGCCTGCGATGCCGGAGCGCTGGCCCGCGACGTCAAGGCCTTCGCAGGGCACGGCTGGGAGCCGACCCGCATCCGCGCCTTCGACGCCTTCCCGATGACGCAGCATTTCGAGACCGTGGCGCTGTTCGAACCGACCGACTGACGCACTCGGCCCCGAAGCCTGGAACGACGTCCGCCGATCCCGCTCTGCCCCGGCGGTGCGGTCAGTCGCAGGGGCAGCATTCGCAGCTGTAACACTCGCAGCAGTCGCACTTATGGCAGCAGCCCTCGCGGGGCTTGCGCGACCAGGGGCCCTCGTAGCGCTCCTTGCAGCAGCACTGGCACGAGCAGCACAGTCCGATCCCCACGCACAGCCCCGCCCAGAACCCGCGAGGCATCGTCTCGCGGCCCATGTCGTCACGGTATTCGCGATGCCCGGAGCGGTGGTCGGGACGCCGGTACGTCGCGCACGTCGACCCGAAGGTCTTCGCGACCGCGTGCGCCGCATAGCGGTCGAACAGCAGCCGCACCATCGTCGTGTCCGTGAACGAGGCGGCTTCGATCGCCGCGCGCACGTCCGCCAGTGCGCCCCGCGCGAGCGAAGCGGCCTCACCCAGGCTCGTGCCGGTGGCCGCGAGAGGATTCCAGGCACCGCGCTCGGCATCGCCCTCGAAGTCCTCGGCGGCGTCCATCAGATGTGCCAGACGCCCGAACGCACCGCCCGCGGAGCGCAGCGGCCCGATGTTCTCCTCCTTGCCGCCGAGGACGGCGGCGTGGGCGAACAGATCGGCGGTGGCCCGCTCGGTCGGCGCGGTGATCGCCGGGAGCGGCGTATCGGGGCCGCAGGCGTCCTCGACGGCCTGCTGCCGGTCGACGGCGTCCATGATCGGCTCAACGGACAGATCGATCGATGCGGCGATGGCCAGGGCTTTGGACCGGTAGCGGCCGGCGGCCCTGGCCGCCAGACCCGCCACTGCCGGGCGGGCGGCGATCCCGTCGCCGTCCTCGACGTGATCGCGGAGTTTCGCCGAGGCCAGCAGCAGCGAGGCGGCCGCCGCCAGGCGGGGACCGTCCCCGGCGGCGATGCGCTGGCGGCGCATCCCGCGCAGCGCGCACGGCCCGGCGGTCCGGCCCTCGGCCTCGTCGGG
The DNA here is from genome assembly GCA_021793335.1 of Actinomycetes bacterium. GTDB lineage: Bacteria > Actinomycetota > Actinomycetes > Mycobacteriales > Micromonosporaceae > Glycomyces. The sequence goes on from JAJYSW010000340.1 coordinate 2,757, forward strand.
GCCTTGCTGGGCCTCGACCAGGACCGACAGCGCCAGGGCGTCGTAATTGGC
>JAJYSW010000341.1 GCA_021793335.1 Actinomycetes bacterium
TCCTGGGCGTCTGCAACCCATGGATCGGTCTGGCCTGGTTCCTCGCCTGGCCGGTGCTCTTCACCGTCATGCAGCGGGAATACGTCCGCATCGGCAAGACCGCCTACCTACGCTCCACCGAGATGCGCGAGACCGAGTACACCCGCGACCTCGCCATCAGCGCCGGGCCCGCGAAGGAACTGCGAGTCTGGGGCATGCTGCCGTGGCTGCTGGCCCGCTACGACCGCAGCTGGGACGAGACGATGGGCCCGGTCGCCAGGTCCCGGCGGCTGCGAAGGCGCGTCGCCGTCGGCGTCTCGGCCGCGCTGCTCGTACTCTTCGGCGGCACCGCACTCACCCTGGCCAACGCCGGACTGGCCGGCCTGATCGGCTTCGGGGCCCTGGCCGTCTACATCACCGCGCTGTCCAACCTCACCAGCTTCTCGGCGTTCGACGACGAAGCCGCCTTCATCGCCTTCGGTGCACTCCCGGTCCCCAAGGTCCTCGACCTCGACGCGCGGCTCACCGCCGAGGAACGAGCCGCCACCGCCGAGCTCCCCGCGGCCGCTCCCGAGCGGTCCATCCGCTTCGAGGGCCTCGCCTTCGCCTACCCGGGCAGCCGGGACCACGTGATCGAGGGCCTCGACCTGGAGATCGAGGCCGGGACCTCCCTGGCCGTGGTCGGCCGCAACGGCGCCGGCAAGACCAGCCTCGTCAAGCTCCTGTCCGGCTTCTACACGCCGACGGCCGGCCGGATCGCCGTCGACGGCGTCGACCTGGCCGACGTGGCCCCCGAACAGTGGCGGGTGCACCTCTCCGCGCTGTTCCAGGACTTCACCCGTTATCGGTTGAGCGTGCGCGACAACATCACGCTCGGAGCCCCCCACCTGGCCGCCGACACCGACCTGGTGTGGAAGGCGTGCGAGCCCATGGGGATGCGTTCGCTCATCGACTCGCTCCCCGAAGGACTGGACACCGTGCTGTCGAGCGAGTTCGACGGCGGCACCGACCTCTCGGGCGGCCAGTGGCAGCGCATCGCCCTGGCCCGCGCCCTGTTCGCCGTCCAGGCCGGAGCGAAGGTGCTCATCCTCGACGAACCGGCCGCCGCGCTCGACGTCCGCGCCGAAGCCGAACTCTACGAACAGTTCCTCGACATCACCGCCGGGCTGACCACCCTCGTCATCTCACACCGCTTCTCCACCGTCCGCCGCGCCGACCGCATCGTCGTCCTCGACGGCGGCCAGATCATCGAGGACGGCGGCCACGACGAGCTCATGGCCCTCGGCGGCCGCTACGCCGAGGCGTTCGCCCTCCAAGCCTCCAGATTCGCCGGATGGGAGCCCCGTGTTCGCTGATCTCAAGGCCGGGTGGCGCGGCTACCGCGGCAGCCTCGCCATCGGCTACCGTTCCGCGCCCAGTGCGGTCACCGCCCAGTTCGCACTGGCGCTGCTCCAAGCCGTACTCATGCCGCTGATCGTCTACTGCACGAAACTCCTCGTCGACGGCGTCCAGCGCGGTGAGGCGCGCACCGCCTACCTCGCGGCCCTCGGCATCGCAGTCGGCGTCGCAGTGGTCTGGGGCAACCTGTTCGTCTACCTCAAGCTCGTCTTCGGTGTCCTCGACCACGCCCACCGCGCCGCCGACCGCGAGCTCATGGTCCTCATGGGCGCTCCGCCCGGTCTCGACCACCACGAACGTGCCGACTACCTCGACCAAGTCCAACGCATCCGCGAAGAGCGCTGGATGCTCGGCAGCGGCGTCAACCAGACGGTCCAGTGGCTGCGCGCGGTGGTGGTCATCCTCGTCGGCGGCACCATGCTCGCGCTCGTCCACCCGCTGCTGCTCCTGTTCCCGGTATTCGCACTGGGCGCCATGGTATTCGCCAAACGAGCGGCCGATATCGAGATCAAGGCCGCCGAGGACACCAGTGAACGTGAACGCAGACGGCGTCACCTGTTCGAGATCGCCACGGCCGCACCCCCGGGCAAGGAGCTGCGTATCTTCGGCAACGCCGACGAGATCGCCCGCCGCCACCGTGAGACGGGAGCGGACGTGGTGGCCGAACGCAACCGCGCGCAGTGGCGGGCGGCGCGATCGGCGACCGGCGAGGGCGTGCTCTCGGCGGTCGCGATGGCCGCGGGCGTCGGCTTCGTCCTCCACCTCGCGTTGCGCGGTGAGGCGACCGCAGGCGACGTGGTCCTCCTGATCGGCCTCGTGGGAATGGTCGCCGGATCGGCCGGAGAGCTCGCCTCGCGCACCGTGCTGCTGGTGCACCTCGGGCGTCTGGGGCGACGCATCGCCTGGCTGCGTGAGTACGCCGCCGCCTTCACCGGGCCCGCCGACCCCGCGCCGATGCCCGAGCGTCTCGCAAACGGCATCGTCCTCGACGACGTCTCCTTCTCCTATCCCGAGGCCGACCGCCCTTCGCTCGACGGAGTCTCACTGAAACTCTGTGCCGGAGAGGTCGTGGCCCTGGTGGGGGAGAACGGTGCGGGCAAGACCACGCTCGTCAAACTGCTGTCAGGGTTCTACCGGCCGACGCGCGGCGCGATCACGGTCGACGGCACCGACCTGTCCGATTTCGCCGTCGACCAGTGGCGGCGGCGCATCGGCGCGACCTTCCAGGACTTCGCCCAGTTCGAGTTCACCGCCCGCGAGACCGTGGGCGTCGGCGACCTCGACGGCGGCGGTGATGAGCGGGTCCGCTCCGCTATGGCCCGAGCGGGCGCCACCGACCTCATCGACGAACTCCCACACGGCCTCGACACCCGTCTCGGCGTCCGCTGGGACGATGGCACCGACCTGTCGGGCGGCCAGT
>JAJYSW010000342.1 GCA_021793335.1 Actinomycetes bacterium
ACGAGCAACCTGTTGAGCAGCTGACCGGGATGCCCGAGCTCGGAGACTCCTCCTATGTGAACGGCGATTTCGAACCCGGCGGCGACGCCTACATCATCGCCTCCGGCGCGAGCCAGCCAGCGGTGCGCATCGACGTCGCCGCGGACCCGCCGACGGTCACTCGGCTCAACCCGGCGGGCGCGGGCGGCTGGTACGACTGGGCGTACCATCCCAACGACGGTCGGCTCTACGCCGTCGACGGCGACAACGGATCGCTGCTCCACATCGACATGGCCGCCGACCCGCTCAAAACAGTGCTCGCCGAAGGACTCTTTCCCAAAGCCGAGGCGCTCAAATCCGGTGACCGGGGCCTGTACTCGGCGGTCTTCTTCGACACCACCGGTCATCTCTACGCCGTCGACACCGCCGGGAACGTCAACAAACTCGACATGACTGCTTCAACGAAGAACGCGCCGGTCACCGGCGCGAGCCTGAAGCACTCCGAGCGGGTCGGCGGCGGCAGGCTCAAACTCGACGGCCTCCAGGTGCAGGACTCGGCGGGGCAGGTGCAGTACCAGGAGATCGACGAACGCTATGAGTGGATCCATGCCGAGATCATCGCCAGGACCGATCACCCCGTCGAGACTTGGGAACCGGACCATGGCTGGGAGTACTCCTACCGGCTGACCCTCACCGCGGGGAAGAAAGAGGTCAGGAAATGGCGCGCGACCTTCGACCTCCCGCCCAGCGCGAAGCTCAAGACCACGTCCATGGAGATCAAGCATCACGACGGTCGCCAGGCCTACCTCTACTCGAAAGAGGACCGCCACATAGACGCGGGCCAGTCACAGGACTTCGACTTCCTGCTGTGGGTGCCCTACGACCACAAGCTGCCCAAGACCGACATCGAGCACCTGGCAGCGGTGCGGCTCGGCTGACACGCGCGGGCGGAGCCCTCCGCAGCCACTGGCGGGGCGGCCTGTAGCCCCGTGCCGGCGCACGGCGTGGGGACCGCCCTGGGAGACTCCGCCGGCGGCGTTCACGTACGTGGCCGGGCCGGTCCCTCCCGATGAACCCGGGAGGGGCCGGCCCGGCCTTCTACACGGCCTCGGCCGGATCGGTTACGGCAGGACCTGGGTGCCTCCGAAGGAGACGACCAGGGTGCCGTCCGAGTCGAAGGACCAGTCGAGGTCGCCCGAGTAGTCGGAGCAGCGGGACCCGTTCGAGCCGGACCAGAACTGGTTCGAACCGTCGGCGTCGCCGATGATCCGGTCGTTCGATCCGCTGTCGCACGAGGTGTTGTCGCGGAACACCGAGGAACCGCCGTCGAAGTTGAAGTTGCGCTCCTCGCTGCCGATGCCGACGTTGCCGGTGACCGTCATCGAACCGAGGTTGCGGTTGTAGGTGAACCCGTGCTTGCCGTTGTCGTAGGCGATGTTGTTGACCACGATGTGGTCGACCGGGATGTCCTCGCCGCCGAGCTTGAACCCGTTCCGGTCGCCGTCGCTGGCCTGGCTGCCGTCCGAGAGCGTTCCGTTCTCATAGGAGAGGGAGTTCTCGATGGTCACCGCACCGATAGGGCCGGTGTCGGTCTTGGTGTACAAGTCCCAGCCGTCATCGATGTTATTGTGCGCCACGGTGTGACGGAACACGTTCCCCGGCCCGGAGGTCAGTTTCGCGGCGAAGCCGTCGGCGTCCTCGCCGTCGGAGTCGACATTGTCGTGCGAGACCGAGCTGACCACGAGGTTGTGCGAAGGCCACTCCGATGCGGGCGCGCCCGCCGTGTACCGGGCGATCTGCAGGCCCGTGTCGGCATTGTGCCGGGTCACCACCCGCTCGATGATGTTGTGATCGCCGCCCAGGAGAATGCCGTTGTCACCGGCGTGCTCGACGATCAGACCGCGAAGGTGCCACCAGTCGCCGCCCATGGCGATCCCGCGGTTGGCCGAGTCCTCGCTCTGTGCCGAGAAGTTCAGCACCGGGGTCTCCCCCGGGTACGCGAACAGCTCGGTGCGGTCGTTCGCGAGCCCGTCGTTACCCGGCTCGATGTGGACCGTCTCCGAGAGGTTGTAGGTCCCGCCCCGCATGTAGATCGTCCCGCCGGGCGCGATCCGCTCGATCGCCGAGACCAGCGTGGTCGGGTCTGTCTCCGTTCCCGAAGCGCCGTCGTCGCCGCCGGGGGCCACGTACAGCGCGTCGCTCACCGGTGGGTCGGTCGGGTCGGGATCAGGATCGGTCGGGTCGGGGTCCGTCGGGTCCGGATCGGTGGGGTCGGGGTCGCCGCCGCCCGGCGGCGCTCCGGCATAGGTTTCGAATTCGGCGACCTTCGGGGTGCCGCTCGCACCGGTGATCTCGAAGTTGATCTTGCGCAGCGAGGTCGAGGCGAAGGTGATGGCTCCCGCACCGTCGCCGGTGGCCAGGACATCGCCGCGATGGTGATCGACCACTCGCCAGGAGCCGATCGTGCCCTCGGAGCCCGCGGCTTCGCGGATCACGATCGAGGAGACGGTGGTGTCGCCGCTCCACTTGATGGAGATGCGGCCGGTCGTGCCGTTCGGCGACCAGTAGGTGCCCATGTCGCCGTCGCGGACGTCGCCGTAGCTGGTGCCGCCGGCCTTGCTGGAACCGTCGGAACCGGCGCCGAGGCTCAGGTTCTCCCCACTTTGCGCCGAGGCGTGCGTCATCGACAGGACGAGACCGGCCGCGACCACCGCCGCAGTGGCCAATGCCGCCCCGATTCGAAGTCGGATTGATCGTCTCATGAGTATTGCTACCTCCCTGAGGGAAATATTGAGGTATTTCAATAAATCTACGGCA
>JAJYSW010000343.1 GCA_021793335.1 Actinomycetes bacterium
CGAGCCGAGCCCTTCTCCAAAGCCCGCACGCCCGCCTACCGGCTCTGGATCGACTTCGGGGAGCTGGGCGTCAAGAAGTCCAGCGCCCAGATCACCGTCCGCTACACCGCCGGGGAATTGATCGGCCGCACCGTCGTGGCCGTCACGAACTTTCCACCCCGCCAGATCGCCGATTTCATGTCCGAAGTGCTCGTCCTCGGTGTTCCCGTCCCCGGCACCGACGAGGTCGTGCTCCTCGCGCCGGAAGCCGATGTCCCGCTCGGCGCGCGAGTCTCCTGACGAGCGCCTACGGCAGGTAGGTGTTGTGCCGGAAGGTCGTCCGCATGAGCGAGTCGACGGCCGCCTCGTATTGGGCCTCACCCGATTCGGGCACCGCCGCCACCCCGAGGAAGATCCCGCCCTCTCCCGGATCGACCAGCAGCAACGCGAGATCTTCGTACATATCGGGTGAAGAGTCGAGCGTGTCCCACGTGACACGCGTCTCCAGCAGTACCGCCGGGTGTCCGTCGACCCGGGTCTCGGTCAAGACCGGTTCCGACCGCTCCAGTCCTGTCGTCCCTCTGTACGGGTAGTCGAACACCCAGGTGTCGACGATCTCGACGGCGGTCTGAGGCAGATGCTCCGGATCGGACACGAGCCCGAACTCTCCGAGCCGCCCCACCATGAAATACGAGATCCACGTTGTCGTGTGCCGTATCTCCAGCGCGTGCGCGTCATCGGCGAGCAGTTCGTCGGAGCCCGGGCCGACGTACGGCGACCACGGTGGCCCCGGCGCGGGCGTGAGCGCCCCGAGCGAGGCGACCCCGAGGTGGCCTTCGGGGATCTCCAGCGTCTGCGGGCCGGCAGTCACGTCCGCGTCGGGCCCGCCGCAGCCGATGCCCTCGCAGCCCTCGGCCGCCGGGCGCTCCGAGGAGCCGCCCCCCGAGCCGCTGAACGCGGCGACGAGTCCGGCGGCGGCCACGGCCAGCACCGCGACGACCGCGATGACGATCAGGCCGCCGCGCGGCCCCGGGCCGTCCGGTCGCACCGCCGGGCGCTCGCGCGGCGGCTCGGACGGCGGTGCGGGCGGCGGCTCGGGCGCGATGGTTCCCGGCGTGCGCCACTCCCACTGCTGGTCGCGGGCCGCGCCCGGCGGCGGGTTCGCGGGGGAGGTCATGCTCCCGATGGTAGCCGCGGCCCGCTCGCGGGCCCCGGCCCCGCGGGCGGGCGCGAAGGGCCGCTAATAGCCGTGTTCGACCGCGTTCTCCAGCGGCGCACCGGCCGCCAAACGCCGGATCTGGTCCCCGACGGGCGGATAGCACCGCTCCAGGAACCCGTCGACCTCTCCGCCGGCGTGCGGCGTGATGAGCGCGCCCTCCAGGCCCCACAGCGGGTGATCGGCGGGCAGCGGCTCGGGGTCGGTGACGTCGAGCGCGCAGCGCAGCCGCCCCGAGGCGACCTCGGCGGTGAGGGCGGCGGTGTCGACGACCCCGCCGCGGGCGACGTTGACCAGCAGCGCCCCGTCTTTCATGCGTCCCAGGAAATCCGCGTCGACCAGGCGCTCGGTCGCCGGGGTGAGCGGCACGATGACGGCCACGACGTCGGCCTCGGGCAGCAGCTCGGGCAGGTCGGCGAGGGTCCCGACCCCGTCCCGGGCCGTGCGGGCGATCTTCGCGACGGTCACGTTGCAGGCTTCGAGGCGGCGCGCGAGCGCCGCTCCGATCGATCCGGCGCCGACGATGAGCGCTCGCTTGCCCGAGAGCGTCCCGGTCGTCCGCGGTGCCCACTCGCGAGCGGCCTGGCGGCGCGCGAAGAAGTCCAGGGAACGGACCGAAGCCAGGATCACGGCCGTGGCCAACTCGGCGGTGGCCTCGGTGTGGGCGCCCTTGTTGTCGCACAGCGTCACGCCGTCGGGGACATGCGGCACCCACGTTTCGGCGCCTGCGCTGAGCAGCTGCACCACCCGCAGCCCGGGCATGTCTTCGAGCATGTCGACCGGGTCGTGTTCGAGCGAGGGCGGCACCCAGAACGCGACATCGGCCGAATCGGAGGGACGCGCGACGCCGTCGAAGACCTCGACTGCGACGCCGTCGGGCAGATCGCCGAGCATCGGCAGGGCGTCCGCGTGTGGAATCCAGACTTTCACGACATCATCGTAGATTTCCGCGGTATCGCCGCCGGGGACGGCCCGGGATCGGGTGATGGTCTCGCGCTCCGCCGGAGGCGCACCGCCCCCGGCGGGACGCCGGCCTCAGGCCGGCCTCGACCGGGCCGAGCCGATCGGACGGACTCCTGGACGGTTTCGGAACCGACCGTTGACCGCCATCGCAGCGGCCTCGGGCCTGCCGGCCACGGTCGATACCGAGGAACCCGAGCGTGAAATGTGCCCTGAGGCGATCGCGGCATGCAGCCACCCGGTGGTCTCGTTGCCCGGTCTCGCCGAACGCGACCATCCGGCGGCGATCAGCCTCGGTGAGGACCCGGCGACGGGATGGCGGACCACGGCGCGGCGAGAGCGAGCGAAGGCGCCTACTCGGTTCCGGTGATCGACGCCGAGATCCCGGCGGCGACGCGATCGGTGCGAGCGGATACCGTTCGCTCGCCACCGGCCCGGCCGCTGCCGTCAACGCCGTTCCGGCCGCTCGCTATTCGCCGCCGGACTCGTTGACCCTCGACCGCCGTCATCGCCGTTCGGTCGCGCCGATCGCCGGACCCGAGCGGAGGTTCCGGCTCCTCCCCGACGAACTCGAACAGCGTGCCGGCAGCACATCAGTCCGAAAGGGATCATCAGGGTCGTCGATCCGGTGCTCACA
>JAJYSW010000056.1 GCA_021793335.1 Actinomycetes bacterium
GGCCGATCGCGCGGGAGCGGAGCGGACCGATCGGGCCATCACCGTCGAGCGGCGAGGGATGGTCGAGTACCAGGAGGCCTGGGACTACCAGAAATCGCTCCAGCAGCGGCGCATCGACGACGAGATCGGCGACACCGTCCTGCTGCTCCAGCACCCGAGCGTGTACACCGCCGGGAAGCGCACCGAGGCGTGGGCGCTGCCGCAGGACGGCACGCCCGTCGTCACCGTCGACCGGGGCGGCCAGATCACCTGGCACGGGCCCGGTCAGCTCGTCGGCTACCCGATCATGAAGCTGCGCAAGAAAGTCGATGTCGTCGCATACGTGCGACGCATGGAGGACATGATCACCGCGGTCTGCCACGAGTTCGGGGTGACCTCGGCTCGCGGACGCATGCGGGACCGCACCGGCGTGTGGCTTCCGGCCGACGGGACCGGCCCCGAACGCAAGCTCTGCGCGATCGGCGTGCGGGTGCGGTGGGCGACGACGATGCACGGATTCGCGCTCAACTGCAATCCGGACATGAGCGCCTGGAGCCGGATCGCACCGTGCGCGATAACGGATGCGGACGTCACGAGCCTGTCGGCCGAACTGGGCCGGGAGGTCACCGTCGACGAGGTGGCCCCGGTCGTCGAGCGGCATCTGCCGATGCTGCTGGAACAGGATTGAGTCGGACCGGACCGGGCCGTGGGGCGGTCAGCAGCCGGACATCGGGCCGGGCTGGGACTCGGCGAGTTCGGGCTCGTCGCCGAGCATGACGGCGAGAATATTGCTCCAGGCGTCCGAGGCGGGATAGAAGATCTCCGAGTGCGAGTGGACGCCTTCCACGGCCTTGCCTGAGATGCCCCGTTCGGTCAGGCGGACACCGTAGTCGTCGACCGCGTCGGGGGCGTCGGGCAGGTGCCCGGGCTCCAGGTTCAGCGTGCCCGGGAAGTCGTCGGGATCGGCCCCGTGGCCCAGCAGCGGCACGTACGGCAGTCCCTGGACATAGGAGATCGGGTCGCCGGGCGCGGTGATCGAATATCTGGTCCGGCACGGCTCGCTCAGGTCCTCGGCGCTGTAGACGTCGTAGCCCATGCCGGCCGAGGCGATGTGCAGTACGCGGTCGGCCACGAGATCGTAGGTCTCGGCCAGGCCGATGACGGCCCCGCCGTAAGAGTGCCCGGCGAGGGTGATCGGGACGTCGCCACCGATCTGGGCGCGCAGGTCGTGGGTGAACGAGGCGAGGCTCTCGGAGGCGACCTGCGACCAGGACGCCCAGGACTCCTCGATCCAACCCGAGGGCCATGAGGCGCCGGCCCACACCACGACCGCCAGCTCGCCGTCGGCGGCGTCGACGAAACTCCTCGCCCGGTTGTAGTAGAGGTTGAAGTTGGCGCTGGACAGCTCCGCCGAGCCCCCGGGCACCATCACCGTGACCTGCGAGGCGGTCTCCAGATCGCCCAGGACTTCGATCCACGAGCCCCCGCCGGAGTTGTTGTAGGGATCGAGGGAGATGAACTCGCGGTCGGAGTCGAGCAGCTGGTCCAGCTCGGCGCGCACCGGGCGCTCGGTGCGCTCGGTCCAGGGCCGGGGCGGCCCGGCGAAAGCGGCCGAAGCCTGCGTGGCCGCCTCGATGACGAGCTTATTGGCGTTCACGCGCGCTTCGAACGGCGCGCCGGGGAGGTGGGCGACGACCCCGGGATACAGCACCGAGAGCCACGCGGTGTGCTCCTGTCCGAGCTCGTCGAAGAACGCCCCCACCTCGACCGGGTCGAAGCGGTCGGTGTCGGAGGCGAGGCTCGCGAGGATCGCGGCCAATTCGCCGTCACTCGGGTCGGGCTCGGCCGCGACCAGCTCGGTCGCGAGATCGGAGTCCGCGAGGGCGGCGGTCAGGGCCTGGTCGGGATCGGCGGCGTCGAGGGGAGCGGCGGACCGGAGTTCGGCGACCTGCGCCTCGATGTCGCCCTCGATCGCCGGGACGGACCGGACGGGTTCGGCTCCGGCCTCGCCGAGCCGGGTGGCGCCCGCGAAGTACATCAGGACCATCGATACGGCCATGAACAGGCCGATCGCTCGCCACCACCGAATCCTCACGGGCTCCAGCGTAACGGAGGCGTCGAGGAGCAGCGGATCGCTCAGATCGGGGGGAGAGGGTTCCATGGGGAGGCCGCGGGCCGCCGAGCGGCCTGGGCCTCGGGCTTCGCGTGCGGTCACCGTGCCCGTCCGAACGACCGTCAGGCGGCGATGGCGGTGTAACGGTTCCCGTTGGCCGTCAAAGTGAGCGGCAGCCCGAACGCCTTCGACAGCGTGGCCGAGGTGAGCGCCTCGGCGAGCGGCCCGGCGGCGACGACGCTGCCGGCCGAGAGCACGAGCGCGTGGGTGAAGCCCGGCGGGATCTCCTCCACGTGGTGCGTGACGAGGGCCATCGCGGGGGCGGTGGAGTCCCGGGCCAGGCCCGCGAGGGTGGCGACGAGGGCTTCGCGGGCGCCGAGGTCGAGTCCGGCGGCGGGCTCGTCGAGCAGCAGCAGCTCGGGGTCGGTCATGAGGGCGCGGGCGATCTGGACGCGCTTGCGCTCGCCTTCGGAGAGAGTGCCGAAACGGCGCTCGGAGAGCGGGGCGACGCCGAGCCAGCGCAGCAGGGACATGGCGCGGTCGTCGTCGAGTTCGTCGTATTCCTCGCGCCAGCGGCCCATGCGGCCCCAGGCGGCGGTGCGGACGACGTCGAGGGCCGTCTCGTCGTTCGGGATGGACTCGGCGATCGCGGTGGTCGTCAGGCCGATGCGGGGGCGCAGTTCGAACACGTCGATGCGCCCGAGGCGCTCGCCGAGGATGTCGACGGTGCCGGAGGTGGGGTGGCTGCGGGCGCCCGCCAGGTTGAGCAGCGTCGTCTTGCCCGCGCCGTTGGGGCCGAGGATCACCCAGCGCTGGTCGGCGTCGACGCGCCAGTCGACGTGGTGGAGCAGGTGGTTGTCACCGCGGCGGACGGTGACGCCGGACAGGTCGAGGACGCGTTCAGACTGTGCCACGGCTCAATGAAACCATGCGGGGGAAGCAGCGTGGCGGCTGCGGCCGAGGCGGCCGGTGACACGACACTATACCGGGTATATTGAACGGTGTTCGCACCCCGCGTCATCGGCCGTCCCCACCAGGCCGTCCCCTACACACGAAAGTGAGCCCCATGCCCCCGGTCATCGAGATATCGGGGCTGCGCAAGACCTACCAGCGACTCTTGCGGCAGCCCCACCACGCCTTGGACGGCCTCGACATGGAGGTCGCCGCCGGGCAGGTGCACGGCTTCCTGGGGCCCAACGGCTCGGGCAAGACCACCACCTTGCGCGCCCTGCTCGGCCTCATCGGCACCGACGCCGGGACCATGCGGATCTTCGGCGAGGAGGTGCCGCGCCGACTCCCCCGGGTCATCGCGCGCATCGGCGCGGTCGTGGAGTCCCCGCAGTTCTTCAAGCACTTCTCGGGACGGCTCACGCTGCAGATCCTGGCCGAGAGCACCGGCATCCCGGCCACACGCGTCGACGAGGTCCTCGAACAGGTGGGCCTGCGCGACCAGGCCAAACAATCGATCAAAGGCTATTCACTGGGCATGCGCCAGCGCCTGGCCGTTGCCCAGGCGCTGCTGAAGCGTCCCGAGCTGCTCGTCCTCGACGAACCGGCCAACGGACTCGACCCCGCCGGCATCCACCACATGCGCGCGCTCCTCCAATGGCTCGCCCACGACCAGGGCACCACCGTCCTGGTCAGCTCGCATCTGCTGTCCGAAGTACAGCAATTGTGCGACTCGATGACGATCGTCTCCCGCGGGCGGCGCATCACCGCCGGGAAGGTCGCCGACATCATCGCCGGGCATTCGAGCGCCCATTTGAGCGTCCGCTTCGCCGACCCGGGGCTGATCCGCGACGCGGCCGCGGCCCTGACGGACGCAGCGGACGGCGTATCGGTCACCACCGAACCCGAGCGCCTCGTCGTGACCGGCGCCCCCGAGGCCGCCTGGGTCACCAAGACCCTCGCCGATGCGGGGCTCTACCTCTCCGAACTCACCGCCGAGACCAAGAACCTCGAATCGGTGTTCCTGGAATTGACCGGGACCGCGCCCCGGGACGGCCGGGCCGTCCAAGTGGGGCAGCCCGCGCCGGACGCCCCCACGACCCCCGCCGAGACCGACGGCCAGACCGGAGACGAGGACCGATGAACCTCTACAGAACCGAACTCCACCGCTTCATGCGCCGCCGGCTGACGCTGCTCTTCGGCCTCTGCTCCCTCGTGGGACTGCTGCTGCTGGCGTTCATGGTCGCGGCTACCTCCCGCAACGCGCCCACACCCGACGAACTGGCGTTCGCCGAGGAGCAGGCCGCGATGTACCAAGCGGATCTGGACCGGTGCCGGGCCGAGGAGGACTACTTCGAGCAGGAGTGGGGCTACAACGCCAACGCGGACTACCCGGAGCTGGGCCACGCCGAGGTCTGCGAGGAACTCCTCGCCTGGGGGACCGACCCGGTCGACCACTACCCGTACGGCGTCTTCCGCTTCGCGGAGGACGGCGTGTTGATCCTCATCGGCGTCACGATCGTGGCCGGACTGCTGGTGATGCTACTGGCCGCCTCCTTGATCGGCGCGGAATGGTCGAGCGGCGGGATGTCGAACCTGCTGGTGTGGCACCCCAACCGGTGGAAAGTGTGGGGTGCCAAGCTCGGCGCGGCCCTCACGATGTGCGCCGCCGCGGTCGGGGCGCTACTGGCCCTGGCGTTCCCACTGTTCTATGCGGCGGCGGCCCTCCGCGGCGAAGTCGGCGAGCTCGACGCCCAATGGTGGGAGGGGGCCCTGGCCGTGCTGGCTCGCACAGCGGCCCTGACCCTCGGCATGACGGTGGCCGGGAGCGCTCTGGCGATGCTGGGCCGCCACACCGCGGTCGCCGGCGGGGTCATCGCCGGTTACCTCGTCATCGGAGACCTGCTGGTCCGTCTCGCCGGCATGGCGTTCAAGGTGCAGTACCCCGATCTGTTCTCGCTGTACACGTGGGTCACCGTATGGATCATCGGCGATACCCAGCTGTACAGCTACACGGACTTGCCCGAGGAGATGTCCGACCCGATGACGCTGACCATCCCCGCCGCGGGGCTGTTGATCGGCGGCGTCGTCCTCGTGCTCACCGCGCTGGCCACCTGGTCGTTCACCCGGCGCGACGTGACATAGCCGCACCGCCGCGAGGGCGGCGAGGACGGGCGCGGTGCGATTCGGGGACGGTTCAGTCGAACAGCCCGACGCGCACCGCGTCCAGGCCGAGGAGGATCGCGCCGCGGATCACCGGCTCGCTGGCGACCGTGCCGGCCACGACGCTCGGATTGACGGGCGCGAGCTGCACGGTCTGCGCGGCCACGCGCCCGGCCAGCTCCAGGCCGCCCGCGTAGCCGACCGGGCCGCCGAGCACCACCACGGTGGGGTCGAGGAGGACGCACGCGGCCACGATGCCCAGGGCCAGGCCCCGGGCGATCTCATCGAGACAGGCCGTGCCCTCCGCTCCGGCCTCGACGGCAGACCGGACGACGTCGCCCGGCTCGGGACCGGCGAAACCGTGTTTCGCCCCGGTCTCGAGCACGGCCGCGCCGCCGATGACACGCTGATAGGACCCCTGCGAGAGCCGCGTGACAACGCCGCCGGTCGGCAGTTCGCCGCCCGGCACGGGCAGGAAGCCGATCTCGCCGGCGGCGCCGGTGGCGCCGCGGTGCAGTTTCCCGCCGAGGATGACCCCCAGGCCCAGGCCGCGCCCGAACCATGCGTACACGAAGTCCGAGGCGCCGCCGGCCCCACCGGAGCGCTGCTCGGCGACGGTGGCGAGGTTGACGTCGTTCTCGATGGAGACTTCGGGGACGAGCTCCTCGTTCAGTGCCGTCAGCAGGCCGCGGTGCCAAGCGGGCAGGTCCCACGAGAAACCGATCTCACCGGTGGCCGGGTCGATGACGCCGGGCGTGCCGAGCACGACCCGCGCGACCTTCCCCATCTCCACTCCGGCGGCGGACACGGCGTCCAGGACGACCTTGCGCACCACGGCGACCGGATCGGTCGATCCCTCGACCGTGGCCTCGGCGCGGCCGACGATGCTGCCGGTGAAGTCGGCGCAGGCGCCCCGCGCGCTCGACGGCCCGATCTCGACGCCGACGACATAGGCGAACGACGGCACCGCCGCGTACAGCGACGCGTTCGGTCCGCGCCCGCCGGACTTGGAGCCGACGACCTCGACCAGGCCGCGGCCTTGGAGCCGCTCCATCATCTGCGAGGCGGTCACCTTCGACATCGAGGTCCGCTCGGCCAGCTGCGCCCGCGTCTGCGGCCCGTCGTCGAGCAGCAGCTTGAGCGCCGCCTGGTCGTTGAGGACTCGCAGCAGCTTGGGCACCCCGGGGGTGTGGCTCTTCGGCATTCTCGATCAGCTCCTCCGAGCCACCATTATCCACACGGCGTCCGCGCGGGGACCGGGGCCGCGGGCCGGTCCCACGATTCGCGAGCGCGCCGCGAGCAGGGGCGCGGGCCGGTCCTGCGGTTCGCGGAGGAACCGCGGGGCCGGCCCGCGGGGGCTCAGTCCTGCTCGGTCTCGACCAGGCCGCGGATCTGACGCAGCGCCACCGACAGGACCGCGAGCTTCTCCTCGGAGCGCCCGGCCTCCTCCGTGGCCTCGTGGACACGCTCGATCTCGGCGGCGCCGTGCTCGGCCCACATCCCGACCGCTTCGGTCGGGTGCGCGCCCGGTTTGACGTTCAGGGCACTGGTGGTCAAGGCCGCCAGTGCACCGTAGAGGTCGTAGCGCAGCGCCGAACGCGCCAGGGTCTGCCAGCGGTTGCGTCTGGGCAGCGCCGAGATCTGGTTGAGGATCTCGTCGGCGTGCAGCTGCGCGGCGATCCCGTAGTAGACCTGCGCGGTCTCGATCAAGTCGGTGCCCAGGAGTCTGGAGCGCTCGACGACGTCGACGAGCCCGAACCCGAAGATCGGGGCGGAGACGTCGACGACGAGATCGGCGGGCACGCCCTGCTCGGTGAGCTGGGCGCAGAACCGTTCGAAGCCGATCGCTTCGGAACCGGTCAGCAGCTCGGGGAGCCGAGGCTGGAGGACGGACAGGCCGTGCCGGAGCCGCTCGATCTCGCCGGCGACATCGAGCGGGCCTCGGCGGTGCTGGAGCATCCAGTGCACGCCCCGGTCGAGCAGCCGCCTCGTCACCAGCAGCGCGGCGACCTGCGCGGTCTGCGGCACCCGGTTGTCCAGCGATTCGATGCGCTGCCACAGTTCGGGCAGGGCGAACGCGTCGCGGATGATGACGTAGGCGCGGACGACGTCGGCGACGTCGGCACCGGTCTCGTCGGCTATGCGGAACAGGAAGGTGATGCCGCCGCGGTTCACCGCCTCCCCCACCACGGCGGTGGTGACGATCTCGCGGCGCAGCGGATGCTCGGCCATGAGGTCGGCGTAGGCCTCCCGCAGCGGCGGCGGGAAGTAGCCGTGCAGGACCGGCGTCGTCCACGGCTCGTCGGGCAGATCCGATTCGAGGACGGCGCGCTTGGCCCAGATCTTGACGTAGGAGAGCAGGATCGCCAGTTCGGGCCCTGTCAGGCCCTGGCCTGCGGCGGTGCGCTCCTGGAGCTGTCCGTCGTCGGGAAGGCCCTCGATCTCGCGGTCGAGCCCGGCGTGCCGCTCCAGGTACTTCATCAATCTGATGTGGACCGGGAGGAGCCGCGAGGCGAGGCTCGTGGCATTGGCCAGGGCCGTGTTCTGGCCGTAGTTGTCGCCCAGGACCATGTCGGCGACGGTGTCGGACATGTCCATGAACAGCTCATCGCGCCGGTCGGGCTCGATGCGGCCCGCGAGCGAGGCCGAACGCAGCAGGATCTTGATGTTGACCTCGTGGTCGGAGGCGTCCACGCCGCCGGAGTTGTCGATGAAGTCGGTGTTGATGCGTCCGCCGGTCCGGGCGTATTCGATGCGCCCCAACTGCGTGAAGCCGAGGTTGCCGCCTTCGCCGACGATCCGGCAGCGCAGATCGCCGCCGTTGACGCGGACCGCGTCGTTGGCCTTGTCGCCCACGGCCGCGTCGGCCTCGGCGGCGGCCTTGACGTACGTGCCGATGCCGCCGTTCCACAGCAGGTCCACCGGGGCGCACAGGATCGCGCGGATCAGGTCGGGCGGGGTCATCTCGGTCACGTCCGGGTCGAGCCCGAGGGCGGCACGGACCTCGGCCGAGATCGGGATGGACTTCGCCGAGCGTTCCCACACGCCGCCGCCGGCGGAGATCAGGGAGGCGTCGTAGTCGGCCCATGTCGATCGCGGCAGTTCGAACAGGCGGCGGCGTTCGGCGAACGAGGTCGCCGCCTCCGGGTTCGGGTCGATGAAGATGTGCATGTGGTTGAATGCGGCGACGAGCCGCAGATGCTCGCTGCGGAGCATGCCGTTGCCGAATACGTCGCCGGCCATGTCCCCGATGCCGACGGTGGTGAACTCCTGCGTCTGCGTGTCGACGCCCACGGCCCTGAAGTGCCTTTTCACCGATTCCCAGGCGCCGCGTGCGGTGATGCCCATCTTCTTGTGGTCGTAGCCGACCGAGCCGCCCGATGCGAACGCGTCGCCGAGCCAGAAATCGTAGGAGGCGGCGACCTCGTTGGCGAGGTCGGAGAACGTCGCGGTGCCCTTATCGGCGGCGACCACGAGGTACGGGTCGTCGCCGTCGTGGCGGACCACGTCGGGAGGCGGGACGACGGTGTTGTCGACGTCGCGGTTGTCGGTGATGTCCAGCAGCGAGGAGATGAACTCCCGGTAGCGGTTGCGCCCCTCCGCCTGGTGCGCGGCCCGGTCGGCGAACGGGCCGCCCTTGACGACGAATCCGCCCTTCGCCCCGACGGGCGTGATCACGGTGTTCTTGACCTCTTGGGCCTTGACCAGACCGAGGGTCTCGGTGCGGAAGTCCTCGCGGCGGTCCGACCAGCGCAGGCCGCCGCGCGCGACCTTCCCGTAGCGCATGTGGACGCCTTCGAAGTCCGGCGAGTACACGTACATCTCGTACATGGGACGCGGCTTGGGCAGGAAGTCGATGCGGCGGGCGTCGAACTTGAACGAGACGTACTTCTTCGGGCGTCCACTTTCGCCACGCTGGAAATATGAGGTGCGCAGCGTCGCGCGGATCAAGGTCAGGAAGGCCCGCAGAATCCGGTCGGCGTCCAGGCTCGGCACCTCGGCGAGCGCTTCGGCGAGCGTCTCGTCGATGCGTTCGACGGCCGTGTCCCGGTCGTCCCCTACGCGCGGATCGAATCGGGCTTCGAACAGCTTCACCAGCCCGGCCGAGATCGCCGGGTTATCGCACAGCGTGTCGGCGATGAACGCCTGCGAGAACACGAAGCCGCATTGGCGTATGTACTTCGCGAAGGAGCGGAGGATGACGACCTGCCGCCAGGTGAGCCCGGCGGCGACCACCAGTTCGTTGAACCGGTCCGATTCGGCCTCGCCGGTCCACACGGCGCGGAAGGCGTTCTCGAAGCGGGCGCGCAGCTGCGGCACCGCCTCCGCGGCCCGCTCCGTGAGCCGGACCCGGAAGTCGTGCAGGTGGATCGTGCCGTCGGAGCGGCTGACGCGGTACGGGCGTTCCTCTTCGAGGCTGGCGCCCAGGTGGCGCAGCATCGGCAGCGCTTCGGACAGGCCCACCGGATCGCCGAAGGAGTAGACCTTGAAGTGGACGTCGTCGTCGTGGCCGTGGCGGCGGAACAGTTGGAGCTCCATGTCGCCCGGCTCGTGGAGCATCTCCAGTTTCGCGATGTCCTTCGCCGCGTCCAACGGCGAGTGCTCGGCCTTATAGGCCGGCGGATACGCCTCGGCATAGGCCCGGTACAGGCCGCGGGCCTGGCCTTCGCCGACGTGGTGATCGAGCTGGAGCGAGAGGTCGGCGTCCCAGGAGCGGGTGACCTCGGCCAGTTCGGCCTGGATCGAGTCGACGTCGACCGGTTCGACCTCGGCGTACGGGTCGATGCGGATCACGAAGTGCAGGCGGGCCAGGACCGACTCGGTGACGCGCGTGTCGTAGTCCACGCCGATGCCGCCGAGTCGATCGGAGAGGATCTGCTGGACCTTGACGCGGTTATCGGTGTCGAACCGGTCGCGCGGCAGGTAGACCAGGCAGGAGTAGAAACGGCCGTAGACGTCCCGGCGCAGGAACAGGCGCAGGCGACGGCGACCGGCCAGGCGCAGTACGCCCATCGCGGTGCGGTACAGGTCTTCGGTACGGGCCTGGAACAGTTCGTCGCGCGGGTAGGTCTCCAGCGCGTTGACCAGATCCTTGCCGGAGTGGGAGGAGGGGGTCACGCCCGAGCGGGTGATGACCTCCTGGACCTTGCGTCGCACCACGGGGATGTCGGTGACCGACGAGAGGTAGGCGGCCGAGGTGAACAGGCCGATGAAGCGCAGCTCGCCGTCGGGCTCACCGTTCGCGTCGAAGGTCTTGACGCCGATGTAGTCCATGAAGGAGGTGCGGTGCACCGTGGAGCGGGCGTTCGACTTGGTGATGACCAGCAGCCGCTTCACACCGATCTGGGATCGGGCGTCGGCGGTGAAGGTGTCCAGGCGGCGCGGCACGACGGGGGCCTTCGCGAGCAGGCCCAGGCCGGTGCCCTCGACGGGCGTGAGCGCCTCGTCCTCGCCTGCGCCGGTGAGCTTGTACTGCCGGAAGCCCAAGAATGTGAACTTGTCCTCGGCGAGCCAGCGCAGCAGCTCGATCGTGTCGTGGACGTCCTTGTCGGGCACGGGAAGGAACTTGCCTTCGAGATCCGAGGCGATCTGGAGCGCCTGGTCGCGCATCGCCTGCCAATCGGCGACGCAGACGCCGACGTCGTCGAGGACGGCGAGGATCTCCGATTCGAGGACCGTCAGGAAATCGGGGTCGGCGATCCGGTGCAGTTCGATGTGCATCCAGCTCTCGGCCCTGCCTTCGGCCGGTTCGGCCGGTGCGTCGATCAGCGTTCCGTCCTCGTCGCGGCGGACCGGGACGATCGGGTGGACGAACACGTTGACGTCGATGCCGTGCTTGTCGAACAGGCCGGTCAGCGAGTCCACGAGGAACGGCGTGTCCTCGCAGACGATGTCGATGCGGGTGTTCGCGTCGGCGTCGGGCCCGTCGGAGTCGGCCGAGGAGTGGATCTCCAGGCGGACTTCGCCAGGGTTGCGTCGCTGCGCGAGGGCGCGGTGACGGGCGGTAGTCTCGAACAGCTGCCGGGCGCTGCGGCCGACCAGGTCGTCGTCGGCGACCAGACTCCAATAGAGTTCGACCAGTTTCGCGAGGGACTCGTCACCGCCGGCCAGGCCGGCCGCTTCGGCGAGCAGTTCCTCCCTGTCGGGAAGGACCTCGCGGAATTCTTCGTCCCCGATGAACGCCAACACGTTTCGTCTCCAGCTCGAATCGACTCGATCCACCTCGTCGTGGAAGGCTTCGAGATAGATCCTACGGGGCTGTTGCGTCTGGTGGGCTCCGGCGGGAGTGCGCGTCGCCGCTGCCGACGGCGAACGGGCCCGCCGCTCTGTAGAGTGATCGTCAAACCCGGACCCCCGAATGCTGAGGTGACCCATGAACCTGGTTCTCGTGCTGCTCTTGATCGCCGTCGCCGTCGGCGTGGGCTGGTGGCTATGGCGCCGCCGCGAACGTGAGGACGAGGGCACCGCCGACGGACCGGTGGACCCGTTCGCCGACGCCGACACCGACGTCCTGCGCGGCGATCCCATGCGGGTCAAGGCGGGCGATCTGGTCGAGGCGTACGGCAAGACGCTCGCCGTTCGCGGGACACTGCGTCTGTCCGAAGGGGACTACACGTGGGCCGAACATTTCCTTGACACCGGCACCGGCGTCAAGCGCTGGCTGTCGGTCGAGGCCGATCCCGACATCGAACTGGTCCTGTGGGAGGAGATCACCGGCTCGGATCTCGAACCGGGGCCGAAGGAGATCAGCTTCGAGGGCGTCTCGTACCGCTCCGAGGAACAGGGCAGCGCCCGCTACACCAGCGAGGCGACGACCGGACTCGCCCCGAACGGCTCGCTGCGCTACCACGACTACGCCGGCACCGCAGGTCAGCGCCTGTCGTTCGAATCCTTCGGCGACGGAGCCAAATGGGAGTTGGCAAAGGGTCTTACCCTGGACCGAAATCAGATCACCATCTACCACCAGAACGAATCTTGATCACCTCATTGACAGTGCCTTATGTCGACGTCTCCGCGGGGTCGTTGACGTTCCGTCCGGACGCCCCCTCCATGCCGGTGCTCGATCAGATCGACCGCGACGCCGGGCCCCTCCGGCTGTCGCTGCGGCTGCTCGGCGCCAGCCACCAGGCCGTCGTCGCCACTCCCGACGGGCTCATCGCCGAGACCCTCGCCTACCGCGACGACCTCACACCCGATCTGCCCGATCGGTTCAGCCAGCGCGTCGGCTCGTGGCGGCACCGCTACACGTGCGAGGTCGAGCAACTCACCGTGCCCGAGCTTCGGGCCCGCGTGAGGGAGCTGCACGCCCGCAGCGAGGAGGCCGACCTCCTCATCGGCGTGTTCGGAGAGCGGCCCGACGCGATCACGGCCCTGGAGGTCACCGGCATCGCGCCGCTGAGCTGGCGCACCGTTCACACGTATCCGCAACACGGGCAGATAGTGACCACCACCGGCGCCGTCGCTCCCGCGGGCTGACCCCGGCGCCGCCCACTCGAAGGACATGCCATGCACACCAACGGCCACGAACAGCACGGTCCGCAAGAACCTCCGCAGCCGCAGTCGAACGGCCTGAACTGGAAGCATTGGACGGCCATCGCCGTCGTGGTGGCCCTGTGCTGCGGCGGCATGGTCTTCAGCTCGCTGGACTTCAACAACCCGACCGGTTACATCCAGAGCAACTACACGCGGGCCGCGCACCTCGACGAGGGCCGCGGCAAAGCCTACACGTCGAACCTCCAACCCTCGCAAGTGGCCGACGACATCGATGACGACGCCGACGCGAGGAAGGAACGCCAGAGCGGCAGCACCTATTTCCTTCAGTACAAGGACCACATCGTGTCCGTCGCACCCCACGGGATCGGCTCGAAGATCCTGCTGTTCAAATACCGTGACGGCTATAACCACTACTCGTCCACGTTCCTGCTGTGGGGATGGTCGTCCTCGCCTCCATCGCCGTTCCGGGGCGGCGGTCCCGGCAGCGGTAAATAAGCTTGAGACCAACTGAAAGGCAGTCCCCCACATGTTCGAAGAATTCGGCGGCGCCGTCCTCGGCGCACTCGCATACAGCGCCATCGGGATCGTCCTGATGGTGATCGGCTTCTTCATCGTCGACTGGCTCACCCCCGGCAAGCTCGGCGAACTCATCTGGACCCACCGCAACCGCAACGCGGCGCTGCTGCTGGCCTCCAACACGCTCGGTGTGGGCCTGATCGTGGTCGGCGCGATCTGGGCCTCCCGCGGCGATCTGCTCGAAGGCATCGTCTCGACGCTGGTGTTCGGCCTGATCGGCTTGGCGGCCATGGCGGTCGCATTCATCGTGCTGGATCTGCTGACACCCGGGCGACTCGGGGACATCGTCGCCTCCGGCGAGCTCCAGCCCGCAGTGTGGGTGAACTCGGCGATGCACCTCTCACTCGGAGGCGTCATCGCCATGGCCCTGTCTTGAGCACCTCGACCGCGTCCGCGCCGGGCTCGAAGCGGGCGCAGCAGCGGGGACGGGCGGCCAGGACCGGCCTGCTCGCGGCGGCGTTCACGGTCTCGGCGTGCGGGCTGGTCTATGAACTGGCACTGATCACGCTCGGTTCGTACCTGGTCGGCAACACCGCGACGCAGGCCGCGATCGTACTGAGCGTCATGGTGTTCGCGATGGGCCTGGGCGCGCTCGGGGCGAAACCGCTCCAGAAGCGCCCGGCGCTGTCGTTCGCCGCCATCGAGCTCGCGCTCGCCTTCCTGGGCGGGTTCAGCGTCCTGATCTTGTACTCGGCATTCGCTTTCACCAGCCTGTACACCCTGCCGCTGGTGGTGGTGGCGTTCCTGATCGGCCTGCTCATCGGGGCGGAGATCCCCTTGCTGATGGAGCTCTTGCAGCGCATCAGGAAGCAGGCGGCCGGGGCGGCGGTGGCCGACCTGAACGCCGCGGACTACCTGGGCGGCCTGATCGGCGGCCTGGCGTTCCCGTTCCTGCTGCTGCCGCTGCTCGGCCAGATCAGAGGGGCGCTGCTGGTGGGCGCGATCAACGCGGTGGCCGGCGTCGTCCTCGTGCTCATCCTGTTCCGCGGGGATCTGTCGAAGGCGGCGAAGCAGCTGCTGACCCTGGTGGCGGGGCTGGTGGCGGTGCTGCTGGTGGCGGCGTTCGTGTACACCGACCGGTTCGAGACGGTCGCGCGGCAGGCGCTCTATGCCGCCCCGATCGTCTACAGCGAGGATTCGCAGTACCAGCAGGTCGTGATGACCGAGTCGATCTCGCCGTTCGGCGAGAGCGACCTGCGGCTCTACCTCAACGGGGACCTCCAGTTCTCCTCGGTGGACGAGTACCGGTACCACGAGGCACTGGTCCACCCGGTGATGGACGGCCCGAGGAAGGACGTCCTGGTGCTGGGCGGCGGCGACGGGCTCGGGGTCCGGGAGATCCTGCGGTACCCGGACGTCGAATCGGTGACCCTGGTGGACCTGGACGAGGCGATCACGGACCTGGCCCGCGACTTCGACGACCTGGTGGGCCTCAACGGCGACGCGCTGAGCGATCCACGGGTCGAGGTGGTGAACGAAGACGCCTTCACGTGGCTTCGCGAGCAGAGCAGGGCCTACGACGTGATCGTGGTGGACATGCCCGACCCGGACGCGACGGAGACGGCGAAGCTGTACTCCGTGGAGTTCTACGCGCTGGCCGGGGCCCGCCTGCACGATTCGGGCCGCATGGTGGTGCAGGGCGGATCGCCGTATTTCGCGCCGAAGACCTACTGGACGATCGCCGCGACGCTCGCCGCGGCCGGCTACGAACCGACGCCGTACCAGGTCTCGGTGCCTTCCTTCGGGGACTGGGGCTTCCACGCGGTGCAGGCCTCGGGCGCGGCGACGATGCTCTCGCTCGACGAGGCCGTCGGACCCTTCCGGTCGCTGACGCCGGAGCTGCTGGAGGCGGCACAGGTGTTCCCGCCGGATCGGGCCCGGCGGGACATGGAGCCTTCGACGCTCATGCACCCGGTGATCCTGGAGCTCGTGCAGGGCGAGTGGCGGCACTACTGACGCGTTCGCCGCTCTGGCGCGGGGTTGCTATCGTCATCGTGAAGGCGGCGATTCAGATC
>JAJYSW010000344.1 GCA_021793335.1 Actinomycetes bacterium
TCCATCGCGGGCACCTACGCCGTCGGCATGCTGCGCGGTCGCCGCGACCGGCACCACCGCCTCGGATTCCTCGTGCCGTTCGCGTTCGCCACGGTCGCCGCCGTCGTCCAGCCCTTCATCGGGCACCTCCTCGGCGAAGGGCTGGACGAGCGCCAGCCCGCCAAGCTCGCCGCGTTCGAACTCGCCGAGACCACCACGGAAGGCGCCTCACCGCTGCGCATCGGCGGCGTCTACATCGACGGCGAGGTCAAAGGCGCGCTGGACATCCCCTACCTCGGTTCACTGATCGCGCAGAGCTCTCTGGACGAACCGGTGCCCGGCATGGACACGGTCCCCGCCGAGGACCTCCCGCCGGTCAACATCACCCACTGGTCGTTCCAGATCATGATCGGCGTCGGCATCCTGCTGATGCTCGCCGTCCTGCTCTACTGGTTCATGCGCTGGCGAGGTCGCGACCTTCTCGGCGACCGCTGGTTCCTGCGGTTCGCCGCCGCAGGCGGGCCGCTCGCCGTGCTGGCGCTCGAAGCGGGCTGGATCGCCACCGAGGTCGGCAGGCAGCCGTGGATCGTCTACGACGTCATGCGGACCCCTGAGGCCGTCGGCGACTTCACGGCCGGGCTGTGGGGCGTGCTGGGCGCCTCGATCGTGCTCTACGGCGCGATGACCGTCGGGGCCGTCGTCGTCCTGCGGTCCATGGCCCGGCGCTGGCGATCGGGCGACTCGGACCTGCCGAGCCCGTACGGGCCGCAACCGGTCGAAGCGGTCGCGGCAGGCGGCACCGGCGCTGGGGAGGGCCGATGACTCTCGAAATCGTGGTCGCGGCCGCGCTGTTCGTCGGCGTCATCGCCTATGCCGTGCTCGGCGGGGCCGACTTCGGGTCGGGTTTCTTCGATCTCACCGCCGGTGGCAGCAGGCGCGGCGCCGAGGTGCGCACACTGATCGACCGCAGTATCGGGCCCGTCTGGGAGGCCAACCACGTCTGGCTGATCTATGTGCTCGTCACCTGGTGGACGGCGTTCCCCACTTCCTTCGTCGCGGCGATGACGACCTTGATGGTGCCGCTGACGCTGGCGCTGCTCGGCATCGTCCTGCGCGGCGCGAGCTTCGCGTTCCGCAAGTACAGCGAGACGCTCGGCCAAGCCCGCCTGTTCGGGGCGATCTTCGCGACCTCTTCAGTGCTGGCCCCGTTCTTCTTCGGCACCGTCGCCGGCGCGCTCGCCTCAGGTCGTGTCCCGGCCGAGGGGCACGGCGACCTGTGGTCGTCCTGGTTGAACCCGACCTCGCTGTTCGGCGGCGTCATCGCGGTGGGCACGTGCGCCGTCCTGGCAGGCACGTTCCTGACCGCCGACGCCGCCCGCACCGGGCAGGACCGCCTCGCCGAGCAGCTGCGGGTCCGATCGCTCATCGTCGGCGCTGTAAGCGGCGTGATCGTGTTCGCCGCGCTCATTCCGCTCACCGCGGACGCGCCGACACTGAGCGAAGGGCTCACCGGCCGCGCCGCGCCGCTCATCGTCCTCTCCGCGTTGGGCGGAGGCGCGACCCTGCTCCTGTTGCTGCGGCGCCGCTACGGCATCGCGCGGCTGACCGCCGTCCTCGCGGTGTCCTCGGTGGTGTCCGGTTGGGGGCTCGGACAGTACCCGTGGATTCTGGTCGACCACATGACGATCGGCGAGGCGGCCGGGGCGCGGGCGACGCTTCAGGGACTGGTGGTGGCCGTCGGTCTCGCCGCGGTCATCGTCGGACCGGCACTGCTGTACCTGTTCCGTCTCACCCAGTCGAAGGAGTGGGGCGGCACCGCGCACTGATCAGGGCGCGAGGCGGGAACGGTTCGCGACGCCGCCCGCCTCCACCCGCCGTGCGGCTTGAGCCCGAGGGCTGCGCGGCGGCCCGGTCTGCACCGCGAGCGGCCGATCCGCGGCATGCTGAGCGCCGCCCCGGCCGTCCGCGTCCCCGCGAGGGAGCAGAACGTCCCGCCGGGGCCCGTCGCACTCAGGACATGACGGTCACCTGTGACTCGTCGACGAGCGGACAGTGCGCGGCGGCTCGGGCGATGAGCCGTTCGCGTTCGTCGGCGTCCGAGGCGCCGGGCAACTCGACGCGCAGCGCCGCCTCCAGCTCGCAGGAGGCGGCGCTGCGTCCCCGCACCGTGACCTCGGCGTGGACGGCGCTGTCCGCGGTGCTCACCCCGGCCGACGAGGCGATGAGCACCACGCTCTGGTGGAGACAGGTCGCCAAGGCGGCCGCGTACAGCCGTTCGGGATCCCAACCGCCGTCGGGTCCACCGAGTTCCTTCGGGGCGTGTACGGCGAGCCGGTCGGGGGTGGCGCCCTCGACTCGCACCGCCGCGTCTTCCGAGACCGCCCGCGTCGTATACCGGTCGCCCTTCGAACTCGCCATGGGCTACCTCCATCGGATAGTCGCGTGCTTTCTTCCCTGCCGGAGTGCTCGCCCGTCGGCAGGTCGGCCTGGACCGGCGGCCCGGTGGGGCCGTGGTCGTGCGGCGCTTCAGGGCGTGTTCAGGTCATGGCGCCGGGCGGGGGCACGTCGCCCCGCCACGATCCGGTCTCGTGGCCGCGCCCCTCGATGAAGTCCTTGAACCGCTGCATGTCGCCCTTGACGCGGCGGTCGAGGATACCGAGCTTGTCGGCGGCCTTCTCGACGAAGCCCTCGGGGTCGATGTCCATCTCGGCGGTGACGCGCGTGGTGTCCGCATCGATCCGGCGGAAGGTGACCACGCCCGCGTGGTTGGGGCCGCTG
>JAJYSW010000345.1 GCA_021793335.1 Actinomycetes bacterium
CCTCGGACGCGGGCCCTGCCCTGTTAGACGCCCGCGTAAGAGTGCAGGCCGCCGAAGATCAGGTTCACCGCGGTCAAGTTGAACAACATGACCGCATACCCGAGAATCGCGATCCACGGCGCGTTGACCCTCGCCGAACGGCCGGAGACCCTGGCGTGCAAGTACGCCGCATACACGACCCATGCGATGAAAGCCCAGACCTCCTTCGGGTCCCAAGCCCAGTAGCGGCCCCACGCGAAATGAGCCCACACCGCGCCCGCGAAGATCCCGAAGGTCAACAGCGGGAAAGCGAACACGTGCGTCTTGAACGTCAACCGCTCCAGAACCGTCGCATCAGGCAGACGCTTGGCGATGTTCAAAGGGAAACCAGGCGTCTTGCCCTCCGAGATCCGCCGGTCGAAACGGCGCTTGAGCAAGTGCAGGATCGCGAACACGCAGCCGATGAGCAGAATGCCGGAAGCCACGATCGCGGCGGTGACATGGATGATGATCCAATACGAGTCCAGCGCGGGCACCAGCGGACCGGCCTCGGTATAGACCCGCACCGACGTGCCGAGCACCATCGTCACCGAGAAGGTCGCGAACAACCCCAGCCGCCTGTGGACATGCCCGCCTGCGACCAGGATCAGCCAAGTGACCATCCCGGCCAGCGCCATGCCGACGATGTACTCGAACATGTTGCCCCACGGCCACCGCCCGGTGTAGATCACTCGCATGACGATGGAGGACGCCAGAGCGATGGTGCCCAGATAGGTGAGGACCAGCGAGAGCCGGCCGGCTGCGCGCGCGGCCACCGGGCTGACGGGGACCTCGGCGGCGTTATCGTCGTTGGCGGCGGCGTCGTTGGTGGCGGCGGCGTCGGTCTCGGCCGTTTCGTCGGACGCCGCGGCCTCACCGCCGGAAGCCACGAGCACCTTGCCGCGCTTAGGGGCCCGCCTGTCGAAGGCGTACTCGATCGCGTGGCCGAACATCGCAGAGGCGTAGAGGATGATGGTCGCGACGAACAACGCGTTCGCCACTTGGGCACCGGTCATGATGTGCTCCCGATGGTCGCTTCGGATTCGGTTCTAGGTGTGGGCGGC
This sequence comes from Actinomycetes bacterium, assembly GCA_021793335.1. Taxonomy (GTDB): domain Bacteria; phylum Actinomycetota; class Actinomycetes; order Mycobacteriales; family Micromonosporaceae; genus Glycomyces. Next base: position 1,083 of record JAJYSW010000345.1, read on the forward strand.
ACGGCATCGGGTGCGATATCGGCGGTGATGGCGTCGCACTCCTCTGCTATGCCGTCATAAGCGTTGCGGTTCAGACCGGCGACCTCGACGGTCCCGTCCGGGTTCCACCTGATCCAATACCGGCGGCGCCGCACCATCAGCGCGGGCAGCAGCGCCCCCATCAGGATCACCGCGCCGCCGAGCACGATGGGGCCCCCGGGGTCATAACGGACCTGGAGAACGGCGTACTGCTCGACGCCGTCGAACGTGAGGGTGGAGCCGTCGTCGAGTTCCATCACGTCACCGACGCCGATGACCTCGACCTCATCGTTGAGCAAGGCGAGATCGCCCGATGCGATCTGCTCCTCGTTCACGTTGTAGACCGATTCGGGCCGGCCATCGCCCATGCCCAGATCGCCCCGATAGGCGGTGAGGGCCAAGACCGGATTGTTGAGTTCGGGTTCGCTGCCGAGCAGTATCGCGGTGGCCGTGTCGAAAGACGGCACGAGGACCGCGTCGAAGCCGACCTCGGCGTCCGCGTCCACCTCACCGGTCTCAGGATTGAAATTGGCGTCCGGGAATTTGAACGCGCCCTCCGAGTTGAGGGCGGCGTCCATGGACAGGAACGGCTGACGGCGAGTCTCGGTATTGCCGTAACGGTCCGTATAGGTCACCACGGGGGTGTAGCCGTGCCCGATCAGGAAGATATTGGTGCCGTCGATGTTCAGCGGATGGTTGACGCGCAGATCGTAGGCGTGCTCGGCATCGCCGACGGTATAGGTGATGTCGGCTTCATAGGCGGTGGGGCCGCCATTGGTGAACTCGGCCGCGAAACTGTCGAGCTGGACGCAGAACCGAGGCAGGCCGGTCTCGGCCACATAAGCGCCGAGACCGTACTCGTCATACTGCTGGAGGTTATTGCAGAACGCCTGATCCTCGCCCTCGGAGAGGATGCGGTTGCCGTACCAGCTGAACAGGCTCCCCACGGCCACGCCCACGAGGACGATGATGATGCTCGCGTGGAACAGCAGATTGCCGCTCTCACGCAGATACCCCTTCTCGGCGGCGATGGTGACGGTGCCGTCCGCGCTCTCACGGCGGACGGCCCGGAAACGATGCCGCTTGAGCGCGGCCCTGGCCCGGGACTCGTTCGCCCCGCCGTCGAGACGGCGATGGTAAGGCAGGATCTCCATGCGCCTGGGCGCATCCGGCGGTTCGGCGCGCAGAGCCTTGAGGTGGACGCCGAGCCTGGGAAGGATGCAGCCGATGAGGCTGATCATCAACAGAAGATAGATCGCGGAGAACCACGGCGAAGTGTAGACGTCGAAGGCCCACAGCCGGTCGAGGAAAGGCGCCAGATCGGGGTGCCGGGTGTAGTAGTCGTTGACGTCGGTGAGGCTGATGGCCCGCTGCGGGAACGTCGAACCGGGGATCGCGGCGAGCGCGAGAATGAGCAGCAGCAGCAGCGCCGTGCGCATGGAGGTGAGCTGATGCCACCAGCGGCGGCCGAAAGAGCGGGCGATCCGCAGAGGGGAACGTCTCACAGCCAGATCTCCCCTGCTCCGACGGTGGCGCGCAGCCAGTTCATGAACTCGGTCCAGGCGCCGGTGGCGAGCATGAGACCGACGGCGACGAGCATGGCCCCGCCGGCGATCGCAATGGCCCGGCCGTGCCGCCGCATGAAGTCCAGGG
>JAJYSW010000346.1 GCA_021793335.1 Actinomycetes bacterium
CCTCATCGGTGAGCAGGGACGTCGAGCAGTTCCTTTCCGGCGGACCGGTAGAGGCCGTCGTGGATGCCGTCGGCATATTGCAACGCTGCGAGATCGAATCGCGCCTTCGCGACCGGGTGCGAGCGCTGGAATCCGGCCGCTCCGATCAACGGCGCCAATCGGTTCGCCACCCGGACGGCGGCATCGACGCCGTGGGCCTTGCCGGCCCTGGCGGCGAGGTCGGTTCGCCCGGGATATGCAGCGACGAGCGTGTGGAAGGTCAGCAGTACGGCGGCGTTGATCTCGGCCCATGACTGCCCGAGGGCGATCAGGGCGTTGTCGCGGAGGCGCGGCACGCCGCCGATGTCGCGTCTGGCGGCCAGCGCGGCGCGGACCCGGTCGTGGACGCCCGCTGCGGATCCCAGTGCGCACGCGGTGACCAGGGGCCGGAAGCGCGCGAAGTGGGATCGGAAGATCGCCGTGCCCTGTCCGGCCCGCCCGAGCAGGTGGGTCCTGGGATCGACGGCCACGTGGTCGAAATCGAGCCCGCCCCAGCTCCAGCCGCCGAGCCCGGCCGGCTCGGTCGCGTGCCGGTACAGGCCCCTGGAGTCGGCGTCGACGACGACTGCGGTGACGGCACCGTTCGGGTCGCGCACGAAGACGACGAAGGCTTCGGCTTCGGTCAGGCGGGAGACCCACCGTTTGGCACCGTTGACCCGCCACCGGCCTTGCACGTCGGGGGTGGCGGCGGTGGTGACCTCGGGGAGACGCGAGCCGCCGTGGGCTTCGGTGGCGGCGATGCCGACGAGCCCTCCGGCGGCCAGTCGCTCGCGCCAGTACTCGGCGAGGGCGGGCGGGGCGTGGTCCAGGATCATCTGCCCGTGCCCGGTTCCGGTGGCCTCGCGCAGGTCGAGGTCGTGGTATCCGGCGAGGAACTGGGCGGCCGCCTGCCAGAGGCCGCCTGCGGCGTTCTCGGGCGGGCGGTGCCCGGCGAGTCCGCGTCGCGTTCGCAGCAGCCACGCCGAACGGGCGGCCCGGTCCGTGGTACCGGGGTCGGTGTGAGCCAGCGCGGCGAGGTCGGCTTCGAGCGCCTCCAGGGAGGCCCGGTGCCGGTCGTTGAGACACAGGCTCGGTGAGAGGGCTAGCAGCCACTCGAGCGGGGAGTTCACGGCCGGCCTCCGTTCGGGACTCTGGCGGGGCTGCCGTAGGCGACGGTCTCCGGTGCGACATCGCGTGTGACCACGGACCCGGCCCCGACCAGGGCACCGGCGCCGACGACGACGCCCGCGAGGAGCACCGCGCCGGTGCCGACCTTCGCACCGGTCTCGACGCGGGGCGGGGCGAGCGGTTCCTCTCGGGCGGGGTCGCGCCAGATGAGGTGCTTGTCGTTGATCGTGCGCACGCCCGCACCGATGAACGCGCCGTCGCCGATGTGCATCTCGGCGGTCAGGTGTGAGCCGGGCGAGCAGCGCACCCCGGAGCCGATGCGGACGCCGCGCTCAACGGTGAGGTGGTGGCCGAGTTGGCTGTCGGCGCCGATGACGGCGCCGGTGCGCAGCAGAGTGTGGTGGCCGATCGTGGTGTGCGGGCCGATCACGGCCCCGGCATAGACGACGGCTCCGGCCCGCAGGACGGCGTGGGCGCCGATGCGGGTGGGGGCGCCTTCACCGGTGCGGTGCGCACGGAGGGCGTAGCCGGTCTCCGGTTCGCCGATGAGGCAGCCGTGGCCGATCTCGGCTCCGGCTGCGAGTTCGGTGCCGCCGTGGAGGACGGCGAAGGCGCCGACGCGGCAGCCTGGGCCGATGAGGATGCGGCGGGAGCGGCCGGTGCGGTCGGCGAGGACGAGTCGGGCCGTGGGATGCAGGCGGGCGCCGGGGGCGATGACGGCGAGGCCTTCGGCGACGGCTTCGGCCCAGGAGGGCGGGAATTGCGGTGCCATTGGAGGTTCCTTCAGTTCATGGCGGGCCTCCGCTGCCCGCCTGCATCGATTGCACACTGCACCAAGTTGATCTTCAATAGACTGTTCATTGTCGGCAAGCCGATTGCAGGCAGTGCAAATAATGTGCACGCTGGACTTTGGAGGCGATCCCTCATGTCCAAACCTCCACATTGGCATCGGCAGTCGCAGATCAGCGACGCCGAGATCGGACGTGTCCTGAAGGCCGCGCGCTGCGCACTCGGACTCGACCAGGTGGGCGCCGGAGCCCGATGCGGTTTCTCGGCCGCGACGGTCTCCCGCTGGGAGCAGGGCAAGCGGAATTGGACGGTCGGCGACCTCGCGCGAGTGGCGGCCGCATTGAACGTGCCCGCATATCTGGTCGGTCTCACCGGTTCGAAGTTCGAGAATACCGTGGCGCAGGTTACGCAGACCGTCGCCGTGCGGAATGATGAGCACATGCGACGCCGCACGTTTCTCACCGCAGGTCTGACCGCTTTCTCGGCCGCCGCGGTCGGCGGTGGTGCCGACCGACGTATCGAGCAGTCCCTATTCGGCGGCGTCACCGCCGAGCCGGTGAGCCTCACGCTGCTGACACGGCGCGTGCTCGCAGCCGAGCACGCATTGGACTCGGCACGGCTCACCGAGCTCGACAGGCGTCTGCCAGCCCTGCTCGGCACGGCGAGGGCCACGTGGGAATCGCTCACCGGGACGAGCCGGGAGCGAGCGGCATCCCTGTTCTCGCGGGCGTTGGCCGTGACCTCGCATCAGCAGATCCGCTGCTCACGTGAGACAACGGCCTCGGTAGCGGCCGACCGGGCGGCTCGTTA
>JAJYSW010000347.1 GCA_021793335.1 Actinomycetes bacterium
TCATCACGGGCGTCCCCGACTTCTATGACCAGATCGTCACCGGCCTCGAACAGGCCCAGGAGTGGCTGGAGAGCGGCCCGTGGGGCCTCGACGGCGAAGCGATGGCCGAATTCCTCGCCAACGCGCAGACCCAGATCGTCGACTGGTTCCGCACGAACCAGGACATGCTCGTCCAGAACGGCCTGGACATCGCCGGTTCCACCGCCTCGGGCCTCGGCAACTTCTTCACCGGCCTGTTCCTGGTCCTGTTCACCACCTACTTCTTCATGCGCGACGGCCGCAAGATCTGGCAGTTCCTGACCGGCATGATGCCGGCCGCGGCGCGCAAACCGATGCGGTACGCCGGCGGCGCAGGCTGGTGGACGCTCGTCCAGTACATGCGGACGACGATCATCGTCGCCGCGGTCGACGCGATCGCGATCGGCTTCGGCCTGTGGATCCTGGACATTCCGCTGTGGCTGCCGTTGACGACACTGGTGTTCCTGGGCGGATTCATCCCGATCGTCGGCGCCACCATCTCGGGCGTGCTCGCGGTCGTGGTCGCCCTGGTCGGCACCGACAACGGGCTGGTCAACGCCCTGCTCGTACTCGCCATCGTGCTCGGCGTCCAACAACTGGAGTCGAACCTGCTCCAGCCGTTCCTGATGAGCCGGGCCGTCAAACTCCACCCGCTCGCGATCGTCCTGGCCGTCACCGGCGGCGGCTTCACATTCGGCATCATCGGCGCGCTCATCGCCGTCCCGCTGCTGGCCATCGTCAACGGCACGGTGCGCGCGCTGCACGGCTACCGCGTCAGGCAACGCGAGGCCGAAGCCACCGGGACCGACGAGGGCGAGACCGCCGCCGCCGAGGAGCAGGAACCGGTGGAATCGCGATGACCGTTGCAAGCCCGGCGCCCACGAGCGCCGTCGAATCGGCGCTCGCGGTCCTCGACGCCGCCATCGCGGCCACCCCCGGGGGCAGCACCCGCGAAGGCCAGCGCCGCATGGCCGAAGCGGTGGCCGAAGCCGTCGGCTCCGGTCGTCACCTGCTCGTCCAGGCCGGCACCGGCACCGGGAAGTCCCTGGCGTACCTGTGCGCCGCGCTCGCGGCCGGCGAGACCGTCGTGGTCTCGACGGCGACGCTGGCGCTCCAGCACCAGCTCGTCGCCGTCGACCTGCCGCGGCTGGTGGACGCCGTCGCCCCCGTCCTGGGCCGAAAACCGACGTTCGCGCTGCTCAAAGGCCGCCATAACTACATCTGCAAACGCAAGATGGCCGGTGAGGAAGAGGACGACGACGGCGCGATCGAAGGCACCGAGGAACTCAAATGGGCCGGGCAGCAGCGGTCCTTCGCGAAGCAGGTGCAGCGGCTGTTCGACTGGGCGAACGACACCGACACCGGCGACCGCGACGATCTCGAACCGGGCGTGAGCGACCGGGCCTGGAGGCAGGCGTCGACCTCGTCGGCCGAGTGCGTGGGCGCGAAGAACTGCGCCCAGGGGACCGACTGCTTCGCCGAGACCGCCCGGGCCCGCGCCCGCGAGGCCGACATCATCGTCACCAACCACGCGCTGCTGTCGATCGACATGATGAACGACCGGGGCGTGCTGCCCGAGCACACCGTCCTCATCGTCGACGAGGCGCACGAACTGGTGGACCGCGTGACCGCGGCGGCCCGGGCCGAGCTGGCCCCGGCGCGGCTGCGCTGGCTCGCGCAGCGCGGGCGGCGCCTGATCGACGCCGAAGCGGCCGAGGAGATCGGCGAGGCCGCCGACGCCTTGGAGCATGCTTTGAACGCGGCCGGGGAGCGCCGTTTCTCCGGGGAGCTCCCGCCGCCGCTGACCGAGGCGCTGCATCTGATCAACGCGGCCTGCGCGAAGGTGACGACGCTGATGGGCACGCTCGACGCCGAGACGAAGAAGCAGCTGAGCGCCCAGCAGCTCAAAGCGGGGATCACCGAGACGCAGGAGACGGCCGGGCGCTGCGCGGCGCCCTCGCCCGAGGACGTGATCTGGGCGGAGCCGAGGGGGCCCCGGCTGGTAGCCGCGCCGCTGTCGGTCGGCGGCCTGCTCGCGGCGACGCTGTACGAGGAGCGCACCGTCATCGCCACTTCGGCGACGCTCACGCTCGGCGGGAAGTTCGACACCGTCGCCCGGGGGCTCGGCCTGGCCGCCGAAGGCGAGGACTGGGATTCGCTCGACGTCGGTTCGCCGTTCGATTACCGCAAGCAGGGCATCCTCTATGTCGCGTCGAGCCTGCCGCGGCCGACGGCCTCGGGCCTGTCGGAGGAGGCCGGCAAGGAGCTGCTGCGCCTGGTCGAGGCCAGTCGCGGGGCGACGCTCGGCCTGTTCTCCTCGAAGCGCGCGGCCGAGTCCGCCGCGGAGCTCCTGCGCGGGCACGTCGACCACGATGTCCTCTTGCAGGGGGAGGAGACGCTCGGGAGCCTGGTCAAGCGCTTCAAGGAAGAGGAGTCGACGTGTCTGCTGGGCGTCATGAGCCTGTGGCAGGGCGTCGACGTGCCGGGCATGACGTGCCGCCTGGTGGTGATGGACCGGATTCCGTTCCCGCGTCCCACCGAGCCGTTGACCGCCGCGCGGTCCGAGGCCGCCGATAAGGCCGGGCGGTCGGGTTTCGCCGAGGTGTCGGTGCCCGCCGCGGCGATCCGGCTGGCGCAGGGCGCGGGGCGGCTCATCCGCCGCACCACCGACCGGGGCGTGGTGGCGATCCTCGATTCCCGCCT
>JAJYSW010000348.1 GCA_021793335.1 Actinomycetes bacterium
CGTCGAAAGCCTGCAGGACGCCGAGGACCACGTCACCGGCGACGGCGCCGAACTCGCCGCGCTCCTGCTCGACACCGCAGAGATGCCGCTGGCGAAGCTGTTCTTCGGCGCTCCCGACAAGGGCGTACTCGAAGACGACACGGCGCTGACCGTCATCACCATGTCCGGGCTGCGACTGCCGGACCTGGGTATCGAGCGCGAATACTGGAGCGCTGAAGAGGCGCTGGCGCTGCCGATGCTGCACACGGCCCACCGGCTCGCCGTCCGCCGAGCCTACGGCGGCGATATGCACCGGCGCAAGCTCGTCGGTCTCGACGAGGCCCACTTCATGGAGGGCTGGAAGTCCGGGCGCAGTTTCCTGGTGCGTTTGGCCCGCGACTCCCGCAAGTGGAACCTGGCGGCGCTCGTCGCCAGCCAGAACCCCAAGGACATCCTCGGTCTCGACGTCCAGAACCTGGTCAGCACCGTCTTCGTCGGCCGCATCGCCGAGGACGCCGATGTCGCCTCCGAGGCGCTCAAGCTGCTGCGGGTGCCGACCGGCGTCGGCTACGAGGGCGTGCTCGCGTCGTTGAGCGAGGTGGACGCCGCGGAGACGAGGCGACTCCCGTACCGCGAGTTCGTGATGCGCGACGTCGACGGCCGTGTGCAGCGCATCAGGGCCGACTTCGGCTGGGTGCGCGGCCTGCTCGAGTACCTGAACACCACGCCCGGAGAGGAGAAGCCGTGACCCGCCTCTCCGCCGCAGCCGACGGGCCTTCGCGCCTCGCGGCGTTCGCGGGCCGCTCGGTCCGGTTCCTCCTCGCCCTGGTGGCGGCTTGTGGCGTGCTGGTGTTCAATCCGAGCGCCGCCGGAGCGCAGGATTCGAGCGGCTGCTCGGACTGGCAGTGGCACAACGAGTGGGAACGGTGCCTCGACGAGGTGGCCGACTCTCCCGCATTCGAATGCGCCGAAGCGCCGACGCCGTCGAGCCCCGACTCGGGCATGGCCGGCTGGTTCGCCGAACCGAGCCTTCCGGACAAGGGCGAGGGCATCGGCCAGTATTCGCGGTACGGCTACGCGGGCTACCAGCTGCCGATGTACGCCTCGAAGGAGATGAGCATCGGCGGCCAGTGCATCGACTCGCTGAGCCTGCCCGACGGGGCCGACACGGCGAACGCCTTGGCGAACATGGAGTTCAACACCTCGACGGCGATCATCGGGGCCTCGAACTCGATGCGCCAGGCCGCTTGGGACCCGCAGCGGCTGTGGGGCTGGTCGAACGAGTTCATGGAGACCGGCAGCGAGGCGGTGTACAGCCAGGTCTTCACGATCTTCGGCGCGGTGACCGTCGGCATCGTGGGCCTGTACCTACTGTGGCGCAGCCGTCAGGCCGACATGAACAACGCGGTGACGACGACGGCGTGGGCGGTGCTGATCCTGGTGCTGGTGACGGCGGTGGCCCGCTGGCCCGTCCAGGCGGCGAGCTGGGCCGACCACGGCATGTCGGCGGGCCTGAACCTGAGCCAGGGCCTCATCCAGGATGAGGCGGCCGAGGGCTGCATCAGCATGCCGAGTTTGAGCAACGGCGAATACGAAGAGGCCCGCAGGGCGAATCCGGACGCGCAGTGCATCGACACGCGGAGTGCGGCGGTCAAGGCATCGGACATGTCGACCGGCGATGTGCTCTACCAGAACTGGCTGCGAGCCATGCTCGGGCAGGGCGAAGAGGTCTCGTACAAGAAGAACGGCGGTGAGATCGCCCAGGACGCCGACGGCAACCCGGAGGTCGTCAAGTCCAACACCGCTTATAAGTACGGCCCCGCCTTGTATGCGGCGCAGGCGATGTCCTGGACTGAGATAAAGCAGGCTGAGCAGTCGACCGGTGAACGCGCCGACATCATCGAGGAGAAGCAGGAGAACTGGCGCAAGCTCGCGACGGTGATCCAGCAGGAGGACCCCGAAGCCTACGAGCATCTCACGGGAGGACGTGCCTGGGAGCGGACTGGCTCGGGCCTGCTCGCTCTTTTGACCGCGCTGTTCTTCTCACTGTTCGACATCACGGCGTCCGTACTGATCATCCTCGGGTTCATGATCGTCCGCTTCGCGGTCATCGCACTGCCCATCATCGGCACGATCGCGATTCTGCGACCCGCGGGCGGTCCGTTCAAACGCCTGGTCAACATCGTCTTGGCCGCCGTCATCAACGTCATCGTATTCGCGGTGGCCGCGGTGATCTATCTATTCGCGGCCGATCGAATACTCGGGGCGAATCTGCCGAGTTGGCTCCAGGTCATGCTCATCGGACTAGTCGGTGTGGCGGCGTGGCTGCTGCTTCGCCCGTTCCGGCGGCTCTCCAGCTTCCAGGGCGCGGGGGGCCCGACCGACGCGCTCTTCGGGCGTTCGGCGGACAAGGAGCGCCGCAAAGAGGTCGAACTCGAACGGCGCCGAGAGACCATTCGGCAGAGCGAAGCCCGGCCTGAATCGAGATCGGAGCCGGGGCAACGGAAACAACGGGAGCATGCCGAAGGGCGCAGCGAGGCGCGTGCCGCGCCGGCCGACCGGCAGCCGGGTCAACGGACACCGAACAGCAGCTCCGTGGCGACGGCGACGCCCAGTGGCGGTGGGGCCTCCAGCGGAGGCGTCTACACACCGCCCAGGAGGGATTAGCCATGCGCACGGCGCTGCGGATCATCTTCTCCCGTTACGGCATCGTCGTGATCATCCTGCTCTTGGTCGTCGGCG
>JAJYSW010000057.1 GCA_021793335.1 Actinomycetes bacterium
AGTTGCCGCCGGTGTTGAGGCAGGCGTGTCCTACACCGTTGCTGAGGCGTGCGAGGCGTGGTTGTCCTACGGGCTCAAGCGCCCCGAAGACCATCCGACCAAGGTCAAGTACCGCTCGCTGGTCAATACCAACATCGTGCCGTTGCTGGGTCGCGCGAAGCTCAAGAAGCTCCGCGCCGAGGACGTCGACCACTGGCTTGCCCAGGTCGCGACCGACCATGCCACGTCCACGGTCAAGCTGCTGTTGGGCCTGCTGCGGCGCATTATCCGCTTCGCCGAGGCGCGAGGGAAGGTCATGCGCAACGTCGCCGAGCTGGTCGACCCACCGGACGGCAAGAAGGAGGGCCGCCCGTCCAAGTCGATGACGATCGAGCAGGCGCACGCCGTGCTCAAGGTCAGCCGCGGCACCTGGCTCCACGGGTACATCGCGCTATCGGTGTTCACCGGCGTGCGGACCGAGGAGGCCAGGCCGCTCAAGTGGCGGAATACGCACCTGAACCCGGTAGCCGGCCAAGTCTGCACCTGCGGCGAGCGGCACCGTGAGACCGTGGCCCCGCACGTCGAGGTATGGCGGTCGGTGCGTACCAAGGGGGAGACCAAGACGCTGAAGTCCCGCCGCACGATCGCGCTGCCGCGCCAGGTCGTGACGATCCTGACGGCCGTGCGCGCCGCTGCCGAGATCGACGCTGAGGACACCGGGCGGGCACTCCGGCCCGACAGCTACGTCTTCGCCTCCGGAGTCGGCACCGTGCGCGATGCGGCCAACGTCCGCCGTGACCTGCGCAAGGCCGTCAAGGCCGCCGGGATCGAGGGCACCTGGACACCTCGGGAGTTCCGCCACACCTTCGTCTCACTCATGGCCTACGCCGGAGTACGTGAAGAGCTCATCGCAGACCTGGTCGGACACCAACGGACCAGCACCACACGGACGGTCTACCGCCACCAGCTCCGCCCGGTCATCACAGCCGGAGCCGAGGCACTGGACAACTTGTTTGACAGTGGACAGTTGTGAGGATTGGCTAGCGTGAATCCGGGCCTTGACCTGGGATAACGCTGGACGTTGGCTAGCAAATTGGCTAGCAGAAAGGCCACAAGGGATAACCTTGTGGCCTGTTTTGCCTGGTAGATCGTGGTGGAGCTTAGGAGATTCGAACTCCTGACCTTTTCCATGCCATGGAAACGCGCTACCAACTGCGCCAAAGCCCCTTGCTGCGGCTCCGAGGACCTGGCCTCGGTACCGGAACCAGTTTACACAGTCTCACAGACGGCCCATAGCCAGGGGCTGGAGACCTCGGTCACGCACACTCGCTGCGGCTCCGCCGCAATGGCGAGCTCCAGGGAAGGTCACCAGCCCGATCGAGCGGATGCCCTTCCCCGGGGCCGCCGGTCCCATACGATCCGGTCGTACAGCCGGTGACCGATTCAGGGGCGCACGGACGCCCGCTGAAGCGATGGAATGGAGACCGCTGAATGATCCCGCACCACCTCATCGACGGCGAGGGCACGCCCGTCGTCCTCATCAACGCGCTGGGAGCCACACTCGACATGTGGGCACCGCAGGTCGATCCGCTCGCAGAGCGGTTCCGACTGGTGCGCTTCGACACTCGCGGGCACGGCGGCACCACTGCCGAGGCGGGCGACTGGACCGTCGGCGATCTCGCCGAGGACGTCACCGACCTGCTCGACGGGATCGGCGCCGATCGGGCGCACATGGTCGGCGCCTCGCTCGGGGGCGCGATCGCCATGACGGCTGCGCTTCGCCACCCGGATCGGATCGACCGACTGGTACTCATGAGCACCGCTCCGAAACTCGGCACCATCGCGTCCTGGCACGAGCGCGCCAGGACCGTCAAGGCCGAGGGCTGCGAAGCCCTCGCCGACGCGACGATGAGCCGTTGGTTCTCGCCGCGGTTCCATGCCGAGCACCCCGAGATCGTCGCCGGATTCCGGGAAAGGTTCGCCGCATGCGACGCGGAAGGCTACGCCAGCTGCTGCGAGGCCCTTGCGAAGTTCGACCTGCGCGGCCGGCTCGGCGGTATCGAAGCCCGGACGCTCGTGGTCTACGGCACCGAGGACGAGGCGATCGCGCCCGTCGACGCCGAAGGCATCGCCGAGGAGATCGCCGACGCCGAGATCATGGCCGTCGAGGGCGCCAGGCACCTCGTGTCCGCGGAACGGCCGGGCGTCGTCAACGAGCGGCTCGTCGAGTTCCTCGGCCGCTGAATCCACCCACATGCCGAGCGTCACACATGTGCAGCGATGAGTCGCGGGAACGAGCGTCGTCATAAGCGGTGTACACAGGACGACCATCATCGGGAGGTTCCCATGGGCTCCGTCATGCTCGATATCACCATGTCGCTCGACGGGTTCGTCACCGCGCCCGACGACCGGCCCGGGCGCGGGCTCGGCGTCGACGGCGAGGTGCTGCACTACTGGGTCTTCGGCGGCCCGTGGAAGTACGAGGACTATGAGCGGGACGGCGAGGGCCTGAAACCCGATGCCGTGCAGCTCGACCCGGCCGACCGCGCCGTCCTCGACGAAGGTGCGCACGCCGGGGCGATCGTCGTCGGGCGGCGAATGTACGACATGACCGACGGCTGGGGCGGCCGGAATCCGTTCGGCGTCCCGTGCCTCGTCGTCACGCACCGGGTGGAGGACCAGCCCGATCCCTCGGCGGGCTTCGTGTTCGTCGACGGCGTGGAGGCCGCCATCGAGCGCGCCCGCGAACTCGCGGGCGGCAAGCCCATCGGTCTCGGCGGGGGCGCGAGCGTCGCCCGTCAGGCGCTGCGGGCCGGACTGGTCGATGAGATCCAGATTCATATCGCACCGGTCATCCTCGGTGAGGGCCGGACGCTGTTCGGTGTCCTCGGCGAGCGGGTGCGGCTCGAACGCACGAGGGTGCTGGATTCGCCGTACGCGACGCACCTGCGGTACCGCGTGCTGCGGTGAGCCGCGGTCTCGCGCACGGCCGGTCGGCGGGCCGTCGTGCGCGAGAGGGAGCGCTCAGAGGTCGGCGCCGCCGGTGGCGTCGATGACCTGTCCGGTGGTCCAGCGGCCGGCTTCGGAGGCGAGGAACAGGACCGGCCCTGCGATGTCCTCGGGCATGCCGACACGGCCGAGGGCTGCTCTCGCCGATGCCGCCGCCTCGGCTTCGGGGTTGCCGTGCAGCCAGTTCGCGTTCATGTCGGTGTGGACGAAGCCCGGGGCGACCGTGTTCACGGTGATCCCGCGTGGCCCCAGTTCCGCCGCGAGGGCGAGCGTGAACGTATCGACCGCGCCCTTGCTCATGGCGTACGCGATCCCGTTGGGGAAGGCGATGCGGGTGACGCCCGAGCCGATGTTGACGATCCGGCCGCCGTCGGCCATGAGGTCCAGGGCCCGGCGGGTGAGGAAGAACAGCGATTTGACGTTGACGGCGAAGCCGCGATCGTAGTCGGCTTCGTCGATGTCACCGATGCCGCCGTCAGGGCTGATGCCGGCGTTGTTGACGAGGATGTCGAGCGGCGTGCCGCCGAGTTCGGCGGCGACGGCGTCGATGAGGGCATCGGCGGCGTCGGGCAGGGAGAGGTCGGCCTGGACTGTGAAGGCGCTGCCGCCGGCTTCTTCGATCGTCGCAGCCGTCTCTTTGGCGGCCACGGTGTTCCCGCCGTAGTGGACGGCGACGCGGGCTCCGGCGCCGGCCAGCGCGAGGGCGATGGCGCGGCCGATGCCCCTACTGGCCCCGGTGACGAGCGCGGTCTTTCCGGAGAGGTCGAACATGGGAACTCCTTTTTTGAATGATCGATCAATAATTACTGCGGTCACGCTACCATATTTTTGATCGATCGCTATATAATGGGGTGGTGACGAGAGGAAGACCCAGGTCGTTCGACCGCGACGCAGCCCTGGAGCGAGCGCTGCACGTGTTCTGGGAGCATGGATACGAGCCCACCTCGATCGCCGCGCTCACCGAGGCGATGGGCATCCGGCCGGCGAGCCTCTACGCCGCGTTCGGCGACAAACGCCGACTCTTCAACGAGGCCGTCGCCCGCTACCAGGCCACCCACGGCGCCTTCTCCCGCGCCGCGCTCGCCGAAGAACCCACCGCGAGGGGCGCGATCGAACGCATGCTGCGCGAATTCGCCGTCGCCTACACCGACCCCGCCCACCCGCCGGGGTGCCTCGTCATCTCGGGCGCGATCAACCACGGCCCCGATTCGGCCGAGGTCGAGGAAGAACTGCGAGAACACCGCCGCCGGGCGCACGAGGCCATCGCAGAACGGATTCGCGGAGGCGTCAACAGCGGCGAGCTGCCCGAGGACACCGATACCGAGGCCCTGGCCGACTTCACCGCGGCCGTGATCCGCGGCATGTCCCGCTCAGCGCAGGACGGAGCGACGACCGAAGAACTGCTCAAGGTCGCCGAACTGGCCATGCGCGCGTGGCCCCGCGAACGCTCCGGTCACTCCCAGGTCAGGCCCGGAGCGTAACGGCGGGGACGGAGCTTGGCGACCAATTGGGCCGCGACGTCGAAGAGCCTGCCGGTGGAACCGGGCGGGCCGACGAGCTGAACGGTCGCGGGGACGCCGTCGCCGCGCATCCCGACGGGCACCACGAGAGCGGGAAGCCCGGCCAGGCCGAACGGCGCGGTGAACGCGGCCGATCCGACCAGGTGCGCCACGTTCGAGCGCAGCGTCTGCGTCGACCACTCCTGCGCCGCCGCCGGCGGCCCGGGCAGGCCCGGGGTCACCAGGAGGTCGTAATCGGCGGAGTCGAACCAGTCTTCGAGGTCTCGCCGAATCCGGTTGCCGTCGCCGAGCACGCCGCCGAACAGGCCCCGCAGGTACGCCTTCTCGCCTACGGCCGCCAGGCGTCGGGTCCGCCGCTGGAGCCCGTCGGGGCCGCATTTGAGACTGCGGAGATAGGCCGCGCACGACCACGCGCCCGAAGATGCCGCGGTCAGCTTCGGGCCGTACCCGGGGCGGTCGCGGGAAGTGTCGTGCCCCAGGTCGGTCAGGCAGCGCACCGCTTTGAGCAGTGATTTCGTGGCTTCCTCATCGACGCGGGCCGGCAGCGGCGTCGCGTTGGTCGCCGCGATCCGCAGCCGCCCCGGATCTCCGGTGGAGCGCGGCGACCGGTGCGTCAGCGTCGCGTAGGCCAGAGCCGCGTCGTCCACGGTGGTGGCCATGACGCCGACGTTGGCGTGCAGCCAATGGTCGGGATCGGTGTTGATGTCGGAGGGAACGTGCTCGGGGCTGTAGGCCACGATCCCGCAGGCCGCGGCGGCCGTGCGCACGCCTCCGGCCGACCCGGGCCCGTCGAGGCCGATGCCGATGGGAGCCGCACCGGAGGCCACGGCGAGCGCGGTGCCGCCCGAGGGTCCGCCGACGCCCCGGTCGGGCCGCCACGGGTTGGTCGGGACGTTGCCATCGTCGTCCGTGGCGGGCCACAGGCCGAGTTCGGAGGAGCGGCCGAATCCGACCACGACGGCTCCGGCCCCTCTGATGCGCTGCACCGCTTCGTGGTCGGTCTCCGCGATGGGCAGCACTGTGGCATTGGAACCGAGCCGGGGCGCGTGCCCGGTGATCGGGAGCTGTTCACAGACGGCGACGGGAACGCCCGCGGCGGGCAGCGCCGAGTGGTCGTCGATCTCGTCGACGGCGGCGGCCTCGGCGAGCGATTCGACCTTGCGGACGGTGGTGAGGGCGGCGGCCGCCTCGCGGTGGTCCTCGATGCGGCGGAGATGGTGGTCGACGACGACGGTGGCGTCGGCGTCACCTCGCCTGACCGCTTTGGCTATCTGCTGCGCGGTGGTTCCCGACCAGCTCACGACTCGTCCTTTCTCTGTGCGAAGGCATGGCTCGCAAGCGTCGCCATGGGGGGAATGCGATTGTGGGCCTGTGGAGCGGTTCAGCCTCCGAGTGCCTGGCGCAGGTCGGCCAGGAGGTCGTCGACGTCCTCGATGCCGACTGAGAGACGGATGAGGTCGCCGGGCACTTCGAGGGCCGATCCGGCGGCGGAGGCGTGGGTCATGCGCCCGGGGTGCTCGATGAGCGATTCGACGCCGCCCAGCGATTCGGCGAGTGTGAACACCTCGGTCCGGCCGCACGCTTCGACGGCGGCCGCTTCGCCGCCGGCGTGGCGGAAGGAGACCATGCCGCCGTAGCGGCGCATCTGCTTGCCGGCCACGTCGTGCCCGGGGTGGGAGGCCAGGCCCGGGTAGTGCACTTCGGCCACGGCCTCGTGGCGTGCGAGGAATTCGGCGACGGCTTCGGCGTTGTCGCAGTGGCGGTCCATGCGGGCGGCGAGGGTCTTGACGCCGCGCAGCGTGAGCCAGGCGTCGAAGGGGCCGGCGACGGCGCCCATCGAGTTGTGGTGGAAGGCGATCGGCTCGGCCAGTTCCTCGCTGCCGACGACGACGGCGCCGCCGATGACGTCGGAGTGACCGCCGAGGTACTTGGTGGTCGAGTGGACCACGACGTCGGCGCCGAGCGCGAGCGGCTGCTGGAGGTAGGGGCCGGCGAAGGTGTTGTCGACGACGAGGATCGCCTCGTGCTCGTGCGCCAGTTCGGCGAGCGCGGCGATGTCGGCGATGTTGAGCAGCGGGTTGGTGGGCGTCTCGACCCAGATCATGCGCGTGTTCGCGGTGACTGCGGCGGCGACGTCCGAGAGGTCCGTGATCGGCGCGGGCGTGTACTCCACGCCCCAGCGGGCCGTGACCTTGTCGAACAGGCGGTAGGTGCCGCCGTAGGCGTCGTCGGGGATGACGACGTGGTCGCCGGGTTTGAGGAGGGCTCGCAGCACGGTGTCCTCGGCGGCGAGGCCGGAGGCGAAGGCGAAGCCGTGCGTGCCGCCTTCGAGGGAGGCCAGGCAGGTTTCGAGCGCGGTGCGGGTGGGGTTGGCCGAACGCGAATATTCATAGCCGCCGCGCAGGCCCCCGACGCCGTCCTGTTTATAAGTGGAGACGGCGTAGATGGGCGGGACGACCGCCCCGGTGAGCGGGTCGGGCTCCTGCCCGGCGTGGATGGCGCGTGTGGAAAAACCGTGACCCTCGTGCATGCCCCTAACGCTAACCGACGTGGATACCACTGGCCATGCATAGCCACGCTAAGCTGCGGAGAACACGTACCTTCTTCCTTTAGGGGCTGCCTCATGGGCTTCGATGAAGTACACAAAATGGATGTCGACGGCGACGGTGTCGATGACACGGTCGGTGTGCGCCGCAACGCCGATGGGTCTGTCGAGTACCACGTGGACCTCGATGGCGACGGTACCGCCGACATGAAGGCGGTCGACGAGGACGGCGACGGCGTGATCGACCACGTGCTGATCGACCACGACGGTGACGGCAAATATGACGCCGTCGCCCTCGATTCGGACGGCGACGGCACCCTCGACACCGTCGCGGAGAAGTAACACCCCCAAGAGACTTTCGTGTAGGCGTCCCGATTCGGGGCGTCTACGTTCGTGTCCGGCTCGGGCGCCTGTGCTAGGAGTCGGCGCGTTCGGAGGCCGATCGTTCGGCGTCCGAGCGCAGGATGCAGAATTCGTTCCCTTCGGGGTCGGCCAGGACGGCC
Organism: Actinomycetes bacterium; assembly: GCA_021793335.1. GTDB lineage: Bacteria > Actinomycetota > Actinomycetes > Mycobacteriales > Micromonosporaceae > Glycomyces. Next base: position 7,557 of record JAJYSW010000057.1, read on the forward strand.
CAGCCTGTGCCGTCGGGGGTGCGGTGGTCGGCCACGAGGGTCGCGCCGACGCCGAGCAGCCGCTCGACCTCCTCGTCGCGCGGGGTCTCAGGGGTCAGGTCGAGATGCAGCCGGTTCTTGATCGTCTTCGTCGTCTCGGGGACGTTGATGAAGAGGAGGCCGGGGTGACCGCCGGAGGGCCCGATGAAGTTCTCCTCGTGTTCGGGGGCGTTCGGGTCGTCGGGGTCCTCGGTGTAGCCGGTGACCTGCTCCCAGAATTTGGAGAGCGCATAGCCGTCGCGGCTGTCGAAGGTGATCATGCGGATCGTGGAGGTCATGCGACGAGGCTAACGGAATACGTCGAGGGCCGTCGAACGTTATTTCTGCGTGACACGCTTGCCGGACGTGGACCGAACGGAGTGAGCCATGAGCGTCAAGACCCATCCTGTCCTGCACCGCCCGATCGAGGGCCCCGTGCCCGATGCCGCCCGGACCGCCTTCTTCGGCATGGGCTGCTTCTGGGGCGCCGAGCGCCTGTTCTGGCAGACCCCGGGCGTGTGGACCACCTCGGTGGGCTACATGGGCGGCAACACCGACGATCCCACGTATGAGGAGGTGTGCACCGGACTGACCGGTCACGCCGAGGTCGTCAAGGTCGTCTACGACCCCGAGCAGGTCGCTTATGAGCAGCTGCTCAAGGTGTTCTTCGAGAACCACGACCCGACCCAGGGCATGCGGCAGGGCAACGACATCGGCTCGCAGTACCGCTCGGTGATCTTCACGACCACGCCCGAGCAGCGCGAGGAGGCCGAAGCGGTCAAGCGGGCGTTCGAGCCGGTCGTGCGCAAGGCGGGCCTTCGCCCGATCACGACGAGCATCGTCCCCGCGGGCCCGTACTGGCTCGCCGAGGATTACCACCAGCAGTATTTGCACCACAATCCGAACGGTTACTGCAACCACGGGCCCAATGGCCTGAGTTGTCCGGTGGGCGTGGTGCAGGCGCAGGTCGAGGTGGAGCCGCCGCGCCGGTAGCGCCGGTCAGGCGGACCGGCCCGCTCGGAGGCGGCCGCCGGTGTGAGCGCCGAACGCGCTGAAGAAGAGCAGGACCGCACCGGCGAGTACGCCCGTCCACGGTGCGGCCCGGCCGGTGACGGTGAAGGTGAGCGCTCCGCCGGCCGCGGCGAGGCCGATGAGCGTCCAGGCCAAGGGAGTGAACACCGGTACGTCGAACGCCTTGGCGAACGGCAGGAAGTGCGCGCCGACCACCAGGACCACCCAGCAGACCGTGAGTTCCGGCGAGCCGAGGACGGTGTCGACCGCCTGCGCTCCGAGCGGGATGGCGACGACCATCGCGCCCACGCAGGCCCAGTAGACGAGTAGTTCGCGCCGTGTCGGCGGCGCGGCCGGGGCCTGGAGGCCGCTCGCGCGGAAGCTCACGAACCAGATGACGAGTGCGAACGCCGCCGCACCGAGGCAGCGGACGAGCAGCGGCGCGGCACCGGTCAGCGCTCCGGCGTTGACCAGCATGAACACGAGGCCGCCGATGGCGCCGACGAGAGGTCCGAAGCGCGCAGGGTTCATCGGCTCATTACATCACCGCCGCGCGGGCCCTCAATGAGCCCGTCTCACCTTCGCGGTGTCGGGCCCGGTCCGGCGCAGAGTGCGCTCTCGGCCGGCCTCCAGGACGAGCTGGTGGACATCGAGGTAGCCGCTGGCGAAGCCGGCCTGCGAATAGGCGAGGTAGAAATCCCAAGTGCGACGGAAGACCTCATCGAAGCCGAGATCCGTGAGGCGCCCTGAGCGGGAATCGAACCGTTCGCGCCACAACCGGAGCGTCTGGGCGTAGTCGGAGCCGAAGTCGAGCCGGTCGATCAGGCGCAGCCCGGCGCCGCGGGCGCAACGCTCCATCGCGGGGATCGACGGGATGATGCCGCCGGGGAAGACGTACTTGTGGATCCACGTGTAGGTACGGCGCGCGGCCAGCATGCGGTCGTGGCGCATCGAGATGGCCTGAAGCCCCACTTTGCCGCCGGGGGCGAGCGAGCGGCGCAGGACCTGGAAATAGTCGGGCCAATAGCGTTCACCGACCGCCTCGATCATCTCGACGCTGATCACCGCGTCGTAGTGTCGCGAGTCGTCGAGGGCGCGGTAGTCGCGCAGTTCGGCCTCGACGCGGCCCGCGACGCCGCGCTCGGCCGCCAGGGCGCGGGCGTGTTCGAGCTGGTTGGACGACAAGGTCACGGTGTGGACGTGTGCACCGCGCTCGGCGGCGCGCACGGCCGCCTCCCCCCAGCCGGTGCCGATCTCCAGGACTCTCGAGTCCGGGCCGACGCCGGTGCGGTCGAGCAGCCGGTCGATCTTGCGGCGCTGCGCTTCGGCGAGATCTCCCCAGCGGGCCGGGGCCCCATTGAACAGCGCTGAAGAATAGGTCATGGTCTCGTCGAGGAACAGGGCGAACATCGCGTCGGACCGGTCGTAGTGCTCGGCGATATTGCGCCGGGCGTTGGCGGGCGTGTTGTCATGGCGGCCGGGTAGGGAGCCGACGAAGGGCCGTCGCAGCGTCTGCAAGAGCGGCGGCACGAGCGAGTCGACGTTGGCGGCCAGCACGGTCAGCAGCCCGGGCAGGTCGCCTGAGTCCCAGTCGCCGGCCTGGTAGGACTCGCCGAAGCCGATGAGGCCGCCTGCGCCGACACGGTTCGCGAACGCCTCGGGCCGGTGGAGACGCAGCACGGGAGGCCCGATCGGACCGAAAGAGCCGCTCGGTGTCTCGACGCGCAGCGGCAGGCGGTGCACAAGGCGACGCAGCAGGGCCCGGGCCGCGGCGGCGCGCAGCGGTGAGCGGGGAACGCGGGCGACGTCGGGCCAACGGTGGGCATCGATGCGGGATTCAACCGGTGCGTTCACAGTGCGCCTCCCGATTCCGGTCAGGGTCGCTGGAGAATGGCGGTGGGTCCTCGGATCAGAACCGTTCTCCGACTCAGCGTATGGCGGCGACGGCGAGGAGGGCGCCGAATGGGCGCAGGAAGGGAACAGGATGGCCGGCGAGTGGGCCGTATGGGCGGCGGTACTGGTGGCAGTGGCTCTCGTGGCGATCGGTGTGGCGGGGTTCGTGGCACCCGAACGCGCATCGCGGCACTACGGGATCGCGGTGGGGCGCGGCGACGCGGTCGCGCGCTCATGGGCATCGGCCGCGGCGTGGCGGGACGTGGCGCTCGGGGCGATGGTCGCGGCGGGGGCGCTGTGGGCCTCACGGGATATGGCCGGAGCGCTGGTGTTGGCGGCGGCGCTGGTTCCGGCCGGGGATGCGCTCGTGTTGGCGCGGCACCGGGTCCGAGTGGGCCGGGCGTATGCGCCGCACGTGGGCGGGACGCTGGCGATGGCCGGGGTCGGCGTGGCGCTGCTGACCGTATAGGCCACCAGTGCGGGCCTCCGCGACCACGCCGATGCCGCCTTGAGGCGGCGTCTTCGAGCCGGCCCGGGCGCGAAACGGGGCGTAGCGGTGGCGATAATCGAGTCATGGCACTGACGTCCTCGCTTCCACCGTGGCCGCTCACGTCGCCGGCGCACGGCGGCGTCGCCCTCCGCCGGGTGCACGAGGGCGATATCGCCATGGCTCGGGAGCTCGCGACCGATCCGTACGTGCCCGCTACCGGCTCACTCCCGGCGGACGCCGACGATGAGGGCGCGCTGGCGTGGGTGCGTCGACAACAGCGGCGGTATGCGGAGGGCACCGGTTTCTCTTTCACGATCACCGAGGCCGGGTCCGGCGCGGCGATCGGCCATTGCGGGCTCTGGCTCAGCGAGCTCGGGGAGGGCCGCGGTACGGCCGGGTACGCGATCGTGCCGTCGGCTCGGGGGCGCGGCTTCGCCGCCGATGCGCTGCGGGCGCTCACCGCCTTCGGGTGGACGGTCCCGGGGCTGTTCCGGATCGCGCTGTACATCGAGCCTTGGAACATCGGCTCGATACGGACGGCCGAGCGTGCCGGTTATGCCCGTGAGGGGCTGCTGCGAAGCCACCAGGTGATCGCCGGAACCCGCCGGGACATGCTGCTGTTCGCGGCCGTACGCCCTGAATAGCTCACGCGCGCCTTGGCGTTCGGCGATGCCCACTCAAAGTGGCCAGTGCGGACGGTCGGTGTGGGTATCACGACCCTCGAATGCCGGTGGCCATGGTCGTGGACGCTGAAGAACCGGGTGCGGCGTATCCATGCCGGTGCTGCTCTGGAGCCGTCCGGCGCGGCGCGAGCGGGAAAGCAGTGCGAGCGGGAAACCGGAAGGACGGACTCGCGGAAAAGATGCTTGAACTGCCGTTCGCACCTCAGGCTCGCAGTGCCACCTGCCCTCGACGAGCCGCTTTCATCCGCCTTATCTGCGGCTCGATTGCCGTTCGCGTCGCCGCCAGGGGACCGTGACCACGGCCAGACCGATCAATATGCTCACGATCCCGGCGATCAGCCAGCCGGTCGATCCGCCGGTGATCGGCTCGCACTCCCCGGCGCACAGGATCGGCTCGATCCTCACCAGGTCGGCGCCTTGCAGCGCCCACAGCAGGCCGAGAAGCGCCACGGCGATACCTGCGGTCATGCGTGCGATACTGCGCCAGGTCATTGCGGTGATCCTTGCGATCGCTGCGGGCGGTGGGCGGCGGGCACGTGTTGTTGCATGCTGACTCGATCCATTAGACTTGAATTACTCAGGGAACCTTAGAAGGTGAGTTTATAAGGTGTCCGAAATAAATGCGAGCTCGGGGGCGAAGCATGCGCCACAACTGATCGTCCAAGCCTTCGACCTGGTCGTCAACGGGCTCCATCGCCACCTCGTGGCGGCCGGTTACGACGACCTGCGCCCCACTCACGTGCTGAACGTCTTCCGGTTCATGGACTGCGACGGCACCCGGCCCACCGTGCTCGCCCGTCGCGCCGGGATGACGCCGCAGGCGATGAGCGAGCTGGTAGGCCATCTGGAGCAGCGCGGCTACGTCCGCCGCGTCCCCGATCCCGACGACCGCCGAGGTCGCGTCGTCGTCTACGCCGAGCGGGGAACTCACGCCGCCGAGGTCGGCGAAGCCTTCTTCGTCGATCTCGAAACCCGTTGGGGCGCAGTGGTCGGCCCCGAACGTGTCCAGGCGATCGCCACAGCCCTTACAGAAATCATCGAGGGAGCGGTCGAGTTACCGGAGTTTCCGAGGAAGGCCCGCCCTTCAGGGTGGAGAGGAGATCAAGCCATAATCGCCGCAAGTGCGGATGACCTTCCTCTTTCCACACCAGCGACCGGTGGCGAAAACGAGGACGGCCAAAGTTCGGGCCGGGTCATCCCGGGTATGGAATTCGCGAATTTCCCTTGGCCCGACCGGACCGCTCACCGCTGGGGAGCCGAAGGTCCGCCCCAGTCGTCGCGCACTTCCCGCATCGCCTCGATGGAGCCGGACAGGAACCGGGCGACGGTCCGGCGCTCCTCGTCCGTGAAGTCCCTCCAAGAATCGGTGAAGACCTCAGCGAGCGGGGAGAACATGCGGCGGCCGTCCACGCGCGCGGCCTCTGGCATGGACAGCGTCACGCGGCGGCGGTCGTCGGGGTCGCGGTGGCGTTCGAGATGCCCCGAGACTTCGAGGCGGTCGATCAGCGCCGTGGTGGCCGAAGGGCTCAGACCGAGCCTCGCGGCGAGCCTGGAAGGCGAGATCGGCTCACCGCGTCCGGCGGCGTCCAGGACGAATCCCAGCGCGTTCATGTCGGTGCGTCCGAGCCCGTGCCGGGCACCGAAACGCTCGACGAACTGATCGGATTCGACGGTCAAGGTCTGGAGCAGCCGGATAAGCTCCTGGTCGCCGGGACGCGGCGGCCCCTCGGGTGTGTCGGGTCTCATCGGGTGCTCCTCGGGATGTCGTGCAGCAACGAACCCACATTACTGTTTCGATGATCGAAACATACGATGACGGAAGTACCTGATGCACGGCACCGGCGATGAGGAAGTCACCGACATGACCGAACCACGATCCCCCCGGCCCACCAGCCGCCTGCGCTGGCTGGTCCCCGCACTGCTCGCGATCGCATGGCTGGCCGTGGGCGCCTTCAGCGGCCCCTACGCGGGCAAGCTCAGCGAGGTCGCCGTCAACGACAGCTCGGCCTTCCTGCCGTCCTCGGCCGAGTCCACCGAGGTCATCGAACGGCAAGGGGCCTTCAGCGACATCGACGCCGCCCCCGCGATCATCGTCGCCGAGCGACCCGGCGGCCTGACCGGCGAGGACTTCGCCTACCTGGAGGCCCTCTCCGGCGAACTGGCAGACCTGCCGTTCAACATCGGCCCCCCGCCCGCCCCGATCCCCTCCTCCGAAACATCCCCCGAGGCGGCCCAGATCGTCGTGCTGCTCGACGCCTCCGGCGATACCGACACCGCCGTCGAAACGATCCGCGAAACCGTCGCGGAAGGCCGACCGGGCGGCCTGACCGTCCTGGTCACCGGCCAGGCCGCGCTCGGCGTCGACCTCGGCGAGGCATTCGGCGGCGTCGACGGCATCCTGCTGCTGGTCGCCGCGTCCGTGGTCGCGGTGATCCTCGTCCTGGTCTACCGTTCCCCGCTGCTGCCGCTCATCGTCCTGACCTCGGGCGTCCTCGCGCTCAGCCTGGCCAGCTTCGCCGTCCACTTCCTCACCGACGCCGGTCTCATCGACCTCAACGGCCAGAGCCAGGGCATCCTGTTCATCCTCGTATTCGGGGCCGCCACCGACTACGCGCTGCTGCTGGTCGCCCGCTACCGCGAGCGGCTGCAGAGCGAACCCGACCGGCTCCGGGCCGTGCAATCCGCGCTGCGCGGCACCATCGAGCCCATCGCCGCCTCCGCCGGAACGGTCATCCTCGGTGTGCTCTGCCTGCTGTTCAGCCAGCTCGAATCCAACCGGGGCCTCGGACCCGTCGCCGCCATCGGCATCGGCGCGTCCTTCCTGGCCTCGGTCACGTTCCTGCCCGCGATGCTGGCGATCTTCGGCCGCGCCGCATTCTGGCCGCGCAAGCCCGCCGCCGACAGGCGAGCGCACCACTCGAAGCTGTGGGGCCGCGTCGCCGCACTCGTCGCCGCCCGGCCCCGCCTGGTGTGGGCCTCGACCGCGACCGTCCTGGTCATCGCGGCGGCGTTCATGACCCAGTTGCAGGCCGACGGCACCGCCCAGACCGAGGTGTTCCTCACCGAGGTCGACTCGGTCACCGGCCAGGAGATCCTCACCGAGCACTTCTCCGGCGGCTCGGGGGCCCCGGCGGTGATCATCGCCAAGGCCGACGCGGCCGAGGCGGTGGTCGAGGCCGCCGACGTCGAAGGCGTCGCCGACGTCACCGTCACCACCGATGAGGCCGGT
>JAJYSW010000349.1 GCA_021793335.1 Actinomycetes bacterium
CGGTCGAGTAGGATGCCGCTGCTGCTCGGGCGAGTGGCGGAATTGGCAGACGCGCAGGATTCAGGTTCCTGTGTCCGAAAGGACGTGGGGGTTCAAGTCCCCCCTCGCCCACTCCGAGGTGGACTTCCGTCCACCCGTTCGTGGCATTGGCCGGCGCCGGCACCCCGGCCGGTGCCGGCGACACGGATAGTCCGGAGGACTTCGGGAGCCGTCACGAGGGCGGGGATGCTACCCCTGACGCGGTGCTCGTCGTCGGGCCCGACCGAGGGCTCGGGCCGACGAGGCCGGACGCATCCGGCTCGGGCGCGACGCGGTCCTGCGCGAGCTGCTCGGCTGGGAGCGCGGTGCCGTGGAGGCCCGCGTCGACGGTGGCTGGCTGGTGCTCCACCAGCCCGAAGCCCTGATCGGCACGACGCGGCGGCGCAACTCCTCCCTCGCCGCCTACAGCCGGGTTGGAGGTGGCATCGAGTGGATCTCGCTCACGCCGGCGCCACCTTCCGCACCCATCTCGAGCGCTTCGGCCGAGGCGCAGGTCCCGTGTGCGACCAGCTCCGCGAGCCCTGCATGGACCCGGGGACCCCCTGGCGAGCCGACGACGACACCCGCCGCCTGCGGCGGGACGACAGCTTCGTGTGCCGGTGCAGCTGTGCCAAGTGCCTGACGTCCTCGACAACCGGGCCCGTGCCACGAGAGGCCTTCGCCAGAAGTTCGCCGACGGCATCGGCGCACAGGATCGCGGGTTTCGTGAAACGCAACGCAAGAAGGCCGAGCTGGCGAGCTGCCTCGATGCGACGCGCCGAGTCGTCGATGCAGACCGTCGTCTCGGGACGCAGGTCGAAGCGCCCGCAGAGGAGGTGGAAGATCACCGGTTCCGGTTTCATGAAACCGGCCTCACCGGAGACGACGGCGCCGTCGAACCAGGTGATGAAGGAGAACCGCTCCCGGGCGACCGGGAACTTGTCGGCTGGCCAGTTCGAAAGCAGGTTCAAGGGAACTCCTGTCGAGCGGAGCTCGGTGAGGATCTCCACCGACGCCGCGATCGCACCTCCCCAGACCTCGGGGAACCGCTCGTCCCATGCCCGGATCAGCTCGGTGCGCTCGGTGCGCTCGGGGTGCTCGGCGATCAACTCGGCCACGCCTTCGGCCATCGGGCGGCCACGGTCGTGCTGCTCGTGCCACGCCTACGTGCAGACAGTCGCGAGGAACTCCTCAACCGCCTCCTCAGTCGGGAGCAGCTTCCGATAGAGGTAGCGATAGTCCACATCGATGAGCACCTCACCCAGATCGAAGACGATCGCCCTGATCTCGGGCCGCTCGCCACGCGAGTCGGCGCGGTGGGCGTCAGTCACGAACGCAGGCTGCTCGATAGAGGTCAAGGTCGTTCGTCGCATTCGCTTCCCGCACTCGCAAGCCAGCGCCCGGTCGACGGCCGATGCTCGGGCCGTGCCCGCCACCTGCTCACCCACCCGGCTGTTCGTCCTCGCCACAGCTCTCGGCGAGCGCCAGCACCCCGGTGACGTGGCTGGAGTCGTGGTTGAACGCGAACACCGACCCTGCGAGGTCCGCACCGTCCCGCGCCCCGTTCGCGCACAGGTCCCGGCTGCCGCGTACGCGGCGTCGACCGGGTCACAGGGGCTCGGCGGGTCCACCCCGCCCGATGGCACCGGCTGCGCGTACTCGGCGATGGTCGCCGGCTCGAACTGCATGGGTCCTTCGGTTATCTCTACGCGAGCGGCAAATCCGCTGGTAGAGCGGGTGACGGTCGCCGAGGCACGTGAGGCACGTTGCGGGTCGACCGGGGAGAGTCGAGCGGAGTGGGACCGGGACGGCGAGCCTCGCGCGGCAACTCAGGGCTGAGGCGCGCCCCGGTAGTCGACAACGGTGACGAGCCGGAACCACCGGCCGCGCAGTCCGACCCAACGGTTGGAGAACCACGTTCCCCACCCGACCGTGAAGCCGAGCCACCTTCGCCGCCATCGGCGCCCCAGGTCGGCATGACGAAGGGGTCGGCGCAAGAGTCGCTATGCCGACATCGGCACAGCGACTACAACCACAAGTCTCCGCGCGCGTGCCGAGCGCCTGTGGCGCAAGCTGGCAGGCGTCGGTGCCGTCTCTGCCATGGTCGACCTCGGTGTCCTCTGCGAGGACGACGGCCGGCGGGACGCGGCCGAGGGGTGGCATCGGAAGGCGGCAGACGCCGGCGATACCGACGCCGCGGCGCCTGTCCGCTCAGTCCCCGGCCGCATCGGGATCGGCGACCGGGAGACGTAGCCAGGAGAGCATCTGCCGCAGCTTGCCGTAGGCCTCGAGCCGGGCCGCGTCCGAGCCCGCCGCCTCGGCCTGCTCGATCAGGGCCCCCAGCCGATGCACCATCGACGGGCCCAGCTCGAGCAGCCCCCCGCTCCCGGCCGAAGCCCGCCTGGCCAGCACGTAGCGGGCGGTGGCACCCTCGGGCACGTCGACGGCGGTGGACAGATTGCCGATCGTGGCCATCGGGTCCACGTGCGTGAAGAGCGCGACATCGGCCTTGAAGTTGGCGTCGGGGTCGTCGTCGGCGCCACGAGCGGGTCCACGCCACCTGGCCCGGCAGCGCCCGGCTCAGTCGAAGGCGGCGGCGAACGCCGCCTCGAGCGGCTCGGGCTCGGCCAGCACGTCGGCCGGCTCGATCGCCCCTGGCCCGGGCGCCAGGTCACCGCGCCCGG
>JAJYSW010000350.1 GCA_021793335.1 Actinomycetes bacterium
GAACTCCCGGCCAGGGTCATCGGCTACTTCCAGGCCCGCTACACGAAACACGCATCAGACACCATTTAGCGACAGGTCAATACGACCGTGACGACCGATCTGCCATGGGCGTCGACACCGACCCTGAGATCACCTCACGACGAAGACTGACCGGACGCCCGCGAACGGGCGTCAATCACCGAAGTCGATCGAGCCGGTGCGGCGGGCGTTGGCCTCGAACCACCACAGTGACAGCGTCGTCGGCACCGCCCAGACCGCGGCCGCCAGGAACGCCGCCGCCACCTTCACCAGCACCGAGGCGGCGTCGCCCCCTGCCAGGAGCAGCCGGACCGCCTCCAGTCCGTGCTTCGCCGGGAAGATCTCGGCGAACCACTGGAGACCCTTGGGCCAGAACGAGGTCGGTACCGCAACTCCACAGAGCGCCGTCATGGTCATCACGGTGACGTTCGAGAAGATGTTGCGCATCCCGTGGAACCGCAGCGCGAGACTGCCGCAGCACAGCCCGAGCACATAGGTGGTCAGCGCCGTCGCGAAGATCAACGGGACCAACGCCAGCGCCGTCCCGAAGCCGATCCGCAGACCGAACAGCGGCGCCAACGCCAGCAGCGCGATCGAAGAGGACACCGTCCCCGAGGCCGCCCAGAACCAGCTGCGTGCCGCGAGCACGGGCACCATGCCCGCCGGAGCCGCCGCGAGCAGCGACAGCGTCCCGCTCAAACGCTCCCAGGTCGTGGAGGCGGAGACCATCATCGTCTCGGTGACGGCGATGAACACCGCCGCCCCGACCAGGAGGTAGCGGGTGCGCTCCGGGTCGTCCAGGAGCGTGCCGAGCATCGAATAGAAGACCACTTGGCACAGCACCCGGAGCATCCAGCCGAACGCCCACGTGGTGGGCGTGTAGACCATCCGCAGATCCGTCCAACCCGACCACATCGTCTGCCTGAGCACCGCTGCGGTGTTCATGCGAAGCTCACCGTCCCATCGTGTCGAATCCGGCGCACCAGCCGGTGCATGATCCACATGCCGAGGGCGAACGTGGCCGCGCTCAGCGCGAGGATCGCGCCGAGACGCCAGGCGACGTCCGCGAGCGGCGCGGGCGCGAGGCTGTCGCGCAGCAGATCGGTGGACCATGACAGGAAGAACCCCCGCGCGAGCACGTCGAACCCGAACGGCAGCATCGCCGCCGGCACCATGACACCACCGAGCAGATAGAGCGGGAACGACAGCGAGTTCTGGAAACTGCGGACGTTGCGGCCCGCCACGAAGATCGAGGCCATCAGCACCCCGGTGGCGGCGATGCCGATCGCGGTCGCCAGCAGCGCCGCGGCGAACACCGCGGGATGCCCGACGGTGACGAACACACCGAATCCGAGCGCACCGACCAGCCAGCACTCGACGATCCCGAGCAGGCTGACGAGGGTGATGGCGGCCATCCTGCCGAGCAGCACGACCGGCAGCGGCGCGGGCGTGGTGATGAGCGCTTCGAGGACTCCGGCCGCGCGGTCGCGGAACATCGTCTCGCCGCCTTCGCCGATGGCCATGCCGAGCGCGGTCATGACCGCCGGGGCGAGCAGCGCGTGCGAGGCGAGGTCGCCGCGTCCGCTGTGCTCGGTGACGGAGAGCAGGATGACGGCCAGGAACGGTGCGGTCACCAGGGTCAGCAGTGATCCCGGGTCGCGCCGGAACTGGGCCGCCTGGAACCGCGCGGCCGCCCCGGCCGCCGTGAGCGCCGCCGTCATGGCCGCACCGCCAGGCCGCGCTCGCCGATCAGGTGGAGGTAGACCTCTTCGAGTGTCGGGGGCGCGGTCGAGACGTCGGTGACGCCGGCCTCGACGAGCGTGCGCAGCACCGTGTGCGCGGCGCCGTCGCGGTCCGTCTCGACCAGCAGGTCCGAGGCACCGCTCTGCTTGACCGCCGCGACGCCGGGCAGTGCGGCGACGCGCTCGACCAGAGCCCGGGCCACGTTCGAGGCGCGGACGCGCTCGTGGCGCGACAGCAGTTCTGCGAGCACGCGCGGCTCTTCGCAGCGCAGGAGCTTCCCCGCGTCGATGAACGAGACGCGGTCGCACAGCGCTTCGGCTTCGGCCATGTCGTGGGTGGTGAGCAGCAGGGTCCGGCCTTCGAAGCGCAGTTGTTCGACCAGTTCGCGGAATTCGTGGGCCGCGACGGGGTCCATGCCGACCGTGGGCTCGTCGAGGATGACCACTCTCGGGTCGCCGATGAGGCCGCGTGCCAGGTGGAGCCGCTGCTTCATGCCGCGTGAGAAGGTCTCGACGCGGTCATCGGCCCGTGCTGCCAGGCCGACCCGTTCCAGCAGTTCGGCGGCGCGGGCTCGCCCCTCGCGGCGGCCGAGGCCGTAGAGGGCGGCCCAGAATCGGAGGTTCTGGGCCGCGGTCATGCGGGTGTAGAGGCCGCGTTCGCCGCCGAAGACGATGCCGATGACCGAGCGGACCCGTCCGGCGTCGGCGACGACGTCCAGCCCTTGGACGCCGGCGCTTCCAGAGGTGGGCAGCAGGACGGTGGCGAGGATTTTGCACAGGGTGGTCTTGCCCGCGCCGTTGGGGCCGAGGAGGCCGTGCACTTCACCGGGGTCGACGGTGAGGTCGAAGGAGTCGAGCGCGGTGTGAGCGGGCCTGCCCCTGCCGCCGCCGAAGACGCGGGTGAGGCCGCGGACCTCCACTGCGGGCGGGGCGATG
>JAJYSW010000351.1 GCA_021793335.1 Actinomycetes bacterium
TTGCTCCGGTGCCGGGCCTCGTACCGCGGCCGTGGCATCTCATGGCGTGCGAGACGGCGGCACGCCGCGCCGTGGGCGCGCGGCCGGGACGCGCTCCGGCGGCGGTGCCGCCGGAGCGCAGACCGTCCCGGACCGCACACGGCCCGGGCTCAGTGACCGAAGGAATCCGAGTCCGCGGCCGCGGACTCGCCCTCGTCCAGGCCCGAGATCGCGGCCACGTCCTCACTGGTGAGCGAGAAATCGAAGATGTCGAGGTTCTCCGCCAGACGCTCGGGGTCACTGGACTTCGGGACCGCGGTCAAACCCAGCTCCATGTGCCAGCGCAGCACTATCTGCGCCGGTGTCCTCCCGTACCGCTCGGCCAGATCGACGATCACGCCCTTTTGGAGGACATGGACGCCCTCGCCGCCGATCGGCGACCACGACTGAGTGATGATCCCGTGCTCGGCGTGGAAGGTGCGGGCCTCCTCGCGGATCACGCCGGGATTGAGCTGGATCTGGTTGACATCCGGGACCACGCCGGTCTCGGCGATGATCCGCTCCAAGTGCGCCGGTTTGAAGTTCGAAGTGCCGATGGCCTTCACGCGGCCCTGTTCGAGCAGCCGCGCCAGACCTCGCCAGGCGTCGACGTACTGGTCCTGGTCCGGATTCGGCCAGTGGATGAGGAGCAGGTCGACATAGTCCAGCCCCAGACGGTCGGCGCTGCGCTCGAACGCCTCGGCGGCCAGTGCTACGCCGTGCCAGCGCTTATTGAACTTGGTGGTGACGAACAGCTCCTCACGGGCCACGCCGGAGGCTGCGAGTCCGCGGCCGACGCCGCGTTCGTTGCCGTAGTTCTCGGCGGTGTCGACGAGGCGGTAGCCGAGCGCGATCGCCTCGGCGATCACACGTTCGGCCTCTGCGTCGTCCATCGGCCAGGTGCCCAGGCCGAGACGCGGCATCGCCGCGCGATGCTGAAGGGTGACGGTGGGTACGGTCGTCGGTGACATCATTCAACCCGTCTGCTCGGAATCGCTCTAACGCCCACCATCCTCCTATCGCCTCGCCTCAACACAAGGGAGGCGTGCCGTGGATCACGGTTCCGGGGCATACTGGTCTCATGGGTGAATTGCGAGAGATGCCTACCGACTGGACGCGCGCGCTGGCCATCGTGGCCCACCCCGACGACATGGAATACGGCGCCGCCGCGGCCGTCGCGGCCTGGACCGCCGCCGGCCGCGAGGTCGCCTACCTCATGGTCACCCGAGGCGAGGCCGGCATCGACACGATCCCGCCGGAGGAATGCGCGCCGCTGCGCGAGGCCGAGCAGCGCGCCAGTGCCGCGGTCGTCGGCGTCGAGCAGGTCGAGTTCCTCGACCACCGCGACGGCGTCGTCGAGGCCGGTGTCCCGTTGCGCCGCGATCTGGCCGCCGCCATCCGACGCCACCGCCCCGAGCTGATCATCACGCTCAACCGCCGCGAATACTTCCAGCGCGGGGGATGGAACAGCGCCGATCACCGCGCCGTCGGCGAATCGGTGCTGGACGCCGCCGCCGACGCGGGCAACCGCTGGATCTTCCCCGAGCTGCTGGAACAGGGGCTGGAGCCGTGGCCTGGCGTGCGGTGGGTCGCCCTGGCCGCCTCGCCGGAGGCGACGCACGCGGTCGACACCACCGCGACGATGGAGACCGCGATCGCTTCGCTCGTCGAGCACCGCACTTATATCGCGGCGCTCGGCGACGCCGACCCCGAGGTCTACGCCCGCGATTTCCTCACCGGCTCCGCGGCCATGGGCGGAGAACGGTTCGGCACGCGCTACGCGACCCTGTTCGAGCTCGTATCGGTGTAGGCGCTCAGGACGGCGGGGCGATATCGCCGACGACGGTGCCCCCGCCCGATGCGGAGACCGCCTCGATCACGAAATAGTCCCCGTCGGTCTCGCGGGCGCCGTCGCCGTGGTTGTACTGGCCCGCGAGGGTCTGTTCGCCCGGGGGCACGGTCTGGTCGTCCAGGAGCGTCCACCGGAAGACCAGGTATCCGTCCCGCTCGAAGACCTCCGCCTCGCCGAAGCGGTGCGCAGCGGTCGTCCACGAGCCGGTGACCTCGATGTCCTCGCGGGTGACGACGTGGAGTTCCACGGTCATCTCGGTGATCGTCTCCTCGGTCCGGAACGTCACCTCGCTCTGCGACCAGTAGTCGTTGTAGTTGCCGTTGATCTTCGCCTCGGCCGTGAGGTAGTCGGCCTCGTCGAACGATTCGGGTCGATCGGCCGGCTCGGTCGACCCGCCGGCCTCCTGCGTCCGCCCCTCATCGGGATCGCTCGAAGCCTCATCGGACGG
Organism: Actinomycetes bacterium; assembly: GCA_021793335.1. Taxonomy (GTDB): domain Bacteria; phylum Actinomycetota; class Actinomycetes; order Mycobacteriales; family Micromonosporaceae; genus Glycomyces. Next base: position 2,319 of record JAJYSW010000351.1, read on the forward strand.
CTCCTCGGAGGGCTCCTTCGACGGCTCTTCTTCGGAAGGGCTCTCGGTGGGTTCGACGGGGGAGGTCTCCGGCGGTCCGGCCGGGGCCTGTTCGACCGGCGGCCGCAGGCCGTAGCCGCCGAACACGATCGCACCGATGAGCATCACGACGGCCCCGGTGGCGAGTGCCAGGTGCGGGATGCGGAAGCGTCGGCGCATCGGTTCGGCCCCGACCGCGTCGGGTTCGTCCATGGCGGAGGCGACGCGGGCCCACATGCGCTCGGCGTCGGGCTCGAAGCCGTCGGCGGCGGCCCGCAATCGGTCCGGCAGATCGTTGCTCATTGCCCTACCCCGTTCGGTATGGAGTCCCATGAGGGCCCTTCCCGTCCGCCGATCGGC
>JAJYSW010000058.1 GCA_021793335.1 Actinomycetes bacterium
GCGCCCATGCCGCGATCCGGTGGGATCGCGGCATGGGCGCTTTTCGGTCGCACTCTCGGGCGTTATGCGCAGGAGGTCCGGACGTCGGTGATACGTGTGCTTAGGCGAGCGGTCGGCGGTCGGCCTCCGGTCACGCCGTGGGGCGGTGGCAGTTCTGGTGGAGGTCCCGGATTCCGAGGGACTTGCGGACACGTGAACGCCCTGTGGAGTCCGTGTCGGCCTCGGGAAACCGGGCAGTGGACGATGGAAGCAGGAATCCATCCGCAGCCGGGAATCTCCCTCTTGAAGAAGAGAGAGGAGGTCAATGGAGCGGGATGTCCATGCCGTGCTCGGCCTTGGGCCGGGGCCCGTGGATACGCTTGTCGGCTTCGGTGATCGCGACGTCATTGATGCTCGCCTCGCGGCGTCGCATGAGGCCGTGGTCGTCGAATTCCCATAGTTCGTTGCCGTAGCTGCGCCACCACTGTCCCCCGGTGTCGTGCCACTCGTACTGGAAGCGAACGGCGATCCGGTTCTCGCGGAACCCCCACAGGCTCTTGCGCAGCGCATAGCCCAGTTCGCGCTGCCACTTCCGGCTCAGGAACTCGATGATCGCCTCGCGACCGGTGACGAAGGTGTCCCGGTTCCGCCACTGCGAGTCCGCGGTGTAGGCCAGCGCCACGCGCTGTGGATCGCGGGTGTTCCACGCGTCTTCGGCGGCCTGGACCTTCTGAAGCGCGGTGTCGAGAGTGAACGGCGGGTAGGGCGGTCGGTCTTCGGACATACGGTCTCCTCAGGTTGAGAACGATCATTCTCCATCGATGGAGGCTAGTGTAGAGAATGCACATTCTCAACGTCAAGGAGCTCCGGATGCCGGCCCCGATCACCGCCGAACAGACCCGCCGAGACCGCGAGATCCTGCTCGATACGGCCGAACGGCTCTTCTACGAACGCGGCGTCCAAGCGGTCGGCATGAACGAGATCCGCTCAGCCTCCGGCCTGCCGTTGAAGCGGATCTACCGGCTCTTCGCCGCGAAAGAGGATCTGGCCGTGGCGATGCTCAACCGTCGCGACCGGCGATGGCGGGCGAGTCTGGCCGCTTACGTCGAACCGGTCACCGACCCGGCCGAACGGCTCCTGGCGGTCTTCGACTGGCTGGCCGACTGGTTCGTTGCGCCTGGATTCCGCGGATGCGCCTGGATCAACGCCTATGGCGAGCTCGGTTCGACATCGAAGGCCGTGCTGACCGAAGTCGAAACGCATAAGCAGGCGTTCCACGATCAGATCACCGCATGGGCCAGGGCCGCCGATGTGCCGGCCGCGGAGGCGGTCTTCCTCCTCGCCGAAGGCGCCATTGTCACCGCCGGCATCACCGGCGACCCGGCCCCGGCTCGCCATGCACGAACCGCCGTGGCGGCCTTGCTCAGGACATCACCGCCTCGGACCGCACCGTCAACGGCCTCCTGAGCCGCAGCGGCTATGACTCCGGTGTGAGCTCGACGCGGCGCAGCAGCTGAGCGTTGAGGGCGACCACGATCGTGGAGGCCGACATCAGCACCGCGCCGACGGCGGGGCTGAGCGTGAACCCGGCCCAGGCCAGGACGCCCGCCGCGAGCGGAATCGCGACGATGTTATAACCGGCGGCCCAGCCGAGGTTCTCGATCATCTTGCGGTAGCCGGCCTTCGACAGGCGTCGGACACCGCCGACGCCGCGGGGATCGGAGGAGGCCAGGACGACCCCGGCCGACTCGATCGCCACGTCCGTGCCGGCCCCGATCGCGATGCCGACATCGGCCCGAGCCAGCGCCGGAGCATCGTTGACGCCGTCGCCGACCATCGCCACGCGCAGACCCCGCGCCTGCAAATCGGCGACGGCCTGGTCCTTGTCGGCGGGCAGGACCTCGGCGAAGACCTCGTCGCGGCCCTCGATGAAACCGAGGTCGGCGGCCACGGCCTCGGCGACGGCCCTGGCGTCGCCGGTGATCATCGCGATCTTCTCGACCCCTTGTGCTCGCAGATCCTCGATGGCCCTCTTGGCCTCGGGCCGGACCTCGTCTTCGAGCGCGATCGCGCCGAGCACCCGGACCTCCTCGCCGATGGCGATGAGGTGCAGGACCGTCGCGCCGCGGCTCGACCAGGCGTCGATCGACTCGTCCAATTCGCTCGGCGAGGCGAGGCCCAGTTCGCGCAGCAGCGCCGGGCCGCCCACCGCGTACCTGCGGCCCTCGACGGTGGCCTCGACGCCTTTGCCGGTGCGGGAGCGAAAGTCGGAGGCGCGCGGGGCTTCGCCGTGCAGGCGGCCGCGGTGGGCGACGATCGCGCGGGCCAGGGGATGCTCGGAGTCGGATTCGACCGCCGCGGCCAGACGCAGCACCTCCTCGGCATCGACTCCGTCGGCCCCCGCCAGCCCCGCGACGGTGTGCTCGCCTCGGGTCAGTGTGCCGGTCTTGTCGAACAGGACGGCGTCGACGGTGCGCATCCGCTCGATCGCGAGCCGGTCCTTGACCAGGACGCCGGACTTGGCCGACACGGCCGTGGTGATCGCGACGACCAGCGGAATGGCCAGGCCGAGTGCGTGGGGGCAGGCGATGACCAGGACCGTGACGGTCCTGACCACACCGGAGGTGACGTCGCCGATGAGCGACCAGACGACGAAGGTGATCGCGCCTGCGCCCATGGCGATATAGAACAGCAGGGCCGCGAATCGGTCGGCCAGGACCTGACCGCGCCCTTTCGATGACTGGGCCTGGGAGACCAGGCGTTGGATGCCGGCCAGCGCGGTGTCGTCGCCGACCGCGTCGACGCGGACCCGGATCGCCGAATCGGTGGCGACGGTCCCGGCCACGACCCGCTCGCCCGGTCCCCTCACGACGGGCCTGGACTCGCCGGTGATCATGGACTCGTCCATTTCGGCCTCGCCTTGAGTGACCTCGCCGTCGGCCGGGACGCGGGAGCCGGAGCGGACGAGCACCGTGTCGCCGACGGCGAGGTCGGTGACGGGGACGGCCTCGGTCGAGCCGTCGTCGCGGATGCGCTCGGCTTCGTCGGGCAGCAGCTCGGCCAGCGCGGCGAGCGCGCCCTGGGCCTGCCCGATGGCCTTCATCTCCTGCCAGTGGCCCAGCAGCATGATGGTCACCAGTGCGCCCAGTTCCCACCAGAATTCGAGGTCGAACAGGCCGAGACTGCTCACCAGGGAGGCGATGTAGGCGACTGTGATGGCGGTGGCGATCAGGAGCATCATGCCCGGGGCTCGGCTCCGGACCTCGTGGACGCCGCCGGTGAGGAACGGCCATCCGCCGTAGAAGAACACCGCCGTGCCGAGGACGGGCCCGACGAGTTCGATGCCGGGGAAGTCCAGCGTGTAGCCGAACCAGTCCATGACCATGGAGCTGGTCGCGGTCAGCGGGATCGTCAGGATGAGGCTGAGCCAGAACTTGCGGCGGAACATCTCCGGGTCATGCCCGGCATGCTCACCATGCCCGCCATGCCCGCCGTGGCCCGCGTGCTCGCCGTGTGCCGCAGCGCCGCCCCGGTGGTGCTCGTGGTGCCTCACGTGGTCGCCGTGGGTGTGGGGATCGCTCACTGGAGCCTCCTTCCGCGCCGTCGTCCGCCGGCCGGACCATATACCCGCAGGGGGTATCTCGACAAGCCGGTTCGGCCCCTGCGACCATGATGATATTCCCAGCCGGGCCCGAACCGGCCGGTTTCGCGCAATCGGCGCGCAGCACCGGGTCGCCCGGCGGTCGCATTCACATCAAGGCCCGACCCGAGGCGGCCATCACAACCCTCACCCCTTGTCGAATACCCCGTGCGGGTATAGCGTTCCCCATATTGATACCCCACGGGGGTATGATTCACGGAGAGGAGCATGTGCGATGGCGACGAACGAGTACCAGGTGACGGGCATGACGTGCGGACACTGCGAGATGTCGGTCCGCGAGGAGGTCGGCGCACTCCCCGGAGTCGAAGACGTCCAGGTCAGCGCACAGACCGGCAAGCTCCTCGTGACGGGCCTCGGCGAGATCGATGATGCACGGGTCCTGGCGGCGGTGGAAGCATCGGGCTACTCGGCGGTGAGGTCGGCATGAGGACGGGCGCACGACGCGTGCTCCTCCCGGCACGAGGCCGAAACGTCGGCGGCCCGAAGGAGGGAAGCAGATGAGCATTCCAGCGGCCCCGAAGGGGACGATCGGCATCGAGCTGGAGATCGGCGGGATGACCTGCGCCTCCTGCGCGATGCGGATCGAGAAGAAGCTGAACCGGCTCAGCGATGTCGCGGCGACGGTGAACTACGCGACGGAGAAGGCCAGCGTCACCGTCCCGGACGGTTACGATCCCGCGCTGCTGATCGCCGAGGTGGAGAAGACCGGGTACACGGCGGCGCTGCCCGAGCCCGAGAGCGAGGAGGGCCCGCCCTCCTCGGACGCCGCCGCTGCGGACGCGACGGACCCGGAACTGACGCCGCTGCGGCAGCGGCTGATCGGGGCGACCGTCCTGAGCGTCCCGGTCATCGCGATGGCGATGATCCCGCCATTGCAGTTCACTTACTGGCAGTGGGCCTCGCTCACCCTGGCCGCCCCCGTCATCGTGTGGGGGGCGTGGCCGTTCCACAAGGCCGCGTGGACGAACCTCAAGCACGGGACCGCGACGATGGACACGCTCATCTCGATGGGCACGTCCGCGGCGCTGCTGTGGTCGCTGTACGCGCTGTTCTTCGGAACCGCCGGGACACCGGGCATGACACACCCCTTCGAATTCACGATCGCGCCCTCCGACGGAGCGGCGAACATCTATCTCGAAGTGGGCGCGGGAGTGACGATGTTCCTCCTCGCGGGACGCTACTTCGAGAAACGGTCCAAGCGAAGGGCCGGGGCGGCGCTGCGCGCCCTGCTCGAACTGGGCGTCAAAGAGGTCTCGGTGCTGCGTGGCGGCACCGAGGTGAAGATCCCCGCCGAGAAGCTGCGAGTGGGCGATGAGTTCGTGGTCCGTCCCGGCGAGAAGATCGCCACCGACGGCCGCGTGGTCTCGGGCACTTCCGCCGTGGACGCCTCCATGCTCACCGGCGAATCCGTGCCGGTGGAGGTCGGCGAGGGCGACGCCGTCACCGGTGCGACCGTGAACGCCGGCGGGCGCCTGGTGGTCCGCGCGACCCGGGTCGGCTCGGACACGCAGCTGGCGCAGATGGCCAGGCTCGTCGAGGAAGCCCAGTCCGGCAAGGCCGAGGTCCAGCGCCTGGCCGACAGGATCTCGAGTGTGTTCGTGCCGATCGTGATCATGATCGCCGTCGCCGCGCTCGGCGTGTGGCTGTGGGCCGGATTCCCGGTCGCCGCCGCGTTCACCGCCGCGGTCGCGGTCCTGGTCATCGCCTGCCCGTGCGCCCTGGGTCTGGCGACCCCGACGGCGCTGCTGGTCGGCACCGGCCGCGGCGCGCAGATGGGTGTGCTGATCAAGGGCCCGGAGGTGCTGGAGTCCACGCGCAGGGTCGACACCGTGGTGCTGGACAAGACCGGCACCGTCACCACCGGTGAGATGACCCTCGTCGACGTGATCGCCGAGCCCGGCCAGGACCGGGTCGAGCTGCTGCGACTGGCCGGCGCCGTGGAGCACGCCTCCGAGCACCCGATCGCACGGGCGGTCGCCAGAGGCGCGGCCGAGGAGATCGGCGAGCTGCCGGTCCCCGAGGACTTCGTGAACATCGAAGGCAGGGGCGTGCAGGGCGTCGTCGACGGGCGTCCGGTCCTGGTGGGCCGCGAATCGCTGCTGGCCGAACGGTCGCTGCCGCTCGGCGAGGAGCTCGCCTCCGCCAAGGAACGCGCCGAGGCCGAAGGCAAGACCGTCGTCGCCGTCGGCTGGGACGGGCGGGCGCGGGGCGTCCTGGTCATCGCCGACACCCTCAAGCCGACCAGTGCCGAAGCGGTCGCGCAGCTCAAGGCCATCGGGCTCGCCCCGGTGCTGCTGACCGGCGACAACGAGGCCGTGGCTCGGCGGATCGCCGCCGAGGTCGGCATCGAGGAGGTCATCGCCGAGGTCCTGCCCGAAGGCAAGGTCGACGTCATCTCCCGCCTACAGCGGGAGGGGAAGACCGTCGCGATGGTCGGCGACGGCGTCAACGACGCCCCGGCCCTCGCCCGGGCCGATCTGGGCCTGGCGATGGGCACCGGCTCCGACGTCGCGATCGAGGCTTCGGACCTGACCCTCGTGCGCGGGGACCTGCGCAGCGCCGTGGACGCGATCCGCCTCTCGCGCAAGACACTCGGCACGATCAAAACGAACCTGTTCTGGGCGTTCGCCTATAACGTCGCCGCGATCCCGATCGCGGCGCTCGGGATGCTCAACCCCATGCTCGCGGGCGCGGCGATGGCCTTCTCCAGCGTCTTCGTCGTCGGCAACAGCCTGCGTCTGCGGGGTTTCAAGAGCATCGCGCCGAAATGATGCGACGGCCTCGCCCACACGAGACCGGCCGGGCCGAGCGGCCCGGCCGGAGCGTACGAGTGCGACGCGGCGGCGCGGCTCCTCACCGGTTCACGGTGCGGGGCCGTTTCACAGCGGCGCGGGCACCGGGCGCTCGCCCGGGCCGGTATAGGCGCTGAGCGGCCTGATGAGCGAGTTCGCATCGAGCTGCTCGACGATGTGCGCGGTCCAACCGGTGATGCGGGAGGCGACGAACAGCGGCGTGAACATCGGGATGTCGAAACCCATGAGGTGGTAGGCGGGACCGGCCGGGAAGTCGAGATTGGGTTTGAGGCCCTTGAAATCCTGCATCGCGGCCTCGACCTCGTCGTACATCCGCACCCACTGCTCGCCGCCGGTGAGCGCGGCCGTCTCCGCGAGCGCGGCCCTCATGGTCGGCACGCGCGAGTCGCCGCCGCGGTAGACGCGGTGCCCGAAGCCCATGATCCGCTCCCCTGCCGCCAAGCGCTCGCGAATCCATTCGCGGGCGCGCGAAGGGTCTTCGATGTCGAGCATCATGCGCATGACCGCCTCGTTCGCGCCGCCGTGGAGGGGGCCCTTGAGCGCGCCGATCGCAGCGGTGACGGCCGAGTAGATGTCGGAGAGCGTGGAGGCGACGACCCTGGCGGTGAACGTGGAGGCGTTGAAGCTGTGCTCGGCATAGAGGATCATCGAGATCTCGAAGGAGCGCAGCACCTCCGGGGCCGGGACCCGACCGAAGCACATGTGGAAGAAGTTCTCGGCGTGGCTCAGGGCCGGGTCCGGCGGTATCCGGTCGAGGCCCTTGCGGCGGCGGTGGACGTGTGCGATCACGGTCGGGAGTTTGGCGAACATGGATTCGGCCTTGGCGCGGTTGGCCTCCCGGCCGTTGTCGTCCTCGGCGGGGTCCTCGGCCCCCAGGGAGCTGATCGCGGTGCGCAGCACGTCCATCGGGTGGCAGTTATCGGGGGCGCGGTCGAGGAGGGCGATCGTCGAGCGAGTCACTTCCCGTTGTGCGCGTTCGCGTTCGGTGAACCGGACGAGCGTCTCGGCGTCGGGCAGTTCGCCGTACCAGATGAGGTGGGCGACCTCCTCGAAGGAACGGGATGCGGCCAGCTGGCCGACCGGGTAGCCGCGATAGGTCAGCGAGTTCGTCTCGGGGACGACCTCGCTGATCGCGGTCGTGTCGGCCACGACGCCGGCCAGGCCCTTGTGGATGTCGGCGTTCATGCTTCCCTCCCGGGGATGTCGAAATCGAACAGCTCCTGATCGAACGCGGCGTAGGAGGCGTAGTCGACCAGGTCGTAGAGCCGTGCACGGGTCTGCATGCGGGCGACCAGGGCCGCCTGCGTCCCTTCGTCCCTCAGGGTCGACAGCAGCTCGTCGACCGCGCCCATCGCCGCGCGCAGACTGGAGACGGGCCAGATGACGAGGTTGTAACCGAGGTCTTCGAGCCGACGGGCCGACAGGTTCGGGGACGTCCCGAACTCGGTCATGTTGGCCAGCAGCGGGACGTCGAGGGCCTCGCGGAAGGCCGCGAACTCGGCTTCGGTGCGCAGGGCCTCGGGGAAGACCATGTCCGCCCCTGCGTCCACATAGGTTTTCGCACGGTCGATCGCGGCGTCCAGCCCTTCGACGGCACGGGCGTCGGTGCGGGCGCAGACGATGAAATCCGGGTCGGTGCGGGCCCTCACCGCGGCCGCGACGCGGCGGGCCATCTCCGCCGCGGGCACGACGGCCTTGCCGTCGAGGTGCCCGCAGCGCTTCGGGTTCACCTGGTCTTCGAGATGGCAGCCGGCGAGCCCGGCGTCCTCGAACGCGCCGATCGATCTGGCCACGTTGGACACCTCGCCGAAACCGGTGTCGGCGTCGATGAGTGTGGGCAGATCGGTGGCGCGGGCGATCTGGCCGCCTCGGCCGGCGACCTCGGTCAGCGTGGTCAGACCGATGTCGGGCAGCGCCAGGTCGGCCGCGAGCGCCGCGCCGGAGACGTAGACGCCGTCGAAACCGTGGTCGGCCACGGCGCGGGCCGCCAACGGCGAGAACGCTCCGGGCAGGCGCTGCAGACGGCCGGAGGCCAGCCCCTCGCGCAGACGGCGGCGTTTCTGCGCAGGTGTGATTCGCCCTGTCATCGGAAGAGTCCTTCCCCGGTCGCCCCGGTGAGCGCCCCGGCCGGGGCGGCGAGGTTCAACATCCGGACCTCTTCCGCGTCGAGCGTCTCTATACGGCAGGCCAGTTCGAGGAACCGGTCCTGTTCGGCGGTTTCGATCACGCCCTCAGCGAGGGCGCGGAACTTCGCGATGTACTCCGCGCGCCCGAAGGGACGAGCGCCCCTGGGGTGGGCGTCGGCCACGGCGATCTCGTCGACGATCACGGTCCCGTCATCGAGCCTGACCTCCACGCGGCCGCCGAAGGCCCGCTCATCGGGGTCCGGGTCGTGGTAGCGGCGCGTCCACTCCGGGTCCTCGGTGGTCCGGATCTTGTGCCACAGCGACACCGTCGAGGGCCGGTGCGCCCGTTCGCTCGTGTAGGAGCGCTCGTGGTGCCAATCCCGGTCCTCCAGGGCGACCGCGAAGATGTACATGATCGAGTGGTCGAGGGTCTCGCGGCTGGCGTCGGGATCGGTCTTCTGCGGGTCGTTCGCCCCGGTGCCGATCACGTTGTGCGTGTGGTGGCTGGTGTGGATGAGGATCGAGTCGACCCGCGAGAGGTCGCCGATCTCGGGGGCCATGCGTCGGGCCAGGTCGATGAGGGCCTGGCTCTGGTACTCGGCGGAGTGCTCCTTGGTGTAGGTGTCGAGGATCGCCCGTTTGGCCTCGCCCGACTCCGGCAGCGGCACCTCGTAGCGGGCCTCGGGGCCGCCGAGGAGACGTGCGATGACGCCGTCCTCGCCCTCCCAGATCGGCGAGGGCGCGCCCTCACCGCGCATCGCCCGGTCCACGGCCTCGACCGCGGCCTTCCCTGCGAACGCGGGAGCGTACGCCTTCCACGAGGAGATCTCGCCCTTGCGCGACTGCCTGGTGGCCGTCGTGGTGTGCAGGGCCTGACCGACCGCCTGGTAGATCACCTCGGGGGCCAGATCCAGCAGTGTGCCGATCCCGGCCGCCGCCGAGGGGCCCAAGTGCGCGATGTGGTCGATCCGGTGCTCGTGCAGGCAGATTCCACGCACGAGGTCCACCTGGATCTCGTAACCGGTGGCGATGCCGCGGACCAGTGCCCGGCCGTCGAGGCCGCGATGCTGGGCGACCGCGAGGATGGACGGGATGTTGTCCCCCGGGTGCGAGTAGTCGGCGGCCAGGAAGGTGTCGTGGAAGTCGAGTTCGCGCACCGCGACGCCGTTGGCCCAAGCGGCCCACTCCGGGGAGACGCGCACTCGCGGGCCCTCGCCGAACACGGCGGAACCGGGCGTGTACGGATGGGCGAGCGCCTGCGCGCGGGCGTTCGCCACGGGCGCTCTGGCGAGCGCGGCCACGGCGACGGCCGCGTTGTCGACGACCCGGTTGCCGATCATCTCGGCGACCTCCCGCACGACCGGGACCGGGTCGGCCGCGACCTGGGCGATCTTCCAGGCCAGCTGCCCCTCGCGAGGCAGTCCCTCGCGGGAGGAGTGCGTGCGGACACGATGTGCGATCATTCGGGTTCTCCCTGCGGTGTTCCGGTACTCCAGGCTTCGGGGGGTTCGGTGGCGACCATGTGGAAGCGCCCGCGCACGGCCTCGCGGCGCTCGCCGGTGCGCAGCGCCTCGGCGATCACCACGACCGAGACGGTCATGGAGCGCCGGCCGCGCCGCTCGACGGCGGCCGTGGCCTCGACCAGATCGCCGGGTGCGATCGGTCGCGAGAATTCGATGCCGTCGGCGCCGGCGCACACCACGTCGGTGCGGGCCTCCCTGCTCGCGGCGACGAACGCGGCCCGGTCCATCAGCGCGATGGCCGCCCCGCCGAACAGCGTGCCCCGGTGGTTCAACTGCTCGGGAAAGACCACATCGGCGATCGTCGGCCCGGTCTGCGCGCTTGCCACGGAGGCACGCTCCCTTCCTCTGTGAGGGGTATGTTTCACAGTATGCACATGTCGGAGGATCTTTGAAGCACCTGTAAATGTGGTTTCTTGTGGAAATTTTCCGGCACTTCTGTGAAATTTGTGAAAGGACGTGGTCATGGCGTTGAAGAAGGCCAAGGTCGGCCTGCGGCTGCGCCGGTTCCGCGAAGAGCAGGGCCTGACGCAGGCCGCCCTGGCCTCGGCGCTGGGGATCTCGACGAGCTATGTGAACCAGATGGAGTCGAATCAGCGGCCCATCACCGGGCCGGTGCTGCTGCGCCTGGTCGAGGTCTACGACGTCGACGTGCAGCGGTTCTCCGCCTCGGAGAGCGACCGCCTCGCCGCCCAAGTGGGAGACGCGCTCGCCGACACCGCGCACACCGAACGCGTCCCGGCGGGCGAGGTCCGCGAGCTCGCCGAGTCGATGCCGGAACTGGCCCAGTACATCGTGGACCTGCACCGCCGGTACCGGCACGCCTTGGAGCGCAACGCGGCCATGAGCGCCGAGCTCGACGCGGGGGCCTCCACGACGGCCCACGAGGAGGTCCGCGATCTGTTCTACGCCGGGCGCAACCACGTGGCCGCGCTCGACGAGGCCGCCGAGCGGGCGCACGCCGCGGCGGCCCTGGACCCGGCCGATCTCGCCGGAGGGTTGACCGCGCTGCTGCGCGAACGGCACGATACCGTCGTCGCCGAGCTCGAACCGGACGAAGGCGACCGCGTGAAACGCCGCTTCGACCCCAGGACGCGTCTGCTGGGCCTGTCGCCGCACCTGACGGCGGGACAACGGGCGTTCCAGCTCGCCACGCACCTGGCGCTGGCCGAATACGGCGACCTCATCGACGCCGAGATCGCCGCCGCCGACCTCTCGGGGGACGAGGCGCGCGGCCTGGCCCGGATCGGGCTGGCGAACTACTTCGCCGGGGCCCTGATCCTGCCGTACGGGCCGTTCCTGCGCGCCGCAGAGGAGCTGCGGTACGACATCGATCTGCTCGCCGGCCGGTTCAGGGTCGGCTACGAGACCGTCGCGCACCGCCTGAGCACGCTCCAGCGGCCCGGCGCCCGGGGCGTGCCCTTCTTCTTCGTCCGCGTCGACCGCGCCGGCAACATCTCGAAACGCCAGTCCGCCACCGACTTCCATTTCTCCCGTGTCGGCGGCAGCTGCCCGCTGTGGAACGTCTACGAGGCGTTCGCCCATCCCGGCGAGATCCGCACCCAGCTCGCCCAGATGCCCGATGGGCGCGCCTACCTGTGGGTGGCGCGCACCGTGGCCCGCCGCCACGGCGGCTTCGGCACCCCGGCCAAGACCTTCGCCATCGGACTGGGCTGCGACCTCCACCACGCCCACCGGCTCGTCTATGCCGACGGCCTCGACCTCGCCAATCCCGCCAAGCTCACGCCGATCGGCCCCGGGTGCAAGGTCTGCGATCGCACCGGCTGCCCGCAACGGGCCTTCCCCGCCATCGGGCGACCGCTGGACGTCGACGACCACAGCAGCCGTTTCACCCCGTATCCCTCACTCGCCGATACCGATTCGCGCTGAGGCGGTCGATTCCCGCAGAGGAACCGGGCGCTCAGGAGCGTCCTATCGCCCGAAGGAGGCCGTCGCGGACTCTGGCGCGCCGCCCCGATGCCAGCGACACGTTCATGACCATGCTGGAGGCGGCTCTGATGAGCTGCGGGGCGACGAGCCGCCGCCGACGATAGCGACGCAGGGCCTCCGCGGGCCGGTGCCGGTTCAAGAGGGCTCCGAGCGCGACGGCGTCGAGCATCGATTCGCAGGCGCCCCGCCCCAGGCTCGGGGTCATGGCGTGAGCCGCATCGCCGATCAGGACGGCACGGCCGCGGACCGAGGAGAGCAGGTTCCGGGAGACGCTGATGCCGTTGACGAGGGTCTGTTCGGCCTCGGCCGCGGCGACGGTCTCCCGCACCGGGGCCGGGAAGTCCCGGACGGCGCGCCTCAAGTGGCGCAGACCGTCCTCGACGCCGTCGAAACGCTGTTCGGGGAACGCGGTGAACCAGTTGGTGCGGTGTGCCGCCACCGGTGAGATGCCGAACAGTCGGCCGTTCCCCCAGTATTCGGTGACCTCGCCTCCGGAGTGATCGCCGTCGATCACACCGCGGAGGACCGTCGTGCGGCGTGGGCGTGCTGCGGACCCGTCGCCCCAGTGATCACGGCGCACGACGCTGTGCACGCCGTCGGCTCCGACGATGACGTCGCCCGCGAGCGCCCGGCCGTCCGGAACACGCGCGTCCCGCCACCGCACCGACGCCGGGAGCGCCCCGCGGAGCATGCGATGGAGATCCGTGCGTCCGATCATCACGACGTCCTGCTCGGGCAGCCTCGTCAGGAGGCGGCCGTCCGCGCTCCGGATCGTCGCCTTCGAGGCGTGCACGCCCTGTTCACGGATGGATCGGCCGAGGCCGATCCGGTCCAGGGCGGCCATCGCCGCAGGCCATAGCCCGAACGCGGTGCCCACTTCGCGTTCCTCGGGCCTGCGTCCCTGTTCGTGCAGGACGATGTCCCAGTCCGGTCGCCGCAGCGTCGCCGCGAGCGTCAGCCCCGCGATGCCGCCTCCGACGATGTGAATGGTCGACATGAATCGAGTTTACAACATTTGTTGTTACCATGTGGCCCATGGGACGACGCGACGACCTGGTGAACGCCGCATTGCTGGTGCTGGCCGAAGGGGGACTGAAGGGTCTGACGCACCGGGCCGTGGACGCCGAGGCCGGCCTGCCCAGCGGGAGCACCGCGAACCTCTTCCGCGACCGAGCGAGCCTCGTCCGTGCCCTCCTCGACGAGATGGAACGCCGCGACTGGGGCCATTTCCACACAGGCCCGGAAGGCCGGCCCCATCCCGAACCGCGCGGCGCCGAGGAGGTGGCGCGGCTGCTCGCCGACGGGGCCGCGCGCATGATCGAGCCCGCGCAGGCGCCGGTGACTCGGGCACGCCTGGCCCTGTCCTTCGCGTACGCCGACGAAGTGCGCGAGGGTCACACGAGGCTCCTCGCGGCCTTGACGCGGACGATGGCCTCGGCCGGGATCAGCGCCCCCGCCGACCGGGCCGCGCCCGTCGCGGCGCTCCTGGACGGCGCGCTGCTTCACGCGCTGACCGTTTCACCCGGGCCCCTGGACCGGGCCTCGCTCACTCGCGCGATTCGCTCGCTCCTGGAGTGATCGGCTCGGGCGCGCTCGCGGCCCCAGGACGGCCCGTCAGCGCGGGTCCCCGGTCTCCGCTCCCGGATCGGGCGGCGGCATGGCATCGAGCAGCGCCTGGGAGCGATCGGCGATCGCAGCGGCCATGTCCCGGTCCGTGTGGAGGTACAGCCGGTCATCCCGGATCGCGTCGACGACCATCCCGCCCACGAGGTCCGCGTCCATGCCGACTTCGTGGAGCATGGCGTCCCCGCGCTTCGCCTGCTCCCGCCGGGCGGCGGTCGCTCCTCCTCGGACCGCGCTGTTCGAGCTGATGTTCGTGCCCACGAGGCCGGGGCACAGCACCGTCACACCGATCGGGTGTCCCGCTGCCTTGAGGTCGAAGCCGAGCGCCTCGGACAGCGCGATCACCGCGCTCTTCGAGGCGCGGTAGGTGAGCCCGGACGAACCGACCAGACTGGAGTTCGGGTGGGTCGCCAGCCCGGCGGCCGAAGCCGTGTTCACGATATGGCCGGCGCCGCCGCGTTCGAGCATTCGGGGCAGGAACGTCTGCACCCCGTTGTACACGCCGTCCAGGTTGATGCCGACCACCGTGTCCCACAGCTCATAGCCGAGCTCCGGCAGGGAGTCCGGCAAGCGCACGCCCGCGTTATTGCACAGCACCGACACCGGCCCGAGTCTGGATTCGACCAGGTCCGCCGTGCTCGCGAAGGCCTCCCGGTCCCGTACGTCGAGTTCGAACCCGGCGACCGCTTCCGCTCCGGCCCGGCGTTCGAGCTCATCGCATGCGGTGTCGAGGGCGTCGCGGTCGAGATCTGCGATGGCGACGCGCGCCCCTTCGTGCACGAGGGCCCGGGCCATCGACAGGCCGATGCCTTGAGCGCCGCCGGTGATGAACGCGACCTGTCCGTCCAGATTCTCCACGCCGCTCTCCGATCATTGCCGTGGTGACCACATCAGACGCTACGCTGTTCGGCCTCGGCCCGCTCGCCCCGCCGTGGCCCGGAAGGCGGCCTGAGCCGCCGTTCCGCATGGCGGGCAGCACGAACCTCGACCGGGGCTCCGGCCCGGCACAGAGCGGGGCTCCGGCCCGGCACAGAGCGGGGCCCGCCCATACCCTTCGGGCCGGGCCCGAGCGGCGCACGAAAGCGCTCGCTGCACCGGGCGAAGACGC
>JAJYSW010000059.1 GCA_021793335.1 Actinomycetes bacterium
CCGGGCCGCTTCCCGGTTCTTCACGCGGGCACGTACAGGGTGATCGTCCGGGCCACGAGTGCGGGCTTCTCCGAACCCTCGATCTCGACGGTGACGTCGTACTCCGCGCGCACCCCCCGCGCCGTCTCTTCTGTGGAGGCGAGCTCGACGACGGCCCGCACTCGCGACCCGGCCGCCACCGGCTGGAGGAACCGGAGCCGGTCGAGCCCGTAGTTCACCGACATGGCGAGCCCGCCGATCGTGAAGAGCCCCTGCGTGAGCGCCGGGAGGAGCGAGAGTGTCAGGTAGCCGTGCGCGATGGGGCCGCCGAACGGCCCGGCTGCGGCCCGTTCGGGATCGACGTGGATCCACTGGTGGTCCCCGGTGGCCTCCGCGAACGCGTCGATGCGGTCCTGCTCGACGGCGAGCCACTCGCTCGCCGCCCGGGAGCCCAGGGCGTCGGCGAGTGCGGCGGGGGAGTCGACTGCGATGCTCATGCTTTCGGCCCTCCCGCCACGTACAGCACCTGCCCGGAGACGAACCCGGCCTCCTCGGAGCAGAAGAACGACACCGCGGCGGCGATGTCCTCGGGCTGCCCCACGCGCCCCACGGGCGTCTCGGCGGCCGCTCCCGCCAGGAAGTCCTCGAAGGACACGCCTATGCGCTCGGCGGTGGCCCGGGTCATCTCGGTCTGGACGAACCCGGGGGCCACGGCGTTCGCGGTGACGCCGAACTTGCCGAGCTCGAAGGCGAGAGTCTTGGTGAAGCCCTGCATGCCGGCCTTCGCGGCGGCGTAGTTGGCCTGACCGCGATTGCCGAGCGCCGAGGTGCTGGACAGGTTCACGATCCGGCCCCACTTCGCTTCGACCATGTGGGACTGCACGGCCCGCGACATGAGGAACGCCCCGCGCAGGTGCACGCCGAGCACGGCGTCCCAGTCCGAGGCGGACATCTTGAACAGCAGGTTGTCGCGCAGGATGCCCGCGTTGTTCACCAGGATCGTGGGCGGGCCCAGTTCGGCGGTGACGCGATCGACGGCGGCGGTCGCGGCCGTCTCGTCGGCGACGTCCACGCCGATCGCGAGTGTCCGGCCGCCGTCGGCCGCGATGGCCTCCGCGGTCTCCTCGGCCCGGTCTTCCAGCAGGTCGAGTACGGCGACGGCGTGGCCGTCGGCGGCCAGGCGGCGGGCCGTGGCGGCCCCGATGCCGCGGGCGGCGCCGGTGACGATGGCGGTGCGAGCTGTCATATGCAGGTCCCTTTCGTTGTGTCAGAAGACGACGAGCTGGCGCAGCGCCGCTCCTGCGGCGAGGCGGTCCAGCGCTTCGGGCAGGTCGGCGAGGCCGATGCGGTCGGAGACGAGGCGGTCCAGCGGCAGTCTGCCCGAGCGCCAGAGCTCGACGTAGCGTGGGATGTCGCGGCCGGGCACGGCCGAGCCGAGATAGGAGCCGACGACGGTGCGGGCCTCGGCGGTGAGGGTCAGCGGCGCGATGCTCGCGCGGGCATCGGGGTGGGGCAGCCCGACGGTGACGGTGGTGCCGCCCGGCGCGGTTATGGCGCACGCGGTCTCGAAGGCACGGGCCGAACCGGCGGCCTCGATCACCACGGGGGCGCGCAGTTCGGCGTCGGCGGCCCCGGCCGGAGTATGGGTCGCCGCCGCACCGAGTTCGCGCGCCAGCTCCAGTTTGGCGGGCACGGTGTCGACACCGATCACCTTGTGTCCCAGTGCTCGGGCGACGAGCAGTGCGGCCATGCCGACGCCGCCGAGGCCGACGACGGCCACGGTGTCCCCGGTGCCGGGCCTGCCTGCGTTGATCACCGCCCCGCCGCCGGTGAGGACGGCGCAGCCGAGGAGCGCGGCGATGTCGGGCGGCACGTCGCCGTCGACGGGCACCGCCGAGGCCGCCGACACCACGGCGTGGGTGGCGAATGCGCTCACGCCCAGATGATGGTGCACCGCCGCGCCGTCGCGGCGCAGTCGGACGCCGCCTCCCACGAGGACGCCCGCGGCGTTGGCAGCGCCGCCGACGGAGCAGGGGAGGCGGCCGTCGGTCCGGCAGGCGTCGCAGCGCCCGCAGCGGGGGAGGAACGTCATGACCACGCGCCCGCCGACCGCGACGCCGGCATCGGCGCCGGCCGCCTCCACGATCCCCGCGGCCTCGTGCCCGAGCAGCATGGGCACGGGCCGCGCCCGGGTGCCGTCCACGACGGACAGATCGGAGTGGCACACTCCCGCGGCCTCGATCCGCACCAGGATCTCGCCGGGGCCGGGCGGGTCGAGTTCGAGTGGTCCTATGGTGACCGGTCGGGATGTCGCGAACGGTGCGGGAGCGCCGCAGCGTTCCAGCACGGCACCGATGATCTGCACGGAGACCTCCTCATCGTCGAGTCCGGTCGAGGGTCGCCAACATCATACCGACCATCCGGTATGTGGCGCTACCCGTAGCCGCCCACAATATGGATACTCTTATGCGTATACTCGCCTTCGAGTATACGAGTGCGAGGTGATTTCAGTGGCGAAGCGGCGCAAGGTCGGCAATCTGATGGCACTGGCGGTGCTCGCGGTCCTGATACACCGGCCGATGCACCCCTACGAGATGGCCCAGTTCATGCGCGGCTGGGGCAAAGACCGCGATATGCCGGTCAAATGGGGCTCGCTGTACTCGGTGGTGGATCGCATGGTCGAGCACGGGCTGCTCGAAGAGGCCGGCACGTCCCGTGAAGGACGCCGTCCCGAGCGGACCACCTACCGCATCACCGAGGCGGGCCGAGCGGAACTGATCGACTGGACGAGGGAACTGCTCTCGGTCGCCGAACGCGAGTTCCCGCGTTTCCGCGCCGGACTCTCGGTCATGGCGGCGCTGCCGCCCGACGAGGTCGCCGCGCTCCTGCGGCGGCGGCTGGCGGCGCTGGAGGCCGAGACCGCCGAACTGCGCGAGGCGATCGCCGCATCCGAGCGCGTGCCGAGGTTGTTCGCAGTCGAGACCGAATACGACCTCGCCATGACCGAGGCCGAGACCGCATGGGTGCGTTCACTGCTGGGAGAAGTCGAAACCGGCTCGTTCCCCGGTCTGGACGACTGGCGGGACTTCCACGGGAACGGCGCGCTCGCCGAAGACCTCCGCGACCTGGCCGAAAGGAGCGCCGAAGCGGACGCACCATGACAGCGGTCTGGGCGGCGGTGCTGCAACACCGCCGCCCAGACCTCCGAAACCTCGAACCGGCGACCATGCGGGAGCACGGATCCGGCCCGAAGGCGGCAACCTTGAGGATAACCGGGTCTCCTCCCGTGACGGTCCCCGTGAGGAACCACACCACATGAGGAGATACCAGTGACAACAGTACGAACCGCCGCCGTAATCGGCGGCGGCATCGCCGGGCCCGTCGTCGCCGCGGCCCTGCACCGAGCAGGGATCGAAGCGACCGTCTACGAGGCGTACCCGACCCGCTCGGGTGCGGCCGGCGGCACGCTCGCTCTCGCGCCCAACGGCATCGCCGCCCTGGAGATCGTCGACGCCGCCGAAGCGGTGGACGCCGTCTCCCAGCCCATCTCACGGCAGGTGATGGCGGTCGGGGACAAACGCTTCGACCTGCCCCGCCTGTCCGACGTCGGACCGCTGCGCGCGGTGCACCGCTCTGACCTGCACGGCGCGCTGCACGACCGGGCGGCCGCGCTCGGTGTCCGAACCGAGTACGGCAAGCGGCTCGTCGACGCCCGCGAGAGCGGCGAATCGGTGACCGCGTTCTTCGAGGACGGCACCAGCACCACCGCCGATGTGCTCATCGGCGCCGACGGCGTCCACTCCGCCGTTCGCCGCCTCATCGACCCCGGGGCCCCCGGCCCCCACTGCACCGGCATGATCGGCGTCGAAGGACTCGCCGACATCGAGGCCCCGGTCGACCGCGAGACCATGACGTTCGCCTTCGGCAGACGCGCCTACTACTTGTACTGGCGCGAGGCGACCGGCGGCACCCGATGGGGCGCCAACGTGCCGCACGGTCCGCTGACATTGACCGAGGCGCGCCGGACGCCGAACGATGTGTGGGCGAAGAGACTCCACGACGTCTACGGCGACGACCTCCCGGGAGGAGAGCTGATCCGGCGCACCGATCCCGCCGGGCTACAGGTGACCGGATCGCTGCACATCATGCCCTCGGTCCCGCGTTGGCACCGCGGGCGGATGGCCCTGGTCGGCGACGCGGTCCACGCACCCTCCAACAGTTCGGGCCAAGGCGCCTCGCTCGCGATCGAGAGCGCGATCCAACTCGCCCGCTGCCTGCGCGATTTCGGTCGGGTGCCCGAGGCCTACGCCGCCTACGAGCGACTGCGGCGTCCCCGCGTGGAGAAGATCGCCGGGCGGGCGGCCAGGATCAACCGGGCCAAGGCCCCCGGGGCGCTCGCCCAGAAGATCATGCCGCTGCTGATGCCCCTGTTCGTCAAGGCGACCATGAACCCCGAGAAGACCCTCGGTCCGGCACAGCGCTACCGCATCGACTGGGAGAATCCCGCCACCGCGGACGCCGCGCAGGTCTGATCGCGGAGGCGGGGCGGCGACGGGCACGGCGCCGCCCCGCCTCCGGGCCCGGGCGTCGACGCCGCCGGACGCGCAGCGCCCCACGAGCCCGCCGAGGGCCCGTCCTCGGACGAGGGCGGGCCCGACGCACGGGGACTCTCACTCGCTCCGCGGCCGGATCGTCAACGTCTGCTGGGCGTACCCGAAATGCCCCGACTCGTCGTGGAGGGCGCTGGCCGTGACGCCGTGGCCTCCCGGACCGAACACGACCGTCGTATCGAGCCCGAGCCAAGGGCCGTCCGGTTGCCGATGCAGGTGGATCGTCAAGTCCAGATTCGGGAACAGCCAGTCCTCGGGGCGCTCGCGCACGCACAGGCCGTTGGCGCTGTCCACCAGGCCGATCAGGCGGGCGAGACCGCTGACCGGCTCTCCCGCCACGAGCGCCGCCGAAGTGGTGACCCAGGCGGCGGCGCGGCCGGGCTCCAGCGCCCCGAGAGGCCGGACTTCGAGCGATTCGATATAGCCGCCGGGCCACACGCCGGTCAGCGCCACCGGCTCCAGGCGCTCGGGCCCTTCGAGCGCTCGCCGCTCGCCGCCGGCGACCGACGCGGTGTCCTGGACGATCGCGCGCCAGACCCGTGCGCGTACCGCGGCCCGGCCGGCGGCGGTGACGACGACTTCGAGCAGTTCGATGGTGCGGCCCGGGCGGAGCTCCTCGACGGCGACGCCGAACGGTTCGAGACCGATCACGCCGAGGATGTCGACGCTGATCCGGCTGATCGCCATGCCGTCGGGGCCTCGTTCGGCGCAGTACCGCTCCACCGCGTGGACGATCAACCCGTTCATGGGGCTGATGTGCTGCTCGGAGGTCGACCACGCGCCCCCGATCGCCGGCGTCGGGCGGTATCGGTGCTCATCGAGACGGAAGAAATAGTTCGCTGTAGCGGACAATACGGCCTCTCTCACTGGACTGGTGCGGTCAGATCTCACCGGACAGGGCGCCCGCGATCGCAGCGGCCACGTCGAAGTGCAGCAGCAGCACATAGGTCACGGTGCCGGCCCCGACGCTGAGCAGCGTGCGCCGCCCTGCCCACAGATGGACCGCGGCCGTGACCGCCACGGCCGCGGCCGCGGACACGGCGTTCCCCGGGTCGGCCGCGATCGTCCCACGCAGCGTCGAGGCGGCCAGAATCGCCAGGATGCCCACGGGCATCCACACGGCGAACCGCCGGACCAGCACCGATTCGCGCAGTGCCCCCAGTGCGGCGAACGGCACGGCGCGCAGCGCCAGATCGATCACGAACACGATCGCGAGCAGCGCCACCAGGTATCGGGCGTCAGGCATCGGTCGCCTCCCGTGAACGGCGCGCCCCGAGCGCGTGCCGGACCGACAGCATCGCGACGAACAGCACCAGCGCGGCGAACAGCGCGGCGTCCGGTGCCACGAGGATCGCGACCGTGAAGCTCAGCCCCGCCAGCAGCAGCGAGGGAATCTGCGCCCTCGTGCGCGCGGCATCGATCGTGAGCGTGACGAACAGCGCGCACAGCGCGAATTCGAGCCCCTCGATCGGGCCGGGCATGAGCGAGGCGAGCGCCGTCCCGGCCACACCGCCGCCGACCCAGTACAGCTGCAATGCGACCTGCATGGACACCAGCCGCCACGGACTCCACCGCTCCCGGGAGGCGGCGGTGATCGCATACGCCTCGTCGGTCAGCGCGTACACCGAATACGCCTTCGCGAGTCGGTGCCGCACCAGGTGCAACGGGAAGGAGAAGGCGTAGAAGACGTGCCGGAAGTTGACCAGGAACGTCGTGAGCGCGACCGTCGCCAGTGGCACGGCGGTCACGATCATGCTCACCAGCAGCAGCTCCAGCGACCCCGCGTACGCGGTGAACGACAGCGCGGGGGCGACCCACCAGGGCAGCCCCGCCTGGACGACGAGCATCCCGAACGCGATCCCCAGCGGGAACATGCCCAGCCCGGCGGACAGGGAGGCCCGCAGCCCGGCCGCGATCTCGCCGCGGCGCGAGACCACCGCCTCGGGAGCCGCCTCGGGCTCCGCCGCTCGCACCTCAACACCCATGCATCGATCGTCGCACGGACCCCGCGCGACAAGATTGCCGATATTGCCGGGCACGGCCCGCCGTGCGCAACAATGACGGCATGGATGTGATAGATCGCGCAATCCTCGCCGAGCTGATGGCCGACGGGCGCATCTCCAACGTCGAGCTGGCCGCCCGAGTCAACCTCACCCCGGCCCCGTGCCTGCGCCGCGTCCAACGCCTGGAGTCCGAGGGCGTCATCCGCGGCTACCGCGCCGTCGTCGACCCGGCGGCCATGGGGCGTTCACTGGAGGTCCTCCTGGAAGTCACGCTGGAGACCAACGACGCCCGCTCCGTCGAGCACTTCGAGGAGACCATGCGCGACTTCGAGGAGGTCCGGGAGCTGCGCCGCCTCTACGGCACCCCCGACTACTTCGTGCGCGTCGCCGTGGCCGACTCGGAGTCCTACGAGGCGTTCCTGAGCCGACACGTCATGACCATCCCCAAGATCGAGCGCGTCACCTCGCACTTCATCATGAAGACCCTCAAAGAGCTCGCCTGAGCTCGACGTCCGATACCCGGTCACCGGCCCCCGGTGGCGTGGTGGCGGAAGCGGTCGGCGACCGCCGTCCGCCGTCGAGCGAGGCCGTCCTCGCTCTCCTGGAGCTCCCAGAGCCCCATCGTCAGGCGGTGCGCCTCACGCGGCAGATCCGAATGGCGGAACGTCCACTCGTACATGTCGAACAGCGGCCACCACGTGTAACCGACGACGTCCACCCCGGCCTCGCGGAGGCCGCGCACCGCACCGACCGACTCGTCGAGCCAGTCGATGCGGGCCTTGACCGAATCGGTCACGCAGGTCTCGGTCAGCATGACCGGCGCCCCGTACCGGTCCGCCGCGGCCCGCAGGAGCTCCACCAGGCCGGCGGTGCCGTCGTCCCGCGCCGGACGCGGATCGGGGAACCCGCCCGAATGGAAGACCCCGGCCTCGAACACCTCGGTCGAGTGGAGCGGGTAGTAGTTGATCCCGACCACGTCCGGCCGCACCGGGGAGCGCTCGAACCAGGCCAGGTCCTCGTCGTCCCACCCGTGCGAGCGCAGGAACGGCTCCAGCGGATGCGACCCGTCGACCCTGCCGGTGACGAGGTCCTCGACGAGGAAGATCTGCTCCTTCAGCCGCGCGGCGAGCTCGCGGTGCTCGGGGGCGTCGACGTCGCCGACATAGCGCATGCCCGCATCGACGTGCACGAAGACCGCCGCCTCGCCGAGAACGTCCCGCATGGCGTGCTGGGCGAGCACGAAACCGCGCGCCAGCTGCGAGACGATCGAGCTGAGACCGCCCGGGCCCGACAGGTACGGCGGCCAGTACGCGTACTCGCCGGAGAACTGCGCGTGGATCATCGGCTCGTTGATCGGCGTGTAGTCGGCGATCCCCAAGTGCGCGTAGCGCTCGGCGACACGCGCGGAGTACTCGGCGACCCGCTTCGGGTAATCCGGGTTCGCGAACTGGCGGTCCATCCACAGCGGCGTCCCGTAGTGCATGAGGTCGACGATCGGGCGGAGTCCGAGCTCGACGAACCGGTCCATCACGCGGTCGAGCCAGCTCCAGTCCCACCGGTCCGGCCCGGGCTGCACCCGGTACCACGGCACCCCCCAGCGCACGAGTGCCGCGCCGGCGTCGCGGGCCAGCGCCAGATCGGAGTGCCACTTCGTGTAGTGCTCGGTGAGCTCGTACTCGTCGATCGGCCGCTGCCCGGGGCCGCCCTGCGGCACGAAGGTGTCCTCGATGCCGACCGCGAAGTGCAGTGAACCGTCGCGATGCCAATGCGAGTCGATCATTTCAGTCCCGTCGTTGCGATGTTCTCGATGAAGCGCCGTTGGATGAAGAGGAACGCGATGACCAGCGGCAGGATCGCGATGAGCGAACCGGCCATCATCACGCCGTGCGGCACGATGCCGCTGGGTCCGGTCAGGAGCGTCAGCCCGGACGTGATCGTGCCCATCTCGGCCTTGGTGGTGAAGACCAGCGGCCACAGCAGGTCGTTCCAGTTGTTCACGAAGGTGAACAGTCCGAGCGTCAGCAGTGCCGGCACGGCGTTGGGCAGCACGATCGACCGGAAGACCCGGAATTCGGAGGCGCCGTCGATGCGCGCTGCGGCGTCGACGTCGCGCGGCAGCGCCAGGAAGAACTGGCGCAGGAAGAAGATCCCGAACGCGTCGGCCGCGCGGGGCGCGATGAGACCGGCGTACGAGTTCACCCAGCCCAGATCGGCGACCAATTGGTAGAGGGGGATCAGCGTCGCCTGGAACGGGATCATCAGCGTCGCGATGATCGCGATGAGCAGGACGCGCCGGCCCGTGAAGTCCATGCGCGCCAGCGCATAGGCCGCGAGCGAGTCGAACACGAGCGCGAACGCGGTCACGCCGCCGGCGAAGACGAAGCTGTTGACGGTGAGACGCAGGAACGGCAGGTCCGAGGTGACCCGTTTGAGGTTGTCCAGCGTCCACTCGCTCGGGAACAGGCTCGGCGGGAACGCGTTGACCTCCGCGACCGGTTTGAAGGCGGTGAGCACGATGATCGCGATGGGCAGGAGCACGACGGCGCTGACGGCGACGACCGCGATCGTCACGAGCACCGTGCTCGGCTTGATGGCGCGTTTTCCGCGCCGGGATGCGGCGACGGCGCTCATGACAGGTCCTTTTCTTTACGGCCGAAGAACAGGAATTGGACGATGCTCAACAGCAGTGTGGCGATGAGCAGCACGTACGACAGCGCGGAGGCGAAGCCGACTTCGAGCTTGCGGAAGCCGGACTCGTAGATCTCCATGACCATGGTCTGGGTGTTGCCGTAGGGGCCGCCGCCGGTCATCACGTAGATCTGGTCGAACGCCTGGAGTGCGGCGATCATCGCGAAGATCAGCACGAACGCCATCGTGTTCGACAGGAGCGGCAGCGTGACGTGCCGCAGCCGCGACCACGGGCCGGCGCCGTCGACCCGCGCGGCCTCGTAGAGCGAGGCCGGGATGTCCTGGAGTCCGGCGAGGAAGATGACGAAGTAGAAGCCGAACAGTTTCCAGACCGCGACGAACGCGACGGCGGGCATCGCCAGCGTCGGGTCCTGCAGCACGTTGCCCATCCGGATGCCCAGGCCGCCGAGCCAATAGTTCAGCAGGCCCACCTGGGGGTCGATGAGGTAGCTCCAGGCGAAGGCGGCCACCGCGAAGGAGATCACGAAGGGCACGAACAGCGCGGTGCGGAAGAAGGAACGGAAGGGCAGGTGCGGGTTGTTGAGCAGCAGCGCCAGCCCGAGTGCGGCGAGGACCGCGGTCGGCGTGAACAGCAGCGTGTACTGGACCGTGTTGAGCACCGCGTTCAGGATGTCCGGGTCGGTGAAGACGGTGACGTAGTTCTCCAGGCCGACCCATTCCTCCCGGCCGAATCCGCTCGCGTCCGTGAAGGACAGCCGCAGAGCCGAGATCATCGGCCAGACGACGAACAGGCCGAGGACGACCAGCGCCGGAGCCAGGAACGCGAAGGCGCGGAGATTGCGGCGCCCGAGGCCGCGTCTGGACCCGCGCCGCCCGCCCAGCGGAGCGGGCGGTCGGTACCGGCGTGCCGGTGGATGCTGTGCGGTCATTTCATCCTCTCAACCTTCGAGCGACGGGGGCGTCCGCTTCCGAACGCCCCCGTCTGCTCCGCGGTGCTATTCGAGCGCGTCCTGGATCTTGCCCTGGGCCTCATCGAGCAGCGCGTCGATATCGCCGCCCGCCACGGCCCGCTGGGTGAGCTCGTCGACGGCGGTGAGCACGTCGACGCTGTTGACGACGCCCGGCAGCAGCGGCCGCCCGAGCTCCGCCATCTCGGTCAGCGAGGCGACCACCGGGTTGGAGGCGACGTCCTCGGCGGGGATGTCGCTCCGCAGCGGCGGCCATCCCGAGCCGAGCGACCACTCGACGCTGTTCTCCTCGTTGAGGAAGAAGGAGAAGAACTCCTCGGCCGCTTCCTGCTCGGCGTCGGTGGCCTCGGCGCTCGCCGCCATCGAGATGCCGATGGCCGAGGCGGCCTGCGCCTCGGGGCCGGCCGGGATCGGCGCGATCGCGTAGTCGATGCCGTTCTCGGTGGCGATCGAGGCCATCCACGGGCCGCCCACGGTCATGGCGGCCTTACCGCTGCCGAACAGCTCATCGGCGCCGATGCCGTCGACACCGGTGGGAGAGATCTGGTCGTCCACGATGGCCGAACGCCAGAATTCGAGCGTCTCGGCGTTCTGCGGCGAGTCGATCACGGCCTGGCCGTCCTCGACGATGCCTCCGCCGTTGCCGTAGAACAGCGAGGGCCACAGCCCGTTGGCGACCGTCTCGTGGTCGGGGATGACGGCCCCGTACTGCTCGGGGGTGCCGTCGCCGTTCTCGTCGACGGTCAGCTGTTCGGCGGCCTCGACCCACTGGTCCCAGTCCTGGGGGAACTCCTCGATGCCGGCGTCCTCGAACAGCGAGGTGTTGTAGTAGACCGCCAGTGGGACGAAGCCGGCGGGCACGCCGTACTTCTCCCCTTCGACCTCCACCATGTC
The DNA here is from genome assembly GCA_021793335.1 of Actinomycetes bacterium. Classification (GTDB taxonomy): domain Bacteria; phylum Actinomycetota; class Actinomycetes; order Mycobacteriales; family Micromonosporaceae; genus Glycomyces. Next base: position 11,104 of record JAJYSW010000059.1, read on the forward strand.
GACGGCGCCGGGGACGAGGTGCGCGGTGTTGCTGTCCTCGTCCTCGTAGAAGTCGTCCAGCGAGGCGAAGGCGCCGCGCGAGGCGTACACGGGCAGGCGCTCGGCGGGCATCGCGACGATGTCGGGGCCTTCGCCCGCGGACAGCGCCGTCAGCAGCGTGTCGTCGATGCTGGCCCAGGTCTTCACTTCGGTGGCGATCGTGATGTCCTCGTGCGAGGCGTTGAAGTCCTCGACGATCGCTTCGAGGACATCGCCGTCGGCCTCGGTGTAGCCGTGCCAGAAAGTGAGTTCGACCGGGCCGTCGGCGTCGCCGCCGCCCGAGCAGCCGGTCATGATGAGTGCGAGTGCCGCGGCTCCGGCGCCCAGCAGGGTTCGCGTGCGTGTCATGGACAAGTTCCCTCTCGGTGCGAGACTGCGCTGTCTGCGCTTGGTACCACGTCGTGTCCCGAAAATCTCGTTATACAACGTTGTAATAACGGGGTTCTGCGAACCCCGCATCGCCGCCGACGCCGGTGGACGCGGTGACGCCTCCAACATACAACGTTGTAAAGAAGGAGTCCACCCGCCCGCCCGGCGACGTTCACATGCGCGGCGCGGACTCCCGCTCGACGATCTCGAAATCCGCCAGCCGCGTGCGCGGCGGCAGCTTGGACCCGCCCGGACCGATGCGTTCGAGCAGCGTCTCGACCGCCGTGCGCGCGATCCATTCGCGGCCGGGGTCGACGGTGGTCAAGGAGGGGATCGAGTAGGCCGCCTCGTCCAGGTTGTCGAAACCGAGCACCGCCACGTCCTCGGGAACCCGGACGCCCGCCTCCTGGAGCACGCGCATCGCGCCCAGCGCCAGCGTGTCGTTGAAACCGAAGACCGCGTCGAACGCCGCGCCGCGGGCCAGCAGTTCGCGCATCGCGTGGGCGCCGTCGGCCCGGTGCCACAAGGTCGCCTTGGCGACGATGCGCTCGTCGTACTCGATGCCGTGCGCCGCCAGCGCTTCGCGGTAGCCGCGGAGCCGCAGCCGGGCCGAGCCGATCACCTCGTCCTCGTGCTCGCCGATGACCGCGATGCGCCGCCGCCCCGAGGCGATGAGGTACTCGGTCCCCGCGCGGGTGGCGTCGACGTTGCGCATGGTGACGTGGTCGCTCGGCCAGTCGAAGGACCGTTCGCCCAGCAGCACCAGGGGGAAGGCGACGTCGAGCGCGTCGGCGTCCTCCGGGCGCATGCCGAGCGGGTCGAGGATGAGGCCGTCGGTCATCCGCATCCGAGGGCTCTGCAGCAGTGCCAGCTCGCGGTCGCGGTCGCCGCCGGTCTGCTCGACGAGCGTGACCAGATCGGACTGTTCGGCGGCGGCGATGACGAAGCTCGCGAGTTCGGCGAAATAGCTCAGGTTCAGCTCGGGCACGGCGAGGGCGATCGCGCCGGTGCGGCCCGAGCGCAGGCTGCGGGCGCTGGGATTGGGCTTGTAGCCGAGCGTGGCGATCGCGCGTTCGACCTTCTCGCGGGTGGCGGGGCGGATGTGCGGATAGCCGTTGACGACGTTCGAGACCGTCTTGAACGACACTCCCGCGAGGTCGGCCACGTCGCGCAGGGTCACCGCCATGGCATCTCCTTGCTCGTCGCACTGGTGTCCATCGCACCGATTCATCGCGATCCTACAACGATGCAGAATCACGGCGTTCTCTTGAGGGCCGCTCTGGTTCGGTCGGGGGTCGGGCCGCCGGCCGGTTTTCCGCCCCGCCGACCGGGTACGCCCGGCGGACGACAGGGAGGCTCCCGGACCGGGAGCCCGGAGGGAGACGAGCCGACATGGCGAGCACCGTCCACATCGAGGGCCACGACATCGACGTGTCCAGTCTCGACAAGGAGTTCTACCCCGAGGATCACTTCAGCAAGGGCGAGGTGATCGGCCATTACCGGGCCCTCGGTGAGGCGATGCTCCCGCACCTGGCGGGCCGCCCGCTGACGATGCGCCGCTATCCCGACGGGATCGGCTCGGCGGGCTTCTTCCAGAAGGACGCCTCGGACTACTTCCCCGACTGGGTGCGCACCGTCGAAGTACCGCTGCGCACGGGCGGCTCGGTCGACCACGTGGTGTGCGACGACGTCGCCACGCTGGTGTACCTGGCCAACCAGGCCACCGTCGAGTTCCACGTCGGCCTCGCCCCGGTCGACGACCTGGAGCGCCCCGACCGGCTGGTGATCGACATCGACCCGCCGCCCGAGGTCGAGACGGCCGTCCTGCACTCGGTCGCACGCCGGGCGCGCGACCTGTGCGCCGAACTCGGACTCGTGCCATTCGTGCAGGCCACCGGCGGGCGCGGCTACCACGTGGCGGCGCCGCTGGACCGCTCCGCCGACTTCGAGCTCGTCCGCGCCCTGGCCGCCGGCATCGCCGAGCGGCTCGCCTCGCGCGAACCGGACCTGCTGACCACCGCGCAGCGCAAGCAGCGCCGCGGCGGCCGGATCTTCCTGGACGCGGGCCGTAACGCCTACGGCCAGACGTTCATCGCGCCGTATTCGCTGCGCGCCCGGCCCGGCGTCCCGGTGGCCACGCCGCTGGACTGGGAGGAGCTCGGCCGGTCCGCGCCGAACCGCTACACCGCCGCGAAGATCCGCAAGCGCCTCGCGCAGAAGCCCGACCCCTGGTCGGACATCGACGGGAGCGCCGCCGCACCGGCCCCAGCCCGCGACCGGCTGGAGGCCCTCACGGACTGAACCGGGCGGCTCCGAGCGGCGGCGGCTTGACGCCTCGGAAATTTATGCTTAAAATCGCCGACGGCGCAGCACAGCACGATGCGGCACGCGGCGTCGGCCGTCCCGGCCGACCCAGGAGCGGAGCCGAGCGACACCGAACGGGGGCGGCCCATGAGCGGCGAACCGCCCGACACACGGCGCAAGGCGAGCATGACCGACGTCGCCGCGCTCGCCGGCGTCTCGGTGATGACGGTGTCGAACGTCATCAACCGCTCGGAGATCGTCTCCGAGTCCACCCGCGCGAAGGTCCACGCCGCCATGCGCGAACTGCGCTACCGCAACAACCTGGTCGCCCGCAGCCTCCGGCTCGCACAGCCGAGGCAGATCGGCTACGTGCTCCCGGCGCGGGACGTCGTCGGCAACCAGTACATGGACACGTTCCTCCACGATCTCGCCGCCGGCTGCCAGGCGGCCGACCGCAACCTCACCCTCGTCACCGAGCAGGACGCCGAGGCCCTCATGACGGCCTGCGAAGACCTGTACTTCGGACAGTCCGTGGCCGGATTCATCATCTCCAACGTGGAATCGGACGACCCGCGGCCCGTCGAACTGCGCGAACGCGGCATCCCCTTCGCCGCCTACGGGCGGACCGGCGAGGCGTTCGCGACTCCCTGGAGCTGGGCCGAGGGCGACGCCGCGCTCGGCATCGCCCTCGCCGTCGACCACCTCGTCGAACGCGGCCACCGCGAGCTGGCCTTCGTGGGCGCCGACCCCTCCAGCGTCACCATGGCCCAGCGCGAGATCGGCTACCGTGACGCCTGCCTGCGCCACGGGCTCGCCGCATCGACCGCCGAGCACCGGATCGTCGCCTGCGACAGCGATCTGCCCTCCGGCGTCCGAGCCGCCGCGAGCCTCCTCGGCGGCTCCGCCGACGCGACCGCCCCGACCGC
>JAJYSW010000352.1 GCA_021793335.1 Actinomycetes bacterium
CGTGTTCTGCGAGCGGTTCTACCGTAGTCGCAACTGATCGCAAAACACAAGCAGTTGAAGGGTGTCCTGACGCATGAGCGCCCTGAGCTGGGCAAGCGTTGCTCGATGCCGTCGGCGGTGAAGTGCGTTCGGGTTTCGGGTGTCGCGTAGGCGGGGCAGCGCGGTCGGCGCCAGGTTGTCGAATGGCCGGTCATCGGTTGGGAAGTGCACGCAGGCCGGGAAGTATACGCAGGCTGGGGAGTTCACGAAGGCCGCGCCGGCCGGATCGGCAAGGGCACCGCTGGCGAGGCGGCCGGGCCGAAGAAGAACGCTACGGCGAATGCGCACGCGAGCCTGAATCTTCCCGAACCGGTAAGGCTGCAAAGCGGACCGACGCGGCCGACTGTTCCCCAATGCTCAATGCTGGACTGCGGACAGTGGGCAGTGGACGGCGCATGGCCACCTGGGGCCGTGCCGCGCGCTTCGCGCATGGCCGGGGCACACCGTGCCCGGAACCGTCCATCCGGCCCGGCGCAATGCAGCGGAGGCCAGTGCATGACCGCCTTTGGGAAGGCCCGTGAAGGAAGCGAAGTGGTTCCTCGTGCTGCCCGAGGGAGCGGCGGGGCCCGGCCCCGCCGCCTCGTGGGCATCGGTCAGTTCGAGACGTCCACCACGACTTTGCCGACCGCGCCGCCTTCCACCGCTCGGTGCGCCTCGTCGGTCTGGTCGAGCGAGAAGCGGAGCAGCGGCAGGCCGTGTTCCTCGCCGACCGGCAGGGCGCCGTCGCTCACCGCGGCGGCGACGTCCTCCGCGGCGGCGGTGAGCGCTGCTGAACCGACCGTATAGAGCACCAGGAACTGGAAGCGCGTGTTCAGCGTCATGTTCTGTCGGACGTCCACCTCGACCGGTTTATCGCCGTCGTTGGCGTAGACCGCGATCGTGCCGCGCGTCCGCAGCACGTCCAGGTCCAATGCGAGGTTCGCGCCGAGGGCCACTTCGGCGATGATGTCGACGCCGTCGGGGGCGAGCTCGCGGATCTCGGCGGCCGGATCGCCTTCTCGGTAGTTGACCACGTGGTGCGCTCCGGCGGCGGTCGCGAGCCGCGCCTTCTCCGGGCTGCTGATGGTGCTGATCACGGTGGCTCCGGCCCATCGGGCGAGCTGGATCGCCGCGTGCCCGACCGCTCCGGCCCCGCCCGCGACGAGCACCGTCTTGCCTTCGAGCGCGCCGGGCCGCAGCCGGTTCGGGCCGTCCTCGGCGACGGTGAGCGCACGGTGGGCGGTGAGTGCGGGGACGCCGAGTGCGGCTCCGACGTCGAACCCGGTCTCCTCGGGCAGCGGCACGGCCTGTGCGGCCGGGATGACGGTGAACTCGGCGGCGGTGCCGGTGGGCCGCCCGGCGGCGGCCATGAACAGCCAGACCCGCTGGCCGACTCTGGCTTGATCGACTCCATCGCCGACGGCGTCGATCACTCCGGCCCCGTCCAGGTGCGGAGTGAGCTCAGGGAATTGCAGGGGGCCCATGCCGCCGGCGCGGGTTTTCCAGTCGGTCGGGTTGACCCCGGAGACGGCGATCCGGACTCGGACCTCGCCGGGGCCGGGCTCGGGAAGCTCGCGGTCGACGAGCCGAAGCACTTCGGGGCCGCCGTAGTCGCTGTAGATGATGGCCTTCATGATCCGTCCTCATTTCCCTCAGTGCTGATGCCATGGCGCAGTAGGGAGTCCGCATGTCGGACTCACCTCCAGCCTCGGTGCGCCCTTGCATCCTATGACAGGAAATGACAGATAACAATAATTGTCATTCATCTACCATGGGGGCGGAGCGCTGACAGCGTTTGACTTGTGTCAGACCGTTCACGTACTTTTCTCGCTGGGGAACCCGGCGCGGGATCGCCCGGCCCGACAAGGAGGCACGATGCGCCCAGAGCCGCTCGACGCGGAGTCGATCGTGTCGGCCACCGAGGAGGTGCTGCGCAGGCACGGCCCCGAAAAGGCCACGGTGCTCGACGTCGCCAGGCTGCTGGGAGTGAGCCACGGGAGCGTATACCGGCATTTCCCGTCCAAGGCGGCGCTGCGTGAGGCCGTGATCCGGCGCTGGCTCGACGAGGTGGAGGCGCTCGCCACGGCGGCCCGGGGCGACGATTCCGCCCCGCCTGAACGGCTGCGCCGCCTGCTCACCACCGTATTCGCCGCGAAATGGGCGAAGGCGAAAGACGACCCTGAGCTGTTCGCCACCTTCCAGAAGCTGGTCGCGGGGTACAGCACCGTCTGCTCCGCCCACACTGCTTTCGTGCTCGAGCAGATCCGCGCCATCGTCGCGGACGGCATCGACGAGGGCGAGTTCGCGGCCGGTGAACCGGAGACGCTGGCACGAGCCGTCCTCGACGCCACCTGCCGTTTTCACGATCCGTTGTATGCCGCGGACTGGCGCGCCACCGCCGAGCTCGAAGCTCAGGCCGAGGCGGTCGTCTCCCTCGTCCTCCACGGTCTTTGCGCGCGTTGAAGGCCGCTTCGCCGCCCGAGGAGCGCCGCCCCGGCCGGGCCCGCCCCGGCCGGGCCTGTCGTGGCCGGGCCTGTGTGGCATCGGGCGCTTCAGCTGGAACGAGTGGGTTCGCGGGCATGTCGTTTCCCGCTCTTCAGATTCCATATTTCCGCAAGTGGGAAGCCTGTGCGGCAGACGGCGTGTCCCTGCTGTCCCAGATCGG
>JAJYSW010000060.1 GCA_021793335.1 Actinomycetes bacterium
CACGAATGTGCCGTTCGCGGCGTTCCCGGCAGCGGCGTTGGCGATCTTGAGCACGACCATGACCGCGAGCTGGTTGGCCGCCACGAACAGGAGCGTCCAGACGGCCATCCGGCGGATGTCGCGCAGCGGCAGCGCCTTGAAATCGAACCGCAGCCGCCAGCGGAATCCGGCCCGTCGCAGCGCCGGGGCCAGGAACACCACCTGGATGACCACGCCGGCGGTGGTGCCGCCGCCGAGCAGCAGCAGCATGCCGGCGGTGACCTGATCGGCCTCCATGAACAGGAATCCGTCCGCGTCGGGGACGGCGTCGCGGGTGTAGACGAGGAAGAAGCACGCGCCGACGGCGATGACCACGAGGTTGTTGATGATCGGCACCCACATGGGGGCGCCGAAGTGCTCGCGCGAGTTCAGTACGCCCGACAGGACCGCGAACAGGCCGTAGAACATGAGCGCCGGCAGCATGAGATAGGACAGCTGCGTGACCAGGCCGTGCTGGACCGGTTCGGCCATCGCCGAGGCGATGAGCGGCGCGGCGAGGGTCACGATGAGGGCCGCCGCGCCGAGCACGAGGAGCGCGAGCGTCAGCAGCCGGTGCGCGAAGGCGTCGCCGCCGTCGGGGTCGTTCTTGTGGGAGCGGACGAACAGCGGCAGGATGATGCTCGCGAACACGCCGCCGAGGACGAGCTCGTAGATCATCTGCGGGAAGTACTGGGCGGTGGTGTAGGAGTTCCCCAGCAGCCCGGCGCCGATCGCGGCCGAGACGACGACGGTGCGGCCGAAACCGGTGACACGGCTGACGAGTGAGCCCGCCCCCATGAGGAGGCTGGAGCGGGCCACGTTCTTCCCGCCGCTCTTCGTCGGCGGCACCGGATCGGCCGACGGGCCGAGCCCGGGCCCGGGCCCGGCGTTCGCGGTGCGGTAGACGGGGGTGATGGGTGAGGGCGGACCGGCCGGCGAGGACTGCGGGCCGTTACTCGGTCTCGCTCTACTATCGGCCATTCTCGCTCTCTCCGCTAAGCTTGCCCGGCGATGTCTGACAACACTAACGGTAAAGAAATTACCGTCCCGCCCGTAGCCGACGACTTGGGTCGGGTCTTCGCCGACGCCGGTTTCGAGCTGCACCTGGTGGGCGGCTCCGTACGCGATGCGATCCTGCGCCGGCCGACGAGCGATCTGGACTTCACCACCGACGCGCGTCCTGAGGACACCGAGCGGCTGCTGCGTGAGGCGTGCTCGGCGGTGTGGACCGCGGGCGCGGACTTCGGGACCATCGGCGGACGGTTCCGCGGGCACCAGGTGGAGGTGACGACGTTCCGCGCCGATGCCTATGACCGCGTCAGCCGCAACCCGATCGTCCGCTACGGCGACAGTCTCGTCGACGATCTGGAACGGCGCGACTTCACCGTCAACGCGATGGCCGTCAGTGTGCCCGGGCATGTCTTCTGCGACCCGTTCGGCGGCATCGGCGACCTGGCGCGGCGCACGATCCGCACCCCGGCGAGCCCGGAGTCGTCCTTCGCCGACGATCCGCTGCGGATGCTGCGGGCCGCGCGCTTCACCGCGCAACTGGGCTTCGCGATCGACCCGGACGTGCGCGCGGCGATGACGGCCATGGCCGCCGAACTGGGGCGCATCACCGCCGAGCGCATCCGTGAGGAGTTCGTCAAGCTGCTGGTCTCGCCCGACCCGGTGGCGGGGCTCCGGGTGCTGGTGGAGACCGGCCTGGCCGATCAATTCCTGCCCGAGCTGGGCGCGCTGCGCATGGAGATTGACGAGCACGCCCAGCACAAGGACGTCTACGAGCATTCGCTCCAGGTGCTGCGCAACGCCGTCGAGCTCGACACCGACGGCCCCGACGCGATCCTGCGTCTGGCGGCGCTGCTGCACGACATCGGCAAACCCGAGACCAAGGGCGTCACCGAAGACGGCAATGTGACCTTCCACCACCATGACGTGGTGGGTGCCCGCATGGCGCGAAAGCGCATGCGGGCGCTGAAGTTCCCCAAGGCCGATGTGCAGGCCGTGTCCTCGTTGATCGCGCTGCACCTGCGCTTCTACGGCTACGGGCGGGACGGCTGGACCGATTCGGCGGTGCGCCGCTACGTCACCGACGCCGGCTCCGAACTGGAGCGGCTGCACAAACTGGTGCGTTCGGACTGCACCACCCGCAATCGGCGCAAGGCCGAACGCCTCCGACGCGATTATGATGCGTTCGAGGAGCGGATCGCCCGCATCCGCGCCGAGGAGGATCTGCGCGCCGTCCGCCCCGACCTGGACGGCAACGCGATCATGGAGCTGCTCGGGCTGGCTCCGGGGCCGGCGATCGGCAGGGCCTGGAAGCACCTCAAGGAGCTGCGCTTGGAGCGGGGGCCGCTGTCTCGTGAGGAGGCCGAGTCGGAACTGCTCGATTGGGCCGAGCGGGAAGGCCTCGCACCACGTCGAGACGGGGACTGAGGATCTCCCCGATCACCAGGGCGCACATGGCCGCGACGGTCAGCCAGCGCGCGCCCGCGGCCGTGAGGAACAGCCACTCGGGGATGCCGCGCCCGTCCTCGGCCGAGACCTGGAGCATCTTGCCGTAGAAGGCGAGGAAATAGCCGACCTCGGCCGCCTGCCACACCAGGAACATCGTCCATTTGGGGCGAGCGAGGATGAGCAGCGGGACGAGCCACAGCACGTACTGCTGCGACCAGACCTTGCCGAACAGCAGGAACGCGGCCACCACGAGGAAGCACAGCTGCGCCAGGCGCGGCACGACGTCCTCCTCGGGCCCGGCGCCCCAGTGGGCGAAGAACCCGAGGACGGCGATTCCAATGCATGACACGGCGAACAGCACGAGGTAGGCGTCGTTGACGAACTCGTGGTCCCACAGCGCCTCCCAGCCGGTGACACCGCGCAGCACATACCAGCCGGTGCCCCAGTCGACGGGGCGCTCGGAGTTGAGTTCGAAGAAACGCAGCCACGACTCCCGCCACAGCGCCGCTACAGGCGCATTGATCGCGGCCCACGTCAACGCCGCGGTTGCGGTGGTCATGAGCGCCGGGAGCAGTTGCTTCCGGCGCAGTGCGAGCACCAGCAGCGGGCCGACGAACAGGAGGGCGTAGAACTTGGCGGCGACGGCCAGGCCGAGGAACAGGCCGGCCAGGACCGGGCGGCCGCGCTGCCAGTACAGGAAGAACGGCATCGACAGCGCGATGGCGAACAGATCCCAGTTGACGGTGGCGGTCACGAGCATGACCGGTGCGGCGGCCATCATCATCGCGTCCCAGGGGCGGCCGGGTCGTCGGAGGGCCGCCGCGCCGTCCGCGTCGGGAAGATCGGTGCGGCGGTTGTCGGCGCGGATCGCGTACATGATCGCGATGGCGGCGACGCCGCAGGCGATGAGGGTGATCGCGTTGAGGTGGTAGAAGATCGTGCCGCCGTCGACGAGGGGGGAGTCGAAGATGTTCTCGACGCGGAAGGCGATCTGGCCGAGGACGCCCATGAACCAGCCGGTCAGGACGGGGTATTCGACGGGGTGGTCGCGGTAGGGGATGGCGCCTTCGTTGAGGCGTTCGGCGCCCCACAGCGCACGGATGTCGGTGTAGCAGGCGTTCGTGTACTGCTGCCAGTCGAGCCATCCGCCTCCCGCGCACGGGTACTTCTGGAGCCAGGAGACGGCGAAGAACACCAGGCCGGTGAACAGGATGACGCGCAGCGGCGTCCAGAAGCGGCGGCGAGGCGGGTCGACGGCGTGGCCGCCGAGCGGACCGCCGATGAACCCCGAGACGAGGCGCACGAAGCGGTCGGAGCGTGAGGGGGCGACCGGCGCGGCTTCGCGGCCGGTGCCCTGTGAACGTGACGACGGCATGGGACACATTGTGTCGCATGCCGCCCTCGGCGCTCGCCGTGCCCGTGCCGGCGGCTACCAGTCGCTGTGCTCCGATTCTGGCGGGGATTCGCTCGACGGCGGATCGGTGGGACAGTTCCAGAAACCGCAGTCGTCCTCGGGGTCGGGAGTCTCATCGTCCTCGCCGGGCTCGGAGGAGTCGTCGGTCGGTTCGCCGTCGTCCGGGCCCTCGCCCTCGTCCTCGCAGCCGGGGCCTCCGGGGGTCTCGCAGCGTTCCTCTTCCTCCTCCTCTTCTTCCTCTTCTTGTGCGGCGCACCGAGGATCGGAGGGGTTCTGACCGCAATAGAGGCCGTTGACCTCTTCGATATCGGTCGTGATGGCCTGGCCGACGGTGACCTTGTCCTCCCATTTCCGTTCGGCCCAGTCCTCGTCGCCGTCCTTGACCTCCAGAATCCGGTCCATCGCCGAGAACCAGACGGGATAACTGGTGTTGCCGCCGAAGACGTTGGTGTAGTCGCCGTTCGGGTCCGAGATCGGATCGGATTCGGAGGTCACGTTGCCGACCCATGTGGCGATGGAGATCTGCGGAATCGCGCCGACGTACCAGGCGTGCGCGTTGTACAAGTCCGGGTAGTCGTTGCCGTCTCGGTCCTTGCCGCTGGCCTCCCAGGTTCCGGTCTTGCCGAAGAAGTCGCGGTCGAGGCTCGGGGCACTGGAACCGCCGTCGATCTCGGAGCCGACCCACTGGAGGTCGCGGGCGGCTCCGGCGTCGAGCGCCGCCGTCTCGGTCAGTTCGCGGTTCGGCGGCACTTCATTGCCGTCGGGGCCGATGACCTTCTCCACGTAATGGGTCTCGACGGCGGTGCCGTCGTTGGCGATGGTCGCGTACATGGCGGCCATGTCCCGGACGCTGGTCGGGTACTGGCCGAAAGCCAGGTGGTAGTAGAACGGGTCGGTCTGGCCCCCGCCGCCGATGCTCAGGCGGTCCGGCTCGCCGTCCTCGGCGGCGAGGAGGCGGCCCTGGGTGTCCACCCGCGCCGAGTTGCCGTCGACGGCGACGGGCGCGGCGTTGTCGATCCCGCCGGTCGCGGGGTCGGTGACCCATTCGCCGTCGGCGGTCACGGTCTGCCCGTGCATCGAGTAGGTGAAGTCAGGGTACAGACGGTAGGTGACGGGCACGTCGTGCGCGTCGCCGTTCTCGTCATAGAGCTGGACGGTCTGGCTCATCTCGGTCAGGCCCATCTGGATGGCCTTTTCAAGGAGCGTGTCGACGCCGTAGCTCTCGGCGATGGCGTACATCGGGGTGTTCTTGGACTTGCGCACCGCGTCGGTGAGGGTCAGGTACATCTCCGATTCCTGGCCGCCGTTGCGCAGCGTGCAGTTCGGGTAGGTGCCCGAGCCGATGCACGACTGGCTCTCGTCGAGTTTGAGAGTGTCGAAGGCGCGCGGTGAGCTGGCGTTCCACCAGGATTCGATGGAGGCGCCCTGGTCGATGGCGGTGGCCGCGGTGATCAGCTTCATCGTCGAGGAGGGCGGGTGCGGAGATTCGTTGCCGGCCTTGTCGATGCCGAAGCCGTCGGGGCCGCCGTAGTAGCCGAGGACGCGGCCGGTACCCGGCTCGACGGCGACCATGGCGGTCATCATCGAGGGGTCGTAGCCGACGAGCGCGGCGTCCTCGTTCGTGTTCTCGAACTGCCAGTAGCCATCGGAGGTGAGGACTTTCTCGGCGTCGTCGACCGAGTCGACGACCTCGCCGTCCTTGTCGAGGTATTGACCGTCGTCGTCCGTCTTGACCTTGATCTGGCCGCGATCGGCGGTCCGCTCCAGCTGCTCCTGGATCTTCTGGTCGATGGTGAGGGTGACCTGGAACCCGCCGGTGCCCTCTTCGGCGCCTTTGAGGTCGGTCTTGCTGAGGCCGAACCGCTCCTGGAGTTCGTCGTAGACGTAGCCGTCGATCTCGTTGGTGAGGAACCCGATCGGCTCGTCACCGCCCCAGGAGCCGCGGCTCTCGAAGGTGTCGGTGGGCACGGGCAGCTCGTAGGCGTCGCGGTCGGCCTTGGTGAGGGCGCCGACCTCGACCATGGCGTCCATGACGTACCCCCAGCGCTCCGTGGCGGACTGCTCGTCGTACACGTCGGCGTAATACGGGTCGTAGTAGCCGTTGGGGGATTTCACCTGCATGATGATGAAGGCGGCCTGGGCGTAGTCCAGTTCCTCGACCGGCAGCTCGAAGTACAGCTCCGAGGCCGCCGCGACGCCGTAGGCGCCGCGGCCGAAGTAGGCCATGTCGAGGTAGTAGGTGATGATCTCGTCTTTGGTGTATTCCTGCTCCAGCTTCATCGCCATGACCGCTTCACGGGCCTTGCGGTCGTACGAGATGTCCTCGCGGATGCCTGCCACGATGCCCGCGAGCTGCTGGGTGATGGTCGAGGCACCCTGGGTATCGCCGCCGGTGACGTTGTTGACCAGGGCGCGCATGGTGCCGGCGTAGTCGACGCCGCCATGGCTGTAGAACTTGCGGTCCTCCGAGGCGATCAGCGCGTCCTTGACCGTGTCGGGCATCTTGTCGGGGTCTTCGACGCGCTTGCGGTAGGCCTCGCCGTAGGCGGAGGCCTCGGTCTGCCCGTCGGCGTAGTAGAAGACGGTCGGTTCGCCATCCTGGCGGAGGTTCTTGAGCAGCGGCACTTCCTGGTAGAACCAGGTGCCGACGATGGTGATGGCGGCGACGAACAGCACGCCCATGGCGATGAGTCCGGCGTAGACCTTGCGGCGGCGGCGTTTCTTCTTGAGCTTCTTCTGCTCTTTGCGATCGTCCTCGCTGAGCGGACCGTCGGATCCGCCGCGTCCGGCGCGCCGTCTGCCGCCGGCCGCCGCGCGTCCCGCGCCGTTCGCCCGGCCTGGGGGACGTGCGCCGCCGACCGAGGCGCTGCCGACGGAGGCGGACCCGACCGTGGCCTTGCCCACTGAGGCGCTGCCCACTGAGGCGCTGCCCACGGAAGCGCTCCCGACCGAGGCGCTGCCCGAGGCGCCGCCGACCGAGGCCCGTCCTGCGCCGCCCACTGAGGCGCTGCCCGAGGCCCCGCCCACTGAGGCGCGACCCGTGCCGCCATAGGAGCCGGGCCGGGGTGCGGGGGCGCCGCCGTACGGGCCGGCGCCCTGCTGGGGGGCACCGCCGCCCCAGTCGTAGTCGGTGTTGTTCGGCGGAGAGTTCGAGCCGTTGCCGTAGGAACGGTTGCGCGGGGAGGCGCTCCCGTGGGCGCCGCCCGAATGCCCGGCGTCGCCGGAGAGCCGCCCGTTCTCCGGCGGCGGTTCCGAACGATAACCGTAGTCGTTCATGCTCAACCATCCACGTGTCGCTGTGCCGACTTATGGCCGCCGTTCCGCCCGCAGGCGTGTGCGAGCCGTATGTCGGCCTCGCCTCGATTCGCTCCCGGCGTTAGGGGGATTTCGCCTGGTCGCAGCGGCTTTTCTCGATCGGCGGACGCCCGGCGCAACGCCGTCGAACGGACGTCCGGAGGGACGGCTCGTGGACGGCGCCGCTGAGGCGACCTCGGTCGCCTCGCAGTTTCGCACACCGAAACTGAGAGAACGCTGCTAGATCGCTCGATCCTGCTGAGCTTATCGGATGAGCGCCATGATGCACAGTGCCGGACGCTCGGGCTTGACGTGATTTCGGCCCGGGGTTAAGGTTTGGACTGATGTATCGGTGCGATACATCGCAGCGTCAGATCGAAGCGAGACGTCGGATCAGCGGCACCGATCGCCGCCAACAGGGGAAAGGGGGAACCGATGCTGGAACTGGCCATCCTGGGACTCCTGCACGAGACCCCCATGCACGGTTACGAGCTGCGCAAACGCCTGCTCTCTCTCCTGGGCGCGATCCGGGCGGCCTTCAGCTACGGCTCTCTCTATCCCACCCTCAAGCGCATGCGCCAACGCGGGCTCATCGTCGAGGAGGGGCCGACGGAGGGCACGGTCGAGAAACCGCTGCTCCACGGACGCCGGGCCCGCAAGGTTTACCGGCTCACTCCGGAGGGCAAGGAACACTTCGCGCAGCTCATGGCGGAGGCCGGTCCCGAATCCGCCGACGAGGCACTCTTCGGAGTGCACTTCGCGTTCTTTTCCCGCACGGACCCGGCGACGAGGCTCCGCATCCTCGAAGCCCGTCGCCGCCGGGTGGAAGAACGCCGTGAGCGCATCCGCGAGGCACTTGCCCGCACCGCCGAGCGGCTCGACACCTACGGGCTCGAACTGCAGCGGCACGGACTCGAAACCGCCGAACGGGAGGTGCGCTGGCTCAATGAGCTCATCGCCACCGAACAGGGCCAGGTCCCCCGGCGAAGAGATCTCGGCGACCGTCTCGTCGATCCGGGGCGGACCGAGCGGTCCACCCCGGAACATGAAGAATCCAGTGAACAAGATGAAGGAGGCATGCGCGATGAGTAAAGTACGCGTTGCCATTGTCGGCGTAGGAAACTGCGCCTCGTCGCTCGTGCAGGGCGTTGAATACTACCGGGACGCCGCCGTTGACGACCGGATCCCCGGTCTCATGCATGTGCAGTTCGGCGACTACCACGTGGGCGACGTCGAGTTCGTCTCCGCGTTCGACGTCGACGCCAAGAAGGTGGGACAGGATCTCTCCAGCGCCATCAACGTCTCGGAGAACAACACGATCCAGTTCGCCGAGGTGCCGCCGACCGGTGTGACGGTCCAGCGCGGCCCCACGTTCGACGGTTTGGGCCAGTACTACGACGAGATGGTGAGCGAATCGTCCGAACCGGCGGTCGACGTGGCCCAGGAGCTTCGCGACGCGCAGGTCGACGTCGTCGTCTGCTTCCTGCCGGTCGGCTCCGAGGAAGCCACGAAGTTCTACGCCCAGGCGTCCATCGACGCCGGCTGCGCCTTCGTCAACGCCCTCCCGGTGTTCATCGCCTCCGACCCGGAGTGGGCCCAGAAATTCGTCGACGCGAAGCTCCCGATCGTCGGTGACGACATCAAGTCGCAGGTCGGCGCGACCATCGTCCACCGTGTGCTCGCCAAGCTGTTCGAAGACCGCGGAGTCCGCCTCGACCGGACCTACCAGCTGAACTTCGGCGGCAACATGGACTTCATGAACATGCTGGAGCGCAACCGCCTGGTCTCCAAGAAGATCTCCAAGACGCAGTCGGTCACCTCCCAGATCCCGCACGAGATGCGCGGCGCCGACGTGCACATCGGCCCCTCGGACCACGTCCCGTGGCTGAGCGACCGCAAGTGGGCCTACATCCGCCTCGAAGGCACCACCTTCGGCGACGTGCCGCTCAGCGCCGAGCTCAAGCTCGAAGTGTGGGACTCGCCGAACTCCGCCGGCGTCATCATCGACGCCGTCCGCGCCGCCAAGATCGCCAAGGACCGCGGCGAAGGCGGCCCGATCCTCAGCGCATCGAGCTACTTCATGAAGTCGCCGCCCGAGCAGTACTCCGACGAGGAGGCCCGTCTCGCGGTCGACGCCTTCATCGAAGCGAAGTAGCGGAACGCGCACCGGCGGCAGCCGGTGACCGACACCGCGAGGGAGACCCTCATCGCAACCGAGCCCGAGCCGCCGCACGGCCCGCGGACTTCGCGATTCGAGGGTCTCCCTCCATCATCTTCGGAGTTATCCTCAGACCATGCGCACCGACGGGCACGTTCGGACTCTCGCCTCCAGCCGGCGATTCCGAAAACTCCTGGCCGTCCGGCTGACCTCGCAGGCCGCCGACGGCATGTTCCAGGCATCGCTCGCGCTCAGCGTCTTCTTCAACCCAGCCCTCGGGGAGCACACCGACCCCTTCCAATACGCCGCCGCCGTCGCGATCCTCCTCGGCCCCTACTCGCTGATCGGCCCGTACATCGGCGTCGTCCTCGACCGGTTCAGCCGACGCAACCTCATCGGCGCGGCCAACCTTCTGCGCGCCGCGCTCGTCGTCCTCATCGCCCTCACCATCCAGACCGGCCTGGACTGGACATGGGTGCTGTGCGCGATGGTGGTCCTGGCCGCCAACCGCTTCGTCCTGGCCGGCCTCGGCGCCGCCCACCCGCACGTGGTGGACCGGCCCCAATTGGTCACCGCGAACTCGCTGGCCTCCACGCTCGGCGCGCTTGCCTACGGCATGGGCCTGGCCACCACCGGCGTCGCCAAACTCCTCGACTCCGGTGTCTCCTATTCGATGCTGGCGCTCGCGGCCGGCTGCGGCTACCTCGTCTCGGCCACGATCGCCTCGGCCGCGTTCAAACCCGAGGGCCTCGGGCCGGAACGTGAATACGTCGGAGCGACGGGCCTGTGGTCGGGCATCGTCGACACCACCGCCGGCATGGTCGAAGGGCTCAAACACTTGAGCCGACGCCGCGGCCCGGCCCTGATCATGGCCGTCCAAGGTCTGCACCGATTCCTGTACGGAATCGTGTTCATCATCGCGATAGCCCTGTTCATGGGCTTCTTCTGGGACGTCGAATCCGATCCGGCGCGAACCACGACGATCGGCTGGCTCCTCGTCCTCGCCGTTCTGGGCAACATCGGGGTGCTGGCCGCCGCCGTCGTCACGCCGCGTGCGACGCGTGCCTGGGGGCCGAAGAACTGGGTGGTCGTCCTCATCGCCATGTGCGCCCTCGTCGTCGCCGCCCTCGCGGGCGCCATGCGGCCGATCATGTTCGCCGTGGCCGTGCTGCTGGTCAACATCGCCTCACAAGGCATCAAGATCACCGTCGACACGAGTCTCCAACGCGGCGTCGAGGACGCCTACCGGGGCCGGGTCTTCAGCCTCAACGACACCATCTACAACGTCGGTTACCTCGCCGGCCTGTTCGCCGCCGCGTTCGTCGTCCCCGCCGACGGCTACGCGCCCGGCACGCTCGTGGGCGTCGCGATCTCATACGGGGCGATCTGCGTCGGATACGCCTACCTTGCCCGAGACGACGCACCGTACGATGCACAAGCATGGAGCCCAGCGGCACCCGATCCGAGACCGAGCACGAGCTCGTAGCCGCCAATCCTTACGGCGGCACCCCGCCGTGGCAGCGAGGCGGAGGGTGGAAACGCACCCTCGCCGGGATCGGCGCGCTCATCCTCACCGCCGGATCGATCGTCGGCGTCTCCTGGCTCGCCTTCCGCGACGACGGCGGCGATCAAAAAGAAGCAGGGGAGGTCATCCACGAGCGATGCCGCGTCACCGAAGCCGAGGACGCCGAGCCCGTCGTCGACGCGCCCCGGCTCCGCACGCCCGCCGACCGCACGATCGTGACCATCGAGACCGGCCACGGCAGCCTCGACGTCATGCTCTGGGGCGATCTGGCGCCCTGCGGCGTCGAAGCCTTCCTGCACCTGTCCCGGACCGGGTACTACAACGGCCACGACTGCGACCGACTCACCGCGCAAGGCATCGAACCGACGGCGATCCTGCACTGCGGCAGCCCTGGAACCGACCCCGAAACCGATGACTCGCACGGACCCGGCTGGCGCTTCCGGGCCGAGGTCGGCATGGCCGGCGTCGACGTCCAAGACGTCCTCGCACTGGTCACCGACGAATCCGGTAACGCCGGGAGCGCCTTCGTCCTCATCCGAGGGCAGGCCGTCCCCACCGCCGGAGTGAGCATCATCGGCGGCATCGTCGACGGCTACGAAGTCCTCGACACGATCGCGGCCCTGCCCGAGACCGTCGAATACGACGGTGAACCGCCGCAGCCGATCACCGTCCACTCGATCACCGTCGCAGAGGAGACGGATCTGCCGACGGGCGAAGCACCGGCCCCGCCCGCATCCGATGCGACGGCATCCGAGGAGGCCGAACCCTCGGACGAGGCGACCGACACGCGCCGGGCCGGATTAATCGGACTCCGGCTCGTCCTTGCCGACTGAGTTGCGCTTGGCGTACTTGTCGACGTACTCCTGGTCGGTCAACTGCCTGATCGTGTCCATGATCTCGTCGGTGACCGCCCGGATGATCACCCTGTCGTTCTCCAGCCCCCGGTAGCGACTGAAATCGAGCGGCTTGCCGATGCGCACACCCACCGGGGCCACCCGCGGGCGCGACTCCCCTATGGGGAGGACCTTCTCGGTGCCGATCATGCCGACCGGCACCACCGGCGCGCCCGTGGCCAGCGCCAGCCGCGCCACGCCCGGTTTGCCCCGGTAGAGACGCCCGTCGGGCGAACGTGTGCCTTCGGGGAAGATCGCGAAGACCCGACCCGCTTCGAGGACCTTCAGCGAGGGCTCCAGCGAGGCGGCGCTGCGCCGGCCTCCCGAACGGTCGACGGCCACCTGCCCGAGCGCCTTGACGGTCTTGGAGATGAGCTTGCCCTTCATGCCCGCCCCGGTGAAGTACTCGATCTTCGCCATGGTCGCGATGTGGCGCTTCGTGGTCAGACCCAGAAAGTAGTGGTCGGCCACTGACAGGTGGTTGGACGCCAGGATGACGGGCCCGGTCTCGGGGATGTTCTCCTTGCCGTCGATCCACGGCCGCCAGACGAGTTTGATCGTCGGGGCGGCCGTCCATTGCAGCGTCTTGTACAGCACCGTGTTCAGCTCTCCAGTGGGTCTCGCCCCGACGGGCGGGAGGGTCTCCGGGCAGTGCCAATGTACAGCTCGCGAGCGTCGCCGTGAAGACCGTGTTCACTGCGCGGGCCACGCCATGGCAGGCCGATTCTATGGCATTCTGCGGTGCCTACAGGTATTGCCCGGGATGGTGGTCGTGATCGTCACCGCGCGCCGCACGCTCGGCCATGATGGCCCTCAACTGGGGCGGAAGATCGCCGCCGGCGGCGGGCAGCGCCCGCATGTCGCCCGAACGCATCTGGTCGAGCTGGAGGCGGGCGGCCATCTGCTGCGCCACCAGAGCGGCCTGGATGCCGTGGAAGAGCCCTTCGAGCCAGCCGACGAGCTGCGCCTGCGCAATGCGCAGTTCCGCCTCGGTGGGCACTTCGTCGGCACTGAACGGCAGCGACAGGCGCTCCAGCTCGTCGCGCAGCTCGGGGGCCAGGCCCGATTCGAGCTCGGAGATGGAGCGGGCGTGGATGTCGCGCAGGCGCTGCCGGCCCTTGTCGTCGAGCTCGGCGGCACGCACCTCTTCCAGGAGCTGCTTGATCATCGAGCCGACTCGCATCACCTTGGCGGGCTCGGCGACCAGCTTGGACGGGTCGGATTCGGCCGCTTCGGCGAGCCGCTCCTGCGCCTCGCCGGCGGAGATCGGATTGCCCTCGGCATCGACGATGAGCAGCTCCTCGTCGGATTCGCGCTCCTCGGACTCGTCGTGCTCAGGCTTCGTGTTCTCTTCACTCATCGTCTGCGGTGTCCCCACGCTCGTCAAAGATTCAAGTCTTCTGCGGATTCAAACTGATTCCCTATATACGAGCCTAACGCGATCGAATGCGGCGATGTTCCCCCTGGGGCCGGTGTGCGCCGCGCGGCCCCGTGCTCCTTGAGCGATGCCGGCGGTCAAGCGAGATCCGCGAGTGTCAGCAGTGGCACCGGTGGCAGCGGCGCGTGCGTCGGTGAGGCCCGGGACGCCGCCACCCGAGCCGCCGTCGACGCCTTCTGGAGACCCTGGCCGGCCTTCTGTGGCGAACAGGGCACGGGCCGCTTGGGCGATGCGTATGCCGCCTTCGGCTTCAAGGAGGCCATATTCTCGGCGGTGATGTCCGCTTTCGGTATGACGATGATGGCCTCCGGTTGCCGCTGGAGCTGGCCGCGCCGGCGCACCGAAAATGGATGCCGGTGAGGTGTGCGGCAGGATCGTACTGACGACTTAGGTGGAGCTAGTGGTCAAGGCCGAAGGGCCGCCCCAGGTCGCCCCGCCGACGGGCAGACGATCGACGGAAAGATCCGACAGTCCGCTTCGTCATCGGTATCAGGACAGTCCAATGAGTGCTCAATGATCGCGGCGGCCGATGACCGTGAGGAGTCCTGTGCCGGCAAGCGATTCGAGATATCGTGGGGCCGAACGAATAATGCCGTGATCATGCGCCTACGGAAAGGGCTCCTTCCATGACGACACCCCTCGTCTCGCCGCGACCTGCTGCGATCGGCGCTCTCATGAGTGCTGCGGCTTTGATCGGCGCAGTGGTCTTCGCGCCGTCGGCCGCACTGGCACAAGAAGAGAAGGACCTGTATGCCGAGAATGCCTGGGTGATCGACCAGATCGGTGCCGAGGCGGCCTGGGAGACGACGAAAGGCGAGGGCGTCACGGTCGCCGTCGTCGATCTGGGTATCGCCGAGGAGCACCCGTTCTTGGAGGACAAGAACATCCTCGACGGCAAATCGTTCATGGGCGACGATGAGGTCGATGGCCGTGTGGACACGGACGGGCATGGTACGGGCGTCAGCGCCGCAGTCCTCTACGTCGCGCCGGAGGCGACGATCCTGCCGGTGCGGGTCAATTCGACCAGTGCCGACATCGGCTTCAGCATAGGAGCCGGATCGATCGATTTCGCCGGCATCCGTTGGGCTGTCGACAACGGCGCCGACGTGGTCGTGATCCCGTGGGGTGAGATTCAGCCAGGGGAGGATAGGGCGCCGGCCGAGGAGTTCCTGACTGTGGTGCAGTACGCCATCGATAAAGACGTGGTGGTGATCGCGGCGGCGGGGAACGATCCCGAAAGCCGAGATGTCGGTAATCCCGGTTCGTTCGGTGGAGTGGTGGCCGTCAGCGGTACTGACAAGGACGGTCAGGTTGCCTCGTTCAGTACTACCGGCCCCGATGTGGAGCTGGCCGGCCCGGCCGACACGATGCTGCTCCCGAAGCCGCAGGTCGCGGATTTCGGTGAGGAGAAGCTGTACTTCGAGGCGGCGGGGACTTCGTTGACCGCAGGGGTCGTCGGTGGGGTCGCCGCGCTGGTGCAGTCGG
>JAJYSW010000061.1 GCA_021793335.1 Actinomycetes bacterium
TCCGATCTATCGCCTCGATCGAGGCGCCGGTGGCCTCCGCCTGATTCAACGCCCACCGGAGCGCCTCCAATGACTGCGGTGAGCCGTCGACGCCGACGACGATGCGTCCTTGTGCTTCGTGCGACATGTCAATTCCCTTTCTCGGTCGGACACTGGTCTGCCCCCAGTGTCGCCCTTGATCACCGAGAAAAGCTCGTATGTCGGAGAAACGGTTCGGTGCGGCGGCCGCCCGCCGCCCCCTGGAGAGGGAGCCCGCCCGCTCTCAGGAGGGAGGCCCCGGCCCGCTCACGGCCATAGCCTTCGGGACATGAGCACTGAAACGCACACGACCGTCCACCGGGCCACACCGGCCGCCGCCCGCCTGACCACACTGGCCGGCTGGTCCATGGTGGCCATCGCCCTGCTGCACACCGCCGTCTTCATCCCGCAGATCCCTTGGGGCGAGTGGCTCGACGGCGGCCTGCGGGCCGCCGAACCGGACATGGAGTCGGTGGCCCTCTTCTGGGCGCTGCCCGGCGGCATCGTCGTCCCCGCGCTCCTGCTGGGAATGTTCATCGTCCGCTTCGGCGGGGAAGGGCGACGGGTCGGCCTCGCCGTCACTGCGGCGCTGACCGCGTGGGCCCTGGGCTGCCTCTGGCTGGTGGGCCCCTCCGGCTTCATGTTCGTGCTGGTGACGAGCGGACTGCTCACCGCCGCCGCGGTCTTCGACCGCCCTTCGCGCCGCCGAGCGCCGACGTCGGACTAGCGGCCGCCCATGAGGCTCGAACCGGCCCTAGAGACCCGCGGCGATGTCGCCGCGGAAATGGCAGCCTTCGATCTTGACGCCCTCGGCCAGCATGTACGCCTCTTGCCGGGCCTGAGCCACCGAGGCGCCCGTCCCGATGCAGTTGAGCACGCGCCCGCCCGTGGCGATCAGCTGCCCCGTCGCGTCCAAGGCCGTCCCGGCGTGGAGCACGCCCTCCTGGTCGGCGCCATAGACCGGCCGGCCGGTGATCGTCTCCTCCGGGTAGCCCTCGTTCGCGACCACGACGCACACCGCCGCGCCCTCCCGCCACCACAGCGGGCCGAAACCGGCGAGCTTGCCATTGGCGGCGGCGTACAGCAGCTCGCCGAGCGAGGACTCCAGCAGCGCCAGGATCGGCTGGATCTCCGGATCGCCGAAACGCGCGTTGAACTCCACGACCTTGAGACCCTTCGAGGTCAGCGCCAGACCGCAGTAGAGCGTGCCGATGAACGGGGTGCCCCGTCCCGCCAGCTCGGCCAGCGTCGGCTCGGCCACGCGCGTCATGATCTCGGACACGAGGTCGTCGGGGGCCCACGGCAGCGGCGTGTACGCGCCCATGCCGCCGGTGTTCGGTCCCGTCCCGCCATCGCCGACGCGCTTGAAGTCCTGCGCCGGAAGCATCGGACGGGCCGTCTCGCCGTCGGAGACGACGAACAGCGAGACCTCGGGGCCGTCGAGGTACTCCTCGATGACGACCCGCTCGCACCCGAGCGCGTGCGCCAGGGCCGCGTCGCGGTCCTCGGTGACGATGACGCCCTTGCCGGCGGCCAGGCCGTCGTCCTTGACGACGTACGGCGCGCCGAACTCGTCGAGCGCGGCCTCGATCTCCTTCTGGTCCCTGCACGAGCGCGCGGCGGCGGTCGGCACGCCCGCGGCGGCCATGATCTCCTTCGCGAAGGCCTTCGAGCCTTCGATGCGGGCGGCTTCGCGGCCCGGCCCGTACACGGGGATGCCTTTGGCGCGCACTGCGTCGGCCACGCCGGCGACCAGCGGGGCCTCGGGGCCGACGATCACGAGGTCGGCGGCGGAGGTGACCGCCAGCCCCGCGACCGCGGTCGGGTCGTTCATGTTCACCGGGACGCACTCGCCCAGCTCCGCCATGCCGGGGTTCCCCGGGGCGCAGACGAGCGTGTCGACGGAGACGTCTTGGGCCAGGGCCGCCGCGATGGCGTGCTCACGGCCGCCGGAACCGATCAGGAGTACTCGCACCCGGCCAGTTTACGGTGTCGGTAGGGGCTGGTTAACAGGCGCGCCGAGCATCACACGCGCCGTGACGCGGTGTTGGCATACTCGGGCCGTGACTCCGAATGTGCTCGCCGAGCGGTACGCCTCGAAGCAGATGCGCGACATCTGGGACCCCGTCGGCAAGATCAAGGCCGAGCGGCGCCTGTGGCTGGCGGTGCTCAAAGCCCAGCACGAGCTGGGCGTGACCTTGCCCGAGGGCGTGATCGCCGACTACGAGCGCGTGCTCGACAACGTCGACCTCGCCTCGATCACCGAACGCGAGCGCATCACCAAACACGACGTCAAGGCCCGCATCGAGGAGTTCTCCGATCTCGCCGGGCACCAGCACGTGCACAAGGGCATGACCAGCCGCGACCTGACCGAGAACGTCGAGCAGATGCAGGTCAGGCAGTCCCTCGAAGTCGTCCGCGACCGCCTCGTCGCCGCCGCGGTGCGCCTGGCCGCCCGCGCCGAGCAGTACCGCGGCCTGGTCATGACCGGGCGCAGCCACAACGTGCCCGCGCAGGCCACCACGCTCGGGAAGCGCTTCGCGACCTGGGCCGAGGAGCTCCTCGGCGCCTACGAGCGGATCGAGGAGCTGCTGCGCCGCTATCCGCTGCGCGGCATCAAGGGCCCCGTCGGCACCGCCCAGGACATGCTCGACCTGTTCGGCGGCGACGCCGCCAAACTCGCCGAACTCGAACGCCGCGTCGCCGCCCACCTCGGTTTCGAACGAGTCATGGACTCGGTCGGGCAGGTCTACCCCCGTTCACTGGACTACGAGGTGGGCTCGGCGCTGGTGCAGGCGGTGGCCGCGCCCTCCTCCGCGGCGTTGACGATTCGGCTCATGGCCGGGACCGAACTGGCCACCGAGGGCTTCATGGAAGGGCAGGTGGGCTCTTCGGCGATGCCGCACAAGATGAACACGCGCTCCTCGGAGCGGATCAACGGCCTCGCCGTGGTCGTGCGCGGCTACGCGGGCATGCTCGGCGAGCTCGCCGGGGACCAGTGGAACGAGGGCGACGTGTCGTGCTCGGTGGTCCGCCGCGTCGCCCTGCCGGACCTGTGCTTCGCCGTCGACGGTCTTTATGAGACGTTTCTCACGGTCCTGGACGGCTTCGGGGCCTACCCGGCGGTCATCGGCGCCGAACTCGACCGGTACCTGCCGTTCCTGACATCGACGAAGGTCCTGATGGAGGCCGTCAGGCGGGGGGCGGGACGTGAGGATGCGCACGAGGCGATCAAGGAGCACGCCATCGCCGTCGCCCGCGCGATGCGTGAATCCGGGCAGCGCGAGAACGACCTGTTCGAGCGGCTCGCCGCCGACGCCAGGCTGCCTCTGGACCGTGCCGGGCTGGACGCCCTGGTAGCCGATACGGGTGAATTCATCGGAGCGGCGGACGACCAGGTCGGAAGGGTCGCCGAACGGGCGACGGCGGTCGCGAAAGCCCACCCTGATGCGGCCGTCTATGGGCCCGGGGACATCCTATGACTTGCTGTGACGTGGCACCGACACCCTGAACGCGCTGCTGGCCCTGGTCAGACCCGCTGAATATGCTTGGCCCGTCCCGTCCAAGTGACCGACAGGAGTGCGACCGTGGCCCGTGTAGTGGTCGACGTGATGCTGAAGTCCGAGATCCTCGACCCCCAGGGCGAGGCCGTGCTCGGGGCGCTGCCCCGCCTCGGCGTCAACAACGTGAAATCCGTCCGCATCGGCAAGCGCGTCGAAATCGAGTTCGACGACGCCGAAACCGCCGCCGCCGTTGAGGAGCAGTCGCAGATCATCGCCGACCGACTCCTGGCCAACCCCGTCATCGAGAACTTCACCGTCTCGGTACCCGGCGAGGACGCCGCATGAGCGCTCGCATCGGCATCGTCACCTTCCCCGGCTCGCTCGACGACCGCGACGCGGCTCGCGCCGTGCGCCTCGGCGGCGCCGAACCGGTGGCGCTGTGGCACGACGACGCGATGCTCAAGAGCGTGGACGCCGTCTTCCTGCCCGGCGGGTTCTCCTACGGCGACGCCCTCCGCTGCGGCGCGATCGCGAGCTTCTCCGAAGTCATGGGCCTGGTCCGCGACGCCGCCGGGCGGGGTCTGCCCGTCCTCGGCGTCTGCAACGGCTTCCAAGTGCTGTGCGAATCGCACCTGCTTCCCGGCGCGCTGGTGCGCAACGCCCACCTGCGCTACCGCAACCGCCCCGCGCGCCTGCGCGTCGAGACCACGGCCACGGCCTGGACGAACGCCTACGCGCCCGGCACGGAGGTCGTCTTCCCCGCCAAGCACGGCGAGGGCCGCTACGTCGCCGACGAGGCCACCCTCGACCGCTTGGAGGCGAACGGCCAGATCGTCTTCCGCTATCTCGACAACCCCAACGGCGCGATGCGCGACATCGCCGGGGTCGCCAACGAGGCCGGGAACGTCGTCGGCCTCATGCCCCACCCCGAGCACGCCGTCGAGGCGCTCACCGGCCCGTCCACCGACGGGCTCGGCGTCATCGCCTCGATCCTGGCCCATCTGAGAGAGGGAGCCGCGCGATGAGCAGCAATATGCTCGACACCGTCGGCGTCGCCGACGCCACGCCCGACGAGAAGCAGCCCTACGCCGAACTCGGCCTGGCCGACGACGAGTACACCCGCATCAGGGAGATCCTGGGCCGCCGCCCCACTCAGTCCGAACTGGCCATGTACTCGATCATGTGGTCCGAGCACTGCTCGTACAAGTCCAGCAAGGTCCACCTGCGGCAGTTCGGGCAGAAGAACCCGAAGACGCCGCGGCTGCTCGCCGGCATCGGCGAGAACGCCGGCGTGGTCGCCATCGACGACCACCTCGCGGTGACGTTCAAGGTCGAATCCCACAACCACCCGTCGTTCGTGGAGCCCAAGCAGGGCGCCGCCACCGGCGTGGGCGGCATCATCCGCGACATCATCGCGATGGGCGCGCGCCCCGTCGCCGTCATGGACTCCCTGCGGTTCGGCGAGCTCGACCACCCCGACACCGCCCGGGTCCTGCCCGGCGTCGTCGAAGGCGTCGGCCACTACGGCAACTGCGTCGGACTGCCCAATATCGGCGGCGAGACCGTCTTCGACCCCTGCTACCAGGGCAACCCGCTGGTCAACGCGCTCAGTGTCGGCGTGCTGCCGCGCGAGCGGCTCCAGACCATGCAGGCCAGCGGCATCGGCAACGTCGTGGTCCTCCTGGGGGCCAAGACCGGCCGCGACGGCATCGGCGGGGTCTCCGTGCTCGCCAGCGCCACCTTCGACGAGGACGACGACTCCGACTCGCGTCCCAGCGTCCAGGTCGGCGACCCGTTCACCGAGAAGCTGCTCATCGAGTGCTGCCTCGAACTGTTCGACGCCGGACTCGTCGTGGGCATCCAGGACCTCGGCGGCGCGGGGCTCACCTGCGCCCTGTCCGAGACCGCGGCGGCCGGTGAGGGCGGCATGCACGTGGACCTCGAACTGGTCCCGCTGCGCGCCGGCGGCATGGAACCGCACGACATCCTCGCCTCGGAATCGCAGGAGCGGATGCTCGCCATCGTCGCCCCCGCGAACGTCGAGCAGGTCCTGGCCCGCGCCCGCCGCTGGGGACTGCTGGCCACCGCCATCGGCGAGGTCACCGACACCGGACGCCTCATCGTCGATTACCATGGGCAGACCGTCGTCGACGTCCCGCCCGAGAGCCTCGCCGACGAGGGCCCGGTCTATCACCGGCCGATCGCCGAGCCGAACGACCTCGGGCTCATCGCCGTCGACCGCGCCGAGACGCTCCCTCGGCCGAGCACCGACGAGGACATCCGCCAGACGGTCCTCGACATGGCCGCCAGCCCGAACCTGTGCGATAAGAGCTGGATCACCGAGCAGTACGACTCCTCGGTGTTCGGCAACACGGTGCTCGGCGCTCCGCACGACGCCGGGCTCGTGCGCCTCGATGAGCGCACCGGCGTCGGCATCGCGATCTCCTTGGACGGCAACGGCCGCTACGCCCGACTCGACCCGTACATCGGAGCGCAGCTCTCGCTCGCCGAGGCATACCGGAACGTCGCGGTCACCGGTGCCACGCCGATCGCCGTCAGCGACTGCCTCAACTTCGGCTCTCCCGAGGACCCGCACGTCATGTGGCAGTTCGAGCGGGCCGTCACCGGCATCGCCGACGGCTGCCGGGAGTTGGGCATCCCCGTCACCGGCGGCAACGTGTCCTTCTACAACCAGACCGGACGCGAGGCGATCCACCCGACGCCGGTCATCGGCGTCCTGGGCGTCATCGACGACGTGGCCCGGCGAATCCCGCTGGGCCTCGGCTCGACCGGCGACACCATCGCGCTCATCGGGGCCACCGCCGAGGAGCTGTCCGGCTCGGAATGGGCGTGGGCGATGCACCGCCACCTCGGCGGCGTCCCGCCGAAGGTCGACCTCGGTCACGAGATGAGACTCGCCGACCTGCTCTCGCGGCTCGCGGGCACCGAGCAGCTCTCGGCCGCACACGACCTCTCCGCGGGCGGCCTCGCGCAGGCGCTGGTGGAGGCGGTCTGCCATTCCGGCATGGGGGCGAACATCCTGCTGCCCGAAGGGGCCGATCCGTTCACGTACCTGTTCAGCGAATCGTCCGGGCGGGTCCTGGTCGTGATCCCGCGGGGTCAGGAACTGGCGGTGCGCTCGGCGTGCGAGCAGCGCGGGCTGCTGATCACGCCGTTGGGCGTCGCGGACGCGAGCACCGACGGCCTGCACGTGCGGGACCGCTTCGACATCGGCCGCGCCGAGCTCGAAGCGGCTTGGAAGGGCCGCATCGGCGCCGTGCTCGGCGAATGACCGCATTGCGATGACGATATGACGATGTCACCGCCCCGGCGTTCGGCGCCGGGGCGGTGGCGTTTCTTCACCGGGCCGGATTCGGGAGGGGTGTGGCTCAGGCGCGGAGGGCGGCGACCGCGTCGTCGAACAATCGCACCAGGTCGCGCGTGCCCCCGGAGGCGGTCCACGCCTCGACGGCGACGTCCAGGCAGGTCAGGGCGGTGGCTACGAATGCGCGGGCCCGGTGGTCGGGTTCCTCGGTCTCGGGCAGGCCGAGGCGGCGCTGGATGTCGGGGGCCAGGAGGTCCTGCCAGTACAGGTACTTCTCCAATTTCCGCGCTCGCAGCGAGGGGGCCTCGCGGCACAGTCGGGCATGGGCGAGGTCGTCTGCCGGGTCCCCGTCCGATTGCAGTGTCATGAGTGCCGCGCGGATCGCGGTCCACGCCGATTCCTCGGCGGGGCGGGCCTCCAGCTCGGCGCGGACCGATTCGCCGAGGGCGGCGACGTCGCCGAGTACGAGGTCTTCCTTGGTGCCGAAATAGTGGAAGAACGAGCGGCGCGAGATGCCCGCGGCGGCGGCGATCTGGTCGACGGTCGTCGCGTCGAAGCCCTGCTCCGCGAACAGCCGCATCGCCGTCGAGGCGATCTCGGATCGCACCGCGCGGCGGGTGCGTTCGCGAAGATTCGGTGTTGAGGCCATGCCTCCAGTCTACGTCCGAGTGTTCGGCGCGCACTTATTTGCACTTGATGCAGAGTCTTGCGTATAGTGCAAAAATGAGAACCGTCGACTACACCGACCAGACCACCATCGTGACCGGTGCCAGCTCCGGCATCGGCACGGCCTTCTCGCGCGAACTCGCCCGCCGCGGCTCCGACGTCGTGCTCGTCGCCCGCAGGCGCGACCGCCTGGAGCGGCTCGCCGCCGAACTCGAAGCCGAGCACGGTGTCGCGGCCACCCCGGTCCCCCTCGACCTCAGCGTGCCCCGGGCGGGCCGGGCGCTGGCCACCGAGCTGGCCGTCAGAGACATCGCGGTCACCGGACTGGTGAACAACGCCGGGTTCGCCACCGTCGGCCCCTTCCACGAGGAGGAGCCCGATCGCCTCGTCGACGAGATCAACGTCAACGTCGCGAACCTCGTCGACCTCACCCGGGCGTTCATCGAGCCGCTGCGCCGCGCCGGCTCCGGCATCCTGGTCAACGTCGCGAGCATGGCGGCCTACGCTCCCTCGCCCGGCATGGCGGTCTACTCGGCGGCGAAGACGTTCGTGCTCGACTTCACCGAATCGCTGTGGGTCGAGTCCCGCGGCACGGGGCTGCGAGTACTGGCCCTCTCGCCCGGGCTCACCCGAACCGAGTTCTTCGACGACCTCGGCGGCGCCCACCGGGGGAGCTACCAGACGCCGCAGAAGGTGGTCCGGACCGCCATGGACGCGCTGGACCGCGGCCGAGCGCCGAGCGTGCACTCGGGCTGGGCGGGCGGGGCCGCGGCTCTGGTCTCCCGACTGCTCACCCGCAGGCGGGCGGCGATCCTCAGCGGGGCGATCTCGGCGCGGTCTCGGGCACGGGGCTGACCCGTGGCACTACGGCCGAGAGCCGTCGACCAGCGGCAGGTATGCGGAGAGATCGGCGCGCTGCCCGGAGGCCGCGACCTTGCCGGCGGCGACCGCCTCGGCGAAGTCGAGCCGGCCGGCGGCCAGCTCCACGAACACGATCGGGCGGCATTCGACGATGTTCGGCGGCGTCCCCCGCCGATGCCGGGGGCCCTCGACGCACTGCACCGCGCCGTACGGCGGCACCCGCACCTCCACGGTGTGACCCGGGGCCTTCTCGGCCAGCGTCCGGAGCAGTTCGCGCACCGCGGTCTTGAGCGTCGACCGGTCCGGTTCCCCGCCGTCGTCGAGTGCGGCAATGGCGTCGGCCACAGCGTCCATGGCATCTCCTTCGGAACCGGTTAGAATTCGCCGGATGGCACTGTTCGACTCATTGCGCGCCGCCGTGCCCGCCCCCTGGATCCCGTGATCGAAACGAGACCAGGCATAGTGGCGTCGATGCCCTGTGGCTGCGTATGAGTCGTGCTCGCCCGGATCGATCGACGTATGTTCCGCAAGCGTCGGCGAATAGGCTTGCGAACCGTACCGTTGCGCTCGATGGCATGCCCAGGAGGGGAAGTAGATGACCGTAGCGGCCGAACCGAACCGGACCAAGGCTAACGTCTCACGGTCCCGAGGGAGGGCACGGGGTCGCCTGCGTGCGGGACTCGCGGGACTCGCCGCGGTCTTCGGCGTCCTCCTCGGCGCTCTCACGTTCCCGGCCGCCGCCCAGGCCGCCGACTTCAACCACTGGGTCCTCACCGGCGGCGACTCCTACCTCGACATCGGCGGAGCCGCGGCCACCGTCACCGTCGAGGTCCAATCCGTGTTCCGGGGCCCCGGCCCCGAGACCGTGGTGATCACCGGCAACCTGGAGGGCCTCGACGGGCTCGCGAGCGTCGACGTCCAGGAAGGCCACTGCACGCGGACCGGTCCCGCGCAGGCCACCTGCGCCGACATGCAGCCCAACGAGAAGCGCCAGATCCAGTTCACCATCGCCCCTGCCGCCGAAGCCGACCTGCCCCAAGGCGAGCAGAAGAAGGGCAAGCTCAAGTTCGACGCCGGAGGCCGAGGCGACGGGGTCAAAGAGACCAACGTCACCATCATCGGGAACGGTGGCCCCCAGTCCGCCACCGACATCACCGGCACCATCACCTCGAACGCCGAACCGATCGCCGATGCGAAGGTCGTGCTCACCGACGCCGAGGGCGCCGACCATGAGACGACCACGAACGCCAACGGCGAATTCGCCTTCCACGGCGGACAGGGCACCGTCATCGCCCCCGGCCAGATGACCTTGACGGTCACCAAGGACGGCTTCGAAGATCTTCAGGAGAGCATCGAGGTCTCCGCGAATTCGAGCTTCCAACAGAACCTCACCATGGTGCCCGTACAGGCCGAACCGGAGGAGACCTCCGCGGCGCCGACCGAGGCCGAGCCGAGCGAGGCCGAGCCCGAGCCCAGCGAGGAACCGAACGAGGGCGGCATCTCCAGCACCCTGGTCTTCCTCATCGTCGTCGGCGGCCTGCTCGTCGTCGGCGGCATCGTCGGCATCGTATTCCTGCTGCGCGGCGGCAAGGACGACAAGTCCGAAGACGATGA
The DNA here is from genome assembly GCA_021793335.1 of Actinomycetes bacterium. Classification (GTDB taxonomy): domain Bacteria; phylum Actinomycetota; class Actinomycetes; order Mycobacteriales; family Micromonosporaceae; genus Glycomyces. Next base: position 9,988 of record JAJYSW010000061.1, read on the forward strand.
CGACGAGAGCTTCGCCGACGGCCCTCCGGAACACCAGCCCACTGCCGCCCAAGTCGGCAGCCCCGGCGTCTACCAGGCCGGACCGGCCCCCGGCCAGGACGCGCCCACCATGATCCACAACGGGCCGCTCGTCCAGGACCAGGAGGCCGGATCGCCCGGCGCCCCCACGCCGGGCTTCGGCCCCGCGTACGGGCCCGGCAGCGACGCCACGCAGGTGATGCCGCAGGCCGGGGGGCCGGGAGCCCTGCCGCCCGCCGTGGGCCCCAACGACACGCAGATCCTGTCGACGGTCAAGGGCCTCGACAGGCCCGGCGGCGTCCCGTCCCCGCCCATGAGCGACGCCACGCAGGTGATGCCGCAGGCGAACATGTCCTCGCGTCCGCCGCAGAGCTCGTTCTCCGAGCCGGGTGCGACGCAGCCGTACCAGCCCGGGCCGTTCTCCGACCCCGGTGCGACCCAGCCGTATCCCTCACCGACGCCGCCGCCCTCGCCGCCGGCCGGCAGGCCCCCGAACACCTCGATGTTCGAACCGCCGCAGCAGCCAGGTCCGGGTTCGCAGCCCTCGGTCTCGCGCGATCCTTACGCGCCGCCGCCCTCGCCGACCCCGTACCAGTCGCAACCGCCGCCTGCCGCCGACCCGTATCAGGGCCACGGACGCGACCCGTACGCGCCGCCGCCCTCGCAGCCCGCGAGCGGTCCGCCCGCCGACCCGTACGCGCCGCCGCCGACCCAGGCCATGCCGCAGGGCGGCCACGGCGGCCCCACGTACGGCTCGCAACCGCACGGCCCCGCGCCGACATCCCCGTACGCCGCCGGCCCGGCCGAGGACGCGGGCGCCCCGAGCCCGCGCCCCCGCGAGGACGAGGAGCCTCGCGGCTGGGGCGAATGGGACGACCGGCCCCGCTCCTGGTGACGAACGACTCGCCCGCCGCGGCGCGGACGAGCCGGACGATCGGTGCCCCGGCCCGCAATCGCCCGATCGTGAGGGTGGAGTCCGCCGTCAGGTCGGATAGACTCGGGTGAGGCAATCCCCGTCGCACCCACCATGGCGGGGTTTGTGAGCCACGCGTTCGCCCGGCTATGGTGAAAACCGCGAGCCGTCCGCTCGCTCAACCATGGCGAGGTCAGCGAGCCATACATCGCCTCATCCAACCGAGGAGTTGCAGTGACCCGAGGTGACGGTCGACTCACCACGGAACTCGATCCCGACCAGCCGGGTCCACGCGATGCCTGCGGCGTCGTCGGCGTCTGGGCTCCCGGGGAAGAGGTCTCGAAACTCACCTACTTCGGGCTGTACGCCTTGCAGCACCGCGGCCAGGAGGCCGCCGGGATCGCCGTCTCCGACGGCACCCGCACCGTCGTCTACAAGGACCTCGGCCTCGTGGCGCAGGTCTTCGACGAATCCACGCTCGCACCGCTGCAAGGGCACCTCGCGATCGGCCACGCACGCTACTCCACCAGCGGCGCGACCACGTGGGAGAACGCCCAGCCCACCATCAGCTCCACCTCTACCGGGACTGCGATCACGCTGGCCCACAACGGGAACCTCGTCAACACCGCGGACCTGGTCAAAGAGGTCGACCGGCTCGGCATCGACATGGGCGCCACCACCTCCGATACGCACCTGATCACCGCGCTGCTCGCGGCCCGTCCCGACGAATCCGTGGCCGCCGCGGCCGAACGGGTCCTCCCGCAGTTGCGCGGCGCGTTCTCCCTGGTCTTCATGGACGACAACGCGCTGTACGCCGCCCGCGACCCGCAGGGCGTCCACCCGCTGGTCCTCGGCCGCCTCGCGCGCGGCTGGGCCGTCGCCTCCGAGACCGCCGCCCTCGACACCATAGGCGCCACCTTCGTGCGCGAGGTCGAGCCCGGCGAAATGCTCTCCGTGGACGAATACGGGCTGCGCTCGGTGCGCTTCGCCGCACCCGAACCGAAGAACTGCCTGTTCGAATACGTCTACCTCGCCAGGCCCGATACGAAACTGGCCGGGCGGGGCGTCTACTCCGCCCGAGTGGAAGTCGGCCGCACCCTCGCCGCCGAGGCCCCGGCCGAGGCCGACCTCGTCATCGGCGTCCCCGAATCGGGCATCCCCGCGGCCATCGGCTACGCCGAGGCGTCCGGCATCCCGTACGGGCAGGGCTTCACCAAGAACTCCTACGTGGGACGCACCTTCATCCAGCCGTCCCAGTCGTTGAGGCAGCTGGGCATCCGCCTCAAACTCAACCCCCTGTACGACCAGATCAGAGGCAAACGCCTCGTCGTCGTCGACGACACGATCGTGCGGGGCAACACCCAGAAGGCACTGGTGCGGATGCTGCGCGAGGCCGGGGCCGTCGAGGTCCACATCCGGATCTCCGCGCCGCCGGTCAAATGGCCGTGCTTCTACGGCATCGACTTCGCCACCCGTGCCGAGCTCATCGCCGGATTCCTCGACGTCGACGGCATCCGAGCGCAGATCGGTGCCGACAGTCTCGGCTACGTCTCGCTCGACGGCCTCGTGCGGGCCACCGAGCAGCCCGCCTCCAGGCTGTGCAGCGCCTGCTTCGACGGGCACTATCCGATCGAGCTGCCCGCCGCCGATCTCATCGGCAAGCACCTGCTCGAACCGCCAGCACCCCGAACAGCCGAGTCAGCGAGCACGTCAGTGCGGGAAGGGACCACAGCGTGAGCCGCGGCACCAACCAGAAGACCATCTCCTACGCCTCCTCGGGCGTCGACATCAACGCCGGCGAGCGGGCCGTCGAGGCCCTCAAGCCGTCCATCCGCAAGACCGCCAGGCCGGAGGTCGTCGGCGGTATCGGCGGCTTCGCCGGACTGTTCGCGCTCGACGTCGAGAAGTACAAGAAGCCGCTGCTGGCCTCGTCCACGGACGGGGTCGGCACCAAGCTCGTCATCGCCCAGAAGCTCGACATCCACGACACGGTCGGGATCGACCTGGTGGCCATGGTCGTCGACGACCTCGTCGTGTGCGGCGCCGAACCGCTGTTCCTGCTCGACTACATCGCCACCGGGAAGGTCGTACCCGAGCGGATCGCCGACATCGGCGCGGGGATCGCCGACGGGTGCCGGTACGCGGGCTGCTCGCTCATCGGCGGTGAGATCGCCGAGCACCCCGGTGTGATGAAGCCGGACGACTACGACATCTCCGCCACCGGCGTCGGCGTCGTCGAGGCCGACGCACTGCTCGGTCCCGAACGGGTCAAGCCCGGTGACGTCGCGATCGCCATGCGCGCTTCCGGAGTGCACGCGAACGGTTTCTCGCTGGTGCGCGAGGCCCTGTTCGGCGTCGGCAAGATGGACCTGGCCACCGAGGTGCCCGAGTTCGGCCGCCAGCGGACCCTCGGCGAGGAACTGCTGACGCCGACCCATATCTACGCCAAGGACTGCCTGGAGCTGGCCAAGGAGTGCGACGTGCACGCCTTCGCGCACATCACCGGCGGGGGCATCGCGGGGAACCTCGTGCGCTCGATCCCCGAGGGCCTGGCCGTCGCCGTGGACCGCTCCACGTGGACGCCGAACCCGGTGTTCGACGTCGTGCAGCGCGTGGGAGGGATCAGCGACGAGGAAATGGAACGGACCTTCAACATGGGGATCGGCATGGTCGCCGTCGTCGCTCCCGACCAGGTCGACCGTTCGCTCGCGGTGCTCACCGCCCGCCACATCGAGGCGTGGACGATCGGCGAGGTCGTCGAAGGAGAGAGCGGCGTCCGTCTCACCGGGTCCTATCAGGCGGCTGGGTAGGCACCTGAGCGGCCTCGGCCGCGGTCCGTCTCGCGGAGCGCAGCCGCAGGCTCAGCCAGACCAGGCCGAAGCACGCCAGGAACGCGGCGAACGCCAGTGCCGGAACCAGCGGCATCGCGGGAGTGACCATGACGCCCAGGATCAGCAGTGTCGAGATCAGGATGGTCTTGCGCGTCGCCGGCTCGAAGACTTCGAGGGGGCCCAAGGGGATCGTCGCCCACGGCACGCGTTTGGCGCTGCGGATGATGAGCAGGCCCAGCAGGAGCCCCGCCGGTTCGTCCCAGAACCAGTGGTGGCCTATGTACACCTGCGACAGGAACACCGCCACCGGTGGGAACAGCAGCAGCGTCCAGCGCGCCCAGGCGGGCAGGAGGCCGCCGACGAGCATCACGATCAGGCCGAACAGCAGGACCGTGTTGACCGCGTGGCCCGAGGGGAAGGCGGTCGCGTCGGGGATGTTGCCGCCGCCGCCCTCCGAGTGGTAGGTGAAGAGCATGGCCCCTTCGGGCGAGACCTCGTGGAGCTGCCAGAGGTGCTGGGAGAGTGGGCGGCCCAGGATGTGCTTCATGACCAGGATGCCCACCAGGGTGATGAACGAGAGCACGTACATCAGTAGTGGTCGGATGCTTCGGAACCGCAGCGCGGACCAGACCGCCAGGGCCAGGGTGATGGTGGCGACGGTGCGCGCCTGACCCAGTTCGGTGGCCAGGCGCGAGACGTCGCGGAGCCATTCGACCTTGTTGCGCCATACCCATTCGCGTATTTCCCAGTCCATCTGGACCAGTGGCGAGGGGAATGTCAGCAGGGCCGCGATGACGATGAACGCGAGGAGCACCACCAGGTCGGGCCACCAGCTTTTGGGACGTTTTCCGTAGGGCTCCCAATCGAACCAGTGCACTGGTATGTAGCGC
>JAJYSW010000353.1 GCA_021793335.1 Actinomycetes bacterium
GGCGATCGACGCACTCCCGGCGCACCCCGACCCTGCCCGGGCGGGCCCGGGCGGCGGCACCGCTTCCGCGGACCGGACTGCTACGACCAGCTCCGCTGGAGCCGCCACAGCACCGGAGAACGGCCGGAGCGCACCGCTGCGGACGGGGGAGGGGAACCGGTCGATGCTCCGCCCTCCTCAGGCCGCTGCGGGCCGGTGATCGGCGTCCGCCGGTCTTCGGAACAACGGCCCCCAGGGTCACGGCCGAGGTGGACTCGACCAGTATGGTGTGGGCAGACAAGGAGTTCTCACATGCACGTGCTTGGAATCGATTTCGGAACCTCGAACACCGTCGCCGTGCTGCGCTCGGCCGATGGCCGGGTCCGCCCGCTGCTGTTCGACGGTGCGCCGATCCTGCCTTCGGCGGTCTATTACAACTCCGATGGCCGCATGCTCGTCGGTCGCGACGCCGAGCGCAACGCCCGCATGGACCCCTCCCGTTTCGAGCCGAACCCGAAACGCCGCATCGACGACGGTTCGGTGTTCCTGGGAACCTCCGAGATCCCGGTGCCCCAGGTGTTCGCCTACGTCCTCCAGCAGGTCGCCCTCGAAGCCCAGCGCCAGGCCGGCCAGATGCCCGGACAGGTCCGCCTGACCCACCCGGCGCGGTGGGGCGAGCGGCGCCGCTCGATCCTGGTCGACTCGGCCCGCCTGGCCGGGCTGCCCGCCCCGCAGCTCATCCCCGAGCCGGTCGCGGCGGCCTCCTACTTCACCTCGGTGCTCGGCACGGCCGTCCCGCCCGGGCGCAGTCTGGCGATCTACGACCTGGGCGGCGGCACCTTCGATGCGACCGTAGTGCGCCGCACCCAGACCGGTTTCGAAGTCCTCGCGGAGGAAGGCGTCGGCGATGTCGGCGGCCTCGACTTCGATCACGGTGTCGTCGAACATCTGGGCAAAACTTACGGCGCCTCGCATCCCGAGGAGTGGCGGCGGCTGCTCAATCCCTCCGACGACCGCGATCGCCGCTACCGCCGCATGCTCTATGAGGACGTCCGCGGCGCCAAGGAGACGCTCTCGCGGACCGCGAGCGCCGACATCCATTTGCCGGCACTCGAAGTCGATGCGCACTTGACGCGGGCCGAGTTCGAGGACGTCGCGCGTCCTCCACTGGAACGCACGGTGGACTGCCTGCAGAAGGCCGTCAGCGCCGCGCGGTTGAACCCGGCCGATCTGGTGGGCATCTTCCTCGTCGGCGGTTCCTCGCGCATTCCGATGATCTCTCAGCTCATCCATTCCAAGTTGGGTGTGCCGCCGCAGACGTTCGAGCAGCCCGAGACCGTCGTCGTCGAAGGCGCTGTTCGCGCCTCGACCGGGCCGGTCCCCAGTGATCTGCCGCCGACCGGGCCGACTTCGGGCGGCCCCGTCTCGCCTTCGGGGGGCATGCCCTCGGCTCCGCGTCCACCGGTGCAGGCGCCGCAGATGCTGCCGCCGCAGAACCCGATCAGGCACCCGCAGCCTTCGCCGCACCCGGTGGTGCAGCAGCCGGCCGGGAAGCGGCCGCTGCACCAGGAGCCGGCGGTGCTGGTGACCGGTGCGGCAGTGGTGATCTTGTTCGTGGTCTTCTTCGTGCTGTTGGCCAATATCCTCAACTGAGGTGCGGCCGGTCGCCGTTATGCTCCGCCTGTGGTGCGGGAGGCCGGGTAGCCGGATCGGCGGTCGAGTTCGGCGACCTGGCTGTCGAGCCAGTCGATCTCGGTCAGGTTGACCGAGCGGTGGATCTGCATGAGCCCTTTGCGGAACGGTGAGTCGAGCTGTTCGGGCGGTACGGGGTGCCCCTGTTCGTCGAAGAACAGTTGCGTGGGCTGGTCGAGGTATTCGCGGCGGCGGGCCAGCACGATCGACTGCTCGCGCGGGTTCTCCAAGTGGTGGAGGAAGGCCAGGAGCACGTACCACTTGTTGTCGTCGGTGATGAAGACCGATTCGGGGTTGCGGAGCCATCGGCGCAGCTGATCGGTGCCCTCTTGTGTGATTTCGAGCATGTGGCGCGGTGCGGCCACTGACCCGGGCGCGGTGCGCCGGGTGAGGCAGCCGGCCTCTTCGAGTTTCTTGATGGTGGGGTAGAGCGTGCCGTCGGCGACGGGCCGGACGTGACCGGCCAGGGCGGCGACCCGGTTCTTGAGGTCGTAGCCGTGGAGCGGGAAGTCTCGCAGGAATCCGAGTATGGCCAGCTTCAGCATGCCCACATCATTGCAGACGTAACAATATATATCGACCCCAAGACAGAGGGGTCCACCGTTCCACCGTCGAGCGATCGTACCGCGCTCGATGCCCCAAGGGGCGGCGGCCATCCGGCGCGTTCGCGGGTGATGCGGCGATACCCATGGGTTGAATAAAATATATATCGACACCGAGGCTTTACGCCTATTTCTCGGCCTGCGCCATCGCAACCTTCGATAGGGCGCGCAGGCTTCGCCCGCGCACTCACCTGAAAACCCAAGGGCCGGCTGGAGGTCAGGCGTTGCACTCGACGGTGCCCCTTGGTCGAGGGTCCGGTATTCCGGGTTCCGCGGCTCGGGTGCGGGCTCCCTGGTATCGGTGTGGTCGAGCGGCTTTTGCGCGAGCACTTCGAGGGACGGCGAGTGGGCGCGGACGCGGT
>JAJYSW010000354.1 GCA_021793335.1 Actinomycetes bacterium
CGTGGACCGCTCGATCGACGGCACATCCTGTACCTGTTCGGCACCCCCGGTCAGGACCGGTTCTGGTTCATGTGGAACGAATTGTCCGAGGGCGCTTTCGGTGCGGTGGTCCTGGCCGACACCCGCAGGCTGGAGGACTGCTTCCCCGCGCTCGACTTCTTCGAGCGGCGAGGTACCGCGTTCATCGTGGCGGTCAACGAGTTCGACGGTTCGTACCACTATGACCCGGAGGAGGTCCGGGCCGCTTTGGACCTCAAGCCGAACACCCCGATCGTCTGCTGCGACGCCCGCGACCCCCGTTCCGCCACCTTGGTACTGGTCACGTTGACCAAGCACCTCATATCGGCCGCCGCTGTGACCGCCCAGTTAGGAGCCCTGCATGACCTCTTCCGAGCAAGACTTCCGTCTTACGATCACGCCCGACGATCCGGCCGCGCCCGAGCGGGTACGGCGATTGCGCGAGCTGGGGATCGGCGATCACCCCGACCCCGAGTTCGACGCCCTCGCCCAAGAGCTGTGCGACATGACCGGTGCGCCTTATGCGATGGTGAACTTCATCGATCAGGACCGCCAGTTCTTCGCCGGTCTGGCCGCGCCGCCGGCCGACGCCGGTTCGCAGGCGCTCGTGGACGTCGAGCCCACGCCCGAGGTCGGTCGGGAGATGGACCGCGACCACGGCTACTGCCCGCATGTGGTGGTGCGAGGGAAGGCGCTGGTCCTGGGCGATGTGTGCGATTATCCGCGGTTCGCGGGCAATCCGGTGGTCGACAAGATCGGCATCCGCTCGTATCTGGGGGCGCCGCTGATCGACGACGACGGCAATACCCTGGGAACGGTGTGCGTAGTGGACACCGAGACGCATGAATGGGGCCGTCCGGGGTTGGACATCATCAAGTCCATGGCGGCGAAGGTCATGGACCGGATCCGCGAACGGGGCGAGCGCGGCGCATAGCGAAGGAGGAGGCAGCATGCGCCGCCTCCTCCACGTCATCTCGCCGTCGTCTCGCGAATGGCCTGGCCGATCCCTCCAGGCCGCACGCTAAGCGAGGGCGACGGCCCTTCCGCCGACGATGCGCTCGGACCATTGGCCTCGGGACCGCCCGAGCGCCTCCTCGGCCAGTCGGATGCGCTGCACATCGGAGGTTCCGGCGGGCGCGAATATGTGGAAGGCGTCCCTGAGATACCGCTCGATGGGCCTTTCGGTCGACAATCCCGCTGCGGCATGGATTTCCATGGCCTCGCGTGCCGAGTCGAGCGCGGACTCGACGTTGACGAGTTTGGCGTTCATCAGTTCGGCGTCGCACGGCATGCCCTGGTCGAGCAGGTGCACGGCGTGGTAGGCGGTGATTCTGGCCGTCATGAGCCGCGATTGGATCTGGCCGATCTTCTGTTTGATGTTGTCCAATTCGGCGATGGGTTTGCCGTAGAGCCGCCGTTCGGAGGCGTAGGCGACGGTCTCTTCGAGGATCGCCTGGTGGATTCCGAGCGATACCGCCGTCAGGTTCGCTCGTCCGTAGAGGATCGACGAAGAGTAGGCGACGGCGAGGCCGTCGCCTTCGGTGCCGAGCATGTTGGTGGCGGGTACGCGGCAGTCGTTGAACATCAGCTCGCCGAAGCTGAAGCCGTGCAGACCCATCGTCGATTGCTGCGGTGCCAGCGCGAAACCGGGGCGGTGGGATTCGACCAGGAATGCCGTCAGGCCTTTGGGCCCGGGGCCGGTGCGGACCACCACGCCGTGCAGATCGCCGACGTGGCTGTTGCCGACGAAGACCTTGTGGCCATTGAGGATGTAGTCGCTTCCGTCCTGGACGGCGGTGGCCTGCATGCCGAGGACGTGGCCGCCCGAGGCGGTTTCGGTGACCGCGATGGTCGGTAGGCATTGCCCGGATGCGATGGCCGGCAACCAGGTTCGCCGCTGCTCTTCATTTCCAAAGTGGATTATCTTGGCGACGCCGAGCTGCGATGCCTGGACCATCGCTCCCATGGCGCCGGAGACGCGCGAGAGCTCTTCGATGATGATGGTCTTGGCCAGGTGTCCCAAGTTCATTCCGCCGTATTCACGGCCAATCGTGACGCCGAGCCAGCCCTGTTCGGCGATCATGTTCGACAATCGATGATGGGCGGCCTCTGCGGCTTCCATTTCAGGGATGCGGGGGCGGACTTCGCGCTCGGCGAAGTCCCGGACTTCTCTTCGCAAGGCATCGTGTGCAGATCGTCGGTGAAGTAACCGATCATACGTTCTCCCAGGGGCTCAGGCCCGCCCTTCGCCGCTTGTTCGGCCCCCACCACGAAGACACGAGCTGTTATCTGAAACTTTCTCGGAGTGACTGTAGCAATCGACATCGGATGGATCAAGGGTGGTTTTTGTGGACATAGCCAGGTCACAGAACGGTGACGCTCAGTTGTGATGCCGAGAAGGGGCTTCCGGCCGATCACTCCCGGCATTCGGGAGGGGGGTGCGCCGCCTCTTCGACCGTGATAACAGGGCGTCTGCGTGTGTGGCTTTAGGTCGGTTTCGAGTTGATTCCCAGGAGGCGTAGGGTGGCGGGCTCGTTGCGGTTGTGGCGGCGGGTGGCGGAGGCGAGGTTCCTCTCGCCGGTGCAGTG
>JAJYSW010000355.1 GCA_021793335.1 Actinomycetes bacterium
CACGCGTCTTCCGCGAAGAGTACGGCCTCACCCCGCGCCAGATCCGTACCGCGCCGGGATTCGAGGGGGCATGATGCGCCTCGAACCGCACCTCGACCACCCCGGCGAGCAGGCCGTGCAGCGCAGAGCCGGCGAAGGCGGCCCCGGATGGGGCTCGGCCATGTTCGATGCCTCCCTCTCGGGCGGCTTCGCGGCCTTCCTGGAGCGCCAGGCGATGCTCGTACTCGCCTCGACCGACGCCGCGGGCGCGGTCTGGGCCACCGCCGTGGCCGGGCCGCCCGGCTTCGCCCGCGCCGTCGACGACCGCACCGTCCGCATCGACGCACTCCCGGCCCCCGGCGACGCACTGGCCGAGCACCTCGACGGCGGCGCCGACGTCGGCATCCTGGCATTGGAGCCGCAGACGCGGCGGCGCATCCGCGTCAACGGCACGGTCGTCCGGGCCGGAGCGGGCCTGGAAATCCGCACCGAGCAGGTCCTCGGCAACTGCCCCAAGTACCTCCAGACCCGTGAGATCACCGCGCTGGCGGACCCACACCGGCCCGGCCCGGCCCGCCGCGGCGCGGGGCTGGACGCCGAACAACGGGCCAGAATCGAAGCGGCCGACACGTTCTTCATCGGCAGCCGCTCCCCCGGCCACGGGGCCGACGCCTCCCACCGCGGCGGCGAACCCGGCTTCGTGCGCGTCGAGGGCGACGTGCTGCGCTGGCCGGACTACCGGGGCAACTCCTTCTACATGACCCTCGGCAACATCGAACTGCATCCGCGGGCGGGCCTGCTGTTCGTGGACTGGGAGCACGGCGACACGATCCAGCTGGCCGGCTCCATGCGCGTCGACTGGGACCCCGAGGCCGCCGCGGCCCTGCCCGGGGCGCTGCGGATCATCGAATTCACCGCGGAGCACGCGGTGCACGTCCCGGCGGCCAGCCCGCTGCGGTGGCGGCTGGTCGGTCGCAGCCGGTACAACCCGCCGCTCGAAAGGCGCCGCTGATTCCTCGCACACGACGCGGGCGGGGCCTCTCTTCTCAGTGGAGGCCCCGCCCGCTCTGTCGTCTACTCCTCCAGGAAGTCCGGCTGCTCAGCGAGGATCTGGTCCCACAGCAGCTGGAAGGAGAACCAGCCCAGGTGGGCGTCGCCGAACCCGTCGCGGGCGAGCTTGGCCTGCTCGGGGCCCATGGGCCGCACCGGTCCGGCCGCGGACGCCGCGAGCTGGACGCGCGCGGCCTGCTCATAGGTGAAGAACCAGTGCGCGGCCTCGTCGATCGAGCCTCCCACGGTGATCAGCCCGTGGTGGGCCATGAGGATCGCCCGCTTGTCCCCCAGCCGTTCGGCGATGCTCCGCCCCATGTCGAAGTCCACCGCCGGGCCCTCGTAGTCGTCATAGAGGACCTGGTCCTCCCGGAACGCCGCCGAGGACACAGGCCCAGAAGGCGGTCGGGAGGTCGGCTTCGTCGGCGAGGCGGATGATGACCTTGTCGCCGCGGTGCGCGCCGCGCTCGCGCATGCCGCCGAGGACGCGGGCCGCCTCCTCGGCGAGTTCGCGGTAAGTCTGGCGGCGCTGTTCGGTCTCGTCGCGGACGTGGCGGATCTCGCCGGTCCCGGCTTCGGCGGCGGCGAGGAGGACCGAGGCGAGGTCCGGCGTGTCGAGCCCGGACGGTTCGGGGCCCCAGGTGAGGGCGGGGACGTGGGTGGGGCTGCTGATCATGGTTTGGCTACCTCCATGGTGCGGAACTCGCCTTCGAGGAAGAGGAGGGGGCCGGCGGTGGTTCCCAGGCCCGTGGCGACGACTTCGCCGATGATCATGGTGTGGTCTCCGACGGAGATGCTGCGGTCGAGGACGCATTCCATCCATCCGGGACCGTCGAGGACGAGTGCTCCGGTGGCCGCTCCCGGTTGTCCGAGCAGGGTGGTGACGGCGCGGGCGCGGGTGTCCTGGTCTTGGGCGAAGGTCCGGGCGATCGACTCGTGGTGTGCGGACAGGATCGAGACCGACCAGCAGCCGCTGGCGCGGACCTGGTCGAGGAACCGCGATTCGTGGCGCAGGCAGAGCGCCACCAGCGGGGGTCGAGGGATAGCGAGGTGAACGAATTGACGGTGACCGCGTCATGGCGGCGTCCGTCGCGGCCGTCGACGTACGAGGCCGCCACGCACACCCCGGTGACGAACTGGCGCATGACTTGACGGTGATCTTCTGGCATAGCAGCGGTGGCCCATCCTTGACTGGGGTCGTCAGTTGAACGGCGACTGTCGTACTGCCCGTGGGAGGGATGCGACGCCTGCGCCCAGGCCCCGTGCGGCGCAGCGCGGTTCATCCATCTGTACGATTCGACCCAAGATTATGTTTCCGAGATCATCCGATTACGCACGGACACGCACGCCGTCTGTCCAGATCGCGAACCGCACTCACTTCTTCTTGGGCGAAAGGTATATATCAATGCAGTCCCGCGCCGCGGGCCCGCTGTCGCACTGCGCGAGGCCCCCCGCCCGACGCCCCGGCCCCCGCGAGGCGGGCCCGATCACTGCGGCACCCATCGGTCGGCCGGTCCCGCTCGACCGGGCCCGCTGCTTCGGC
>JAJYSW010000062.1 GCA_021793335.1 Actinomycetes bacterium
CCTCGGGTCGCTGACGCTCCACGAGACTGGACTCATTCATCCTCGGGTCGCTGACGCTCCGCGAGGAAGTGCTCAAATGCGGCTCCGAGCTCTTCGGCGGTGGGCATGCGGCCCTCTTGGAGCATCTCGTCGGCCTCGGCGGCCTCAGTGAAGGAGTCATACTGCTCCTCAAGGGATTTCACGACGTCGGCGACCTCTTCGGACTCGGCGACCTGCTCGGCGATGTCGGCGTCGACACGCGAACTGTCGTCCTCCAGCTCCGGGTCGGAGGGCAGATCCAGGCCGGTGGCCTCTCTGAGGCCGTCCAATAGACGGATCGTGGCCGCCGGATAGGTCATCTGCATGACGTAATGGGGCACATGGACCGACAGCCCGATCGCGTCCCTTCCGGATTCGCCGAGCCGATACTCCAAGAGCCCCGCGGCATTGCCGGGGACCGTGACCTCATTGAACACCGGCCGGTTATCGAAGACCAGTTCGGGCCGGGTGGCGTGCACGGTCATGCCGAGCGCCCGAGTGTGCGGAACGCCCATCGGGATGCCCTGGAAGCCGACGGTCAGCGGCACGTTCCAATGGTCGATCAGGTCCTCGGTGGCGTCCACGAACCGCTCCCAGGCGAAATCGGGCTCGGGTCCGGTCATCAGCAGGAACGGTTTTTCGGAGCGGTCTCGCATGAGATAGACCACCAGTTGCGGCGCCTCGAAGTCCGACCAGCGGTCGAGCGCGAACGTCAGGTTCGGGCGGCGGGAACGATAATCGATCAGCTGATCGACATCGAACGAGGCCACCGGGGTGTGCTCGAATTCGTCGAAGAGATAGTCGACGACGCCGCGCCCGGCCGAGCCCGCGTCCATGAACCCGTCGAGGAAGTGCAGCAGCACCGCACCCCGCGCCTCGGGTGGGTCGGCGAGTACGTCGCACAGTGCCCAAGGGTCAACGTTCAAAGCAATCGGCTCCTTTTCTAGACGCCCTAGATTAACGCGCGATCCCGATCCGCCATTCCCCTGAGCGTGAAGGCCGGAGCGGGCTCACCCCCACACGTCGAACTCCGGGGCCGGCTCGGTCGCGGGCGGAACCCCGTAATAACTCAACGTGAACTCGTTGATCTCTCTGAAGGCGTCGCCGGTGGTCCCGCCGCCGCCGCCCCCCTCGGGCGTGTACACACTGACGGCCACCACGTACCGCGGGTTCTCGGCCGGGGCGAAGCCCACGAACGAGGCCACGGCGCCCGGAGCGTACCCGCCGTCCTCGGCCAATCCGCCGGTGCCGGTCTTCCCGGCGAGGTGGTAGTTCTCCAGCTCGGCGTTGCGGCCGGTGCCGGTGCCGTCGGCGATCGGCGCCTGGAGCAGGTAATGGAGGTCTTTCGCGGTCGGCTCGGAGATCACCCGTCGCGTCTCGGACTCGGCGTCGTCCTCCACGGCATCGCCGTCGGATTCGAGCAGGCGGTCGATCAGCGTCGGCTGCACGTAGACGCCGTCGTTGGCGATCGCGCCATAGGCGGCGGCCATCTGGATGATCGTGGCGGTGCTCTCGTGGCCGATCGGGATCGAACCTGCGGAGGTGCCCGACCAGTTCTCAGGCGGCTGGAGCATGCCGGGGGCCTCCCCGGCGATGCCGACACCGGTCGGCTCGCCGAGCCCGAACAGCCGCTGGTACTCATAGACCTTCTCGGGCCCGAGGCAGTCGGCCAACGCGATGGTGCCGACGTTCGAGGACTGGGCGATCATTCCCGCCATGCTCAGCACCGCGCCGCCGTGCGGATAGGTGTCCTCATAGGGCTGCCCGCCCTTGCTGACCGTCTGGGGCACGTACATGGTCCCATCGGATTCGATGCAGCCCTCCTCCAAGGCCGCGGCGAAGATGACGGCCTTGTGGATGGAACCGGGGTCGACGGTGGCCTGGGTGCCGTAGTCGCGGTAGACCTCCTCGCTCTCGACGTCGAAGGGGGCGGCCGCGTCGTAGGTCGGCGTCGAGGCCATCGCGAGCATATGGCCGGTGCCCACCTCCATGACCATCGCCGAGCCGAATTCGGCCTCGTGCTCGGTGACGGTCGACTCCAGAATGTTCTGCACCTGAAATTGCAGATCGGCGTCGATGGTCAGCTGGATGTCCTTGCCCGGCACGGCCGGTTCCTCACGGTAGAACGCGCCGGGAATCGGCTGACCGGAACGGCCGCGCTCATAGGAGACCTCGCCATCGATGCCGCGCAGCCAGTCGTCATAGGTGGCCTCCAGGCCGCTGAGGCCCTGAGCGGTGTCGATGCCGGTGAAGCCGATGACGTTGGCCGCCAAGTCGCGCCCGGGGACGACGCGGCGCTCGTCGTCGCCGACGATGAGGCCCGGGTTCGCCATCGCGGCGATCTGTTCGCCGACGTCGAGATCGACGCCGCGCTGGAGATAGGCGAACTGGATCGGATCGCCTTCGAGGGTCGCCTCGGTGGCGATGAGCGGCTCCAGCTCCGAGGCCGGGCGGCCCAGCAGCGGTCCGAGTTCGGCCGCCAGCACGGCCGCGTCGCCCTCGACGCGCGTGGGGTCGACGGCGATGAAGTTCGCCTCGACCGAATAGGCCAGTGCGTTGCCGTTCCGGTCGAGGATCGACCCGCGTGAGGCGGGGAGCGGTTCGGTGACCAGACGCTGGTTGAACGCGTCGGCGGCATAGGCGGCCGAGTCGGTGACCTGGAGCTGGATCAGTCGCCCGCCGGTGAGGGCGAGCAGAATGAACAGGATCGCCGCGGCGAATCGGAGCCGCCTGGCCGGGTTGCCGACGCGGGGCAGGTCACGGATGGGGCTGACGCGCGGGACGCGGTCGCGCACGGGACGCCCGGGACCGGTGGAGCCGGGGCGGCGAGGCGCGGATCGGCGCGCGGGCGGCTCCTGACGGGGCCGGGGGATCTCGCGGCGTTCGGGGGCGATGGCGGCGGTCTCGCGCTGGCGGCGCTGGCGGGAGCGCGCGGCGGCTTCGCGGCGGCGCTTCGCCGCGAGATCCTCGGCCTGTTCCGTCAACCGCCGGTTGCGGGCCCGGCGCGCGGCCTCGCGGTCGCGCGCACCGTGTTCACGGGCCCGATTGTCCTCGGCTGAATCCGAAGCCGCCTCGCGGACGGTGCGTCCGCGAGGCGTATAACGACGGGCTCTCGAAATCGAGGAGGGGTCGCGCCGTCGACGGGGGTCGGATGGTTCCACCGGTTATTCTCCGCTCCAGGGGATCTCGACGGTCGTCCCGTCCGACAGGTTCAGGTGGATGACCTTGTCGGGCTTGACCATGCCGTACTGGATCGCGGCCGCCTCCAGGTTGTTCGGTGATTTCAGGTCGTTCAGCTCGCTCTTGAGCCCCTGCTCGGTCTGCGTCAGGTCAGTGGCCTGGTGGCGCAGATCCTGGAGGTGGTAGGCGTCCTCGTTGATGACCGTGTTCAGCAGCAGCAGACCCACGATCCCGGCGACGACCAGCGCAAGGACGCCGCCGACGAACGCGGGGCGCGGCAGTTCGACGGGCGCGGCGACCGGCCGTGAGGCGGGGCGGGCGCGCTCGGCGGGGACGGGCTCGGCTCGGCGTTCGGGGGCAGGGGGCGCCTCGACCGGCGCGGCCTCGGTCCGGACCGCCAGCGCACCATCGACGACCGGGGACCCGCCGGCCTCTCCGACGAGCGACCGTCGCCGCGAGGATGCGGCGCGTGCCCTGCGGCGGGCGGCCTTGATGATCTCGTCGGCGTCGGCTCGGGGCCGACGGTAGGGCTCGTTGCTCATGAGTCCCCTCCTTCTCCGGTGGACGTTGCGACCCGTTCGGCGGCGCGCAGTCGCGCGGGCGCCGATCGCGGGTTTCGGTCGAGTTCGGTCTGAGTCGGTCGGTGGGCTTTCCTTGTCAGGATTCGAAAGGTGGGTTCGGTTCCGGGGAGATCGACGGGCAGTCCGGCGGGGGTGGTCGAGACGGAGCGGCGCACGAGTTCGTGCTTGGCGATGCGGTCTTCCAGGGAGTGGTAGGACATCACCACGACACGCCCGCCGGGCGCGAGCGCGTCGAGCGCGGCCGGCAACGCCGCCCGCCAGGTGTCGATTTCACCGTTGACCTCGATGCGCAGGGCCTGGAAGGTCCGTTTGGCCGGGTTGCCGCCGGTGCGGCGGGCCGCGGCCGGGATCGCGTCGCGCACCAGGTCGGCGAGGCGGCGGCTGGAGGTGATCGGGGCCTGGGAGCGGGCTGCGGCGATGGCCTTCGCGACGCGGGGCGCGAACTTCTCCTCGCCGTACTCGCGCAGGATCCGCACGAGTTCGCTCACCTCGTAGCCGTTGACGACGGCCTCGGCGGTGAGATGGTCGTCGGGGTTCATGCGCATGTCCAGCGGGGCGTCCTGGGCGTAGGCGAAGCCGCGTTCGGGCCGGTCGAGTTGCATCGAGGAGACGCCGAGGTCGAACAGGATCGCGTCGGCGCGTTCACGGCCGTGCGCGGCGAGGACGTCGGGGATCTCATCGTAGACGGCCCGGGCCGCGACGAACCGGTCGCCGAAGTCGCGCAGGCGCTCCGAGGCGAGCGTGAGCGCGGTCGGGTCGCGGTCGATACCGATGACCATGAGGTCGGGGTGGGCCTTGAGCAGCGCCTCGGTGTGGCCTCCGGCGCCGAGCGTGGCGTCGACGGCGAGCGCGCCGGGTCGCGACACGGCGGGCGCGAGGTAGTCGAGCACCTCGTCGAGCATGACGGGCACGTGCGGTGCCTCCACGTCGTTCACCTCCTTCTCCGTTCACAGTCCTTCGGGCAGGTCGCCCTCTTCGATATCGGCGAAGGCCTCTTCGGAGGCCTCCAGATAGGCGTCCCACGTCGCGACGTTCCAGATCTCGACCCGGTTCGAGGCGCCGATGACGGCCAGGTCGCGTTCGAGACCGGCGTACTCGCGCAATCGGGGTGGGATCGTCACGCGGCCCTGTTTATCGGGGGTCTCGTCGTGAGCCGATGCGAAGAACACCCGGCTGTAGGCGCGGGCGGTCTTGCTCGACATGGGTGCGGATTGGAGCGCGCCGGCCAGACGGGCGAACTCGTCTTCGGGGAAGACGTAGAGGCATCGCTCCTGGCCTTTCGTGATCACCACCCCCTCCGCCAGCGCTTCCCGGAACTTCGCGGGGAGGATGACGCGGCCCTTGTCGTCCAGGCGGGGGCTGTGGGTACCGAGGAACATCGGCACCACCCCCCGTGACTCTCAGGTTGCGCGGCCTCCCATGCCGCGTCGGCGGAAGCCCCGTCCCGCCAATGCGCCCCACCATACTCCACTCTTCCCCACTCTTGGGGGTTGTTTCATGCCGACTTTCATGCCTCGATGGATGAATCAGCAGCTCAGCATTGGTGGAGGAGTGTGGAGAGAGGAGTTGACGACACCGACTCCAGATGATAGTTCCATTCACGATTCACCGCTTCGAGCTCCCAAGTCTCCCAAGCGCACCGGAAGGAACCCGAGCGCCTCAGCACACCTGTCGGCCAATATGGACACGTTTGGTGCAGGCGTCGACACCGGAAGTGATCGCCCACCGGCCGCGTCGACATTGGAGATGACACAATGGCCTCCAGCGACGAGCGGGGGCCGGCCGCGCCCCGCCGACGGCCGGGCCGGACGGCGCACGGGGCCGCGGACCGAGGCGGAGCGGCCGCTTCCTGGAACTCCCCCGCCGCAGCGCAATCAGCCTCACGCCTCCTTCACGCTCGGCACACGCCCCCACGGGCATGTGACAAACTCTTCTGCATAGTCGTTCGAGTCCGACCAAGTGGAAAGCGAGCCCGCATGAGCGCGAATCTGCCAGCACGCGCGAAATTCGCCACCGCACTGCTGCGGACCGCGGCAGCGCTGTCGCGAGCGACCGGGCGCGGCGACGGCTCCGTCATCGGCGGCCGTGTGGGGCTCGTGGTCGAGCCCCGGCTCCTGGAACTGCTCGCGGACGGCCGCCACGTCGTCCTCATCTCCGGTACCAACGGCAAGACCACCACCACCCGCTTCACCACCGCGGCCATGGAGGCCATAGGGAAAGTGGCCACGAACTCCTTCGGGGCCAACATGCCCACCGGGCACACCACCGCGCTCGCCAAGGCGCCCCGGGCCGCCTACGCCGCCCTCGAGTGCGACGAGCACTACCTCGGTCAGCTGCTGGACGCGGCGAATCCGAAGGTCGTCGCGTTGCTCAACCTCTCGCGCGACCAGCTCGACCGGGCCATGGAGGTGACCTCCCTCGCGGCGAAATGGCGGCAGATCCTTCAGGCCTCCGCGGGGCAGACGACCATCGTCGCCAACGCCGACGACCCGCTCATCGTCTGGGCGGCCTCGGTCTGCGAGCGCGTCGTGTGGGTCGCGGCCGGCCAGAGCTGGACCGCCGACTCGGCCATCTGCCCCAATTGCGGCAGTCACCTCGACCGCTTCGGCGAGTTCTGGCGGTGCACCAACTGCGGACTGAACCGGCCCTCTCCGCAGTGGTCGGTGGCCCAGACCGGCGAGGCCGTCGTCGGCCCCGACGGGCGACGCTACGAGCTGAACCTCCAGCTGCCGGGCCGGGTCAACCGCGCCAACGCCGCCACCGCGCTGGCCATCGCGAGCCTGTTCGGAGTCGAGCCGGCGCAGGCCGCGCCGCGGCTGTCCGAAGTGGCATCGGTGGCCGGGCGCTACGCGAAGGTCGAGCGCGACGGGCGGCGGCTGCGGCTGCTGCTGGCGAAGAACCCCGCCGGTTGGCTCGAATCCTTCGACATGATCGAGAAGGACCCGCCGGTGGTGCTCTCGCTCAACGCGCGCGAGGTGGACGGCTTCGACACCTCCTGGATCTACGACGTCGACTTCACCTCGCTGGTCGGACGCAAGGTCGTCGTCACCGGCGACCGGCGCACGGACCTGGCCGTCCGCTTGGAGGTCGACCGGGTCGACTTCCTCGTCGTCGACGACATCAGGGCGGCGATCGCGGCCGTGGCCCCCGGCCCGGTCGAGGTCGTCGCGAACTACACGGCGTTCCAAGACATCAGGGCGGAGTTCAATCGTGTCAATTAGCACCCTGCGCATCGTCTGGCTCTACCCCGATCTCCTCTCGACCTATGGCGACCGGGGCAACCTGCTGGTGCTGGCCCACCGCGCCCGCGCCCGCGGCATCGAGGTCGAGCCGATGCAGATCCGCTCGGACCAGCACATCCCGTACGGCGCCGACATCTACCTCATCGGCGGCGGCGAGGACGGTCCGCAGGCGGTGGCGGCCGAGCGGCTGCTCGACGACGGCGCGCTCGGCAAGGCCGCCGAGGCCGGGAAGACGATCATGGCGGTCTGCGCGGGCTACCAGCTGTTGGGCGAGTCGTTCTACGCCAACGGCCGCTGCTACGCCGGGCTGGGCATCCTCGATCTGCGCTCGGACCGGGGCGAGAACCGCGCGGTCGGCGAGTTCACCGGCGAGGGCTCGCCGGTACTGGGCATCGGCCAGATCACCGGCTTCGAGAACCACAGCGGCCGCACTCGGCTCGGTGAAGCCGTGCAGCCGCTGGCCCGCGTGGGTGCCGGGGTCGGCAACGACGGCGCCACCGAGGGCGCCTGGGCCGGGCACGTCGTCGGCACCTACATGCACGGTCCGGCGCTGGCGCGCAACCCGAGACTGGCCGACCTGCTGCTGGCATGGGCGATGGGCGTCAGCCCGGACACCTTGGCGCCGATCGACGACACCTGGCCCGAGCGACTGCGAGCGGAGCGGTTCGCGGCGCTCGCCCCCGAGTGAGCAACCTGCGTCGCACTGGGCGGGAACCGGTGGGCGATCGCGCCGAATCAAGTTAGTTTTGCCAGGCAACTAACTTCCCGCTTCTGTTGAGAGGACATCCTCATGCACTGGCCCAAAGGCGTCGACGGACTCTGCTACGGCGGCGACTACAACCCCGAGCAGTGGCCCGAGGAAGTGTGGGACGACGACGTCGCACTCATGCGCGAGGCCGGCGTCAACCTCGTCAACGTCGGCGTCTTCTCCTGGTCCCGACTCGAACCCAGAGAAGGCGAATACGACTTCGGCTGGCTCGACCGCGTCCTCGACAAACTCCACGCGGGCGGCATCGGCGTCAACCTCGCCACCCCGACCGCGTCCCCGCCTCCGTGGTTCACCCTCGCCTACCCCGACGCCCTCAACACGCGCCCCGACGGCACACTCCAGGTCCACGGCTCACGCGATACCTACGACGTCCACGCCCCGGCCTACCGCGAGGCCGGCCTGAGAATCGCGGGGAAACTCGCCGAACGCTACGGCGAGCACCCGGCCCTGGCCATGTGGCACGTGCACAACGAATACGGCACCACCAGCCACTCCGCACACGCCGAACGGGCCTTCCGCCTCTGGCTCCAGCAGAAATACGGCACCCTGGAGGCCCTGAACCAGGCGTGGTGGGGCTCCTTCTGGTCCCAGGCGTACTCCGAGTGGGACCAGATCCTCGCCCCCCGCGCCACCCAGTACCTCACCAACCCCGCCCTCGAACTCGACTTCAAGCGCTTCACCTCCGACGCCCTGCTCGACCACTACCGCGAACAGCGCGACCTCCTGCGAGCGGCCAACCCCGAGGTCCCCATCACCACGAACTACGTGTTCGGGCCCTGGGTCCCGGTCGACCAGTGGCGGTGGTCGAACGAAGTCGATCTGGTCAGCTTCGACTCCTATCCTTCTGCCGCCGACGAGACCGCCGAGCGGCAGAGCGCCTTCCACGCCGACCTGGCCCGCTCCTGGGCCGGAGGCGAGCCCTGGCTGCTCATGGAACAGGCCGCCGGCGGCATCCACACCCGCGACGGGGCGATCGCCAAGAGCCCGGGCCGCATGGCCCGCCACTCGATGATCCACATCAGCCGCGGCTCCAAGGGCGCGCTGTTCTTCCAGTGGCGCTCGGGGCTCGGCGGCGCCGAGCAGTGGCACTCGGCGCTCGTCCCCCACGCCGGCGCGGACACCCGCACCTTCCGCGAGGTCGTCGAATTCGGCCGGGCGCTCCCGAGCGCCGCCGCGGCATGGGACGCCCCCGTCAAGGCCGATGTCGCGATCCTGTGGAGCCCCGATTCCTGGTGGGCCACGGGCGGTCACGCCTCGCTCCCGGCCCCGATCGACTACCTCGAGAACGTCGCCCAGATCCACCGGGTGCTGCGCGACCGCGGCGTGACCGTCGACTTCGTCGCCCCCGAAGGCGAACTCGATGGCTACGCCACCGTGATCGCCCCGTCCACGTACGTGCTGAGCAAGGCCGCCGCCGAGAACCTCCGCTGGTTCACCGCCGGCGGGGGCCGACTGGTCGCCTCCTACTTCACCGGCGCCGTCGACGAGCACTGCCAGATCTGGCCGGGCGGATTCCTCGGCGGGCTCACCGACCTGTTCGGCATCCGCGTCCTCGAACACCTCCCCCAACCCGTGGGCGAGCTGCGGGCGCTGTGGAACTTCGGCGCCGCCGAGCGCTTCTGCGAACTGGTCGAACTGCGCGGCGCGCAGTGCGTCACCCAGTACGCCACGGGCGATATCATCGAGAACCAGCCGGCGGTCACCGTCAACCCCTTCGGGGAGGGCGAGGCGTGGTACATCTCGTGCAAACTCGTCGACGAGGCGTGGGACCGCCTGTTCGAGGCCCTCGAACTGGACGGCCCCGGCTTGCCCGGCGTCGACGTCGTCGACCGGGGCCCGTGGCGCTTCATCATCAACCACACCGACACCGACGCGCATGTGGGCCGCCTCGTCGTCCCGGCGGGGGCATGGACGGTCGACGAACGGATCGAATAGCGGTTTCGGCTCCCCGTACACGTATCGCGCCATACGCTCGCCTCTATGGGTGAGGACGCGAGGCCGCCCGGCCGCACGCTGAGCCGCCGAGAGCTGTTCACGCTCTTCGGCGCGCTCATGCTCGCGATGCTGCTGGCCTCGCTGGACCAGACGATCGTGGGCACGGCCCTGCCCACGATCGTCGGCGACCTGCAGGGCATGAGCGACTACACGTGGGTCGTGACCGCCTATCTCATCGCCACCACCGCCTCGACCCCCCTGTACGGCAAGATGAGCGACCTGTACGGCAGACGGCCGATCATCCTGCTCGCGATCACGGTGTTCCTGCTGGCCTCGGCACTGGCCGGCCTGGCTCAGAACATGCTCCAGCTGGTGCTCTTCCGCGGCCTCCAGGGACTGGGCGCGGGCGGGCTGATGACCCTGGCGTTCACCATCGTCTCCGATGTGCTGCCGCCGCGCGAGCGAGGCAAGTACCAAGGCCTGTTCGGCGGCGTGTTCGCGATCTCGTCGGTGGCCGGGCCGGTCCTCGGCGGATGGCTGGCCGAAGTGGACTGGCGTTGGATCTTCTACATCAACCTGCCGACCGGCCTGGCCGCCCTCATCGCGGTCGACCTCGTGCTGCGCCGCCACCACATCCCCACGCGCCGCCACAAGATCGACTATCTCGGCGCGGCCTGCCTCGTCCCGGCCGTGGTCTGCCTGCTGCTGGGCACCACCTGGGGCGGGCAGACGTACGCGTGGACCTCCGGCGTGATCATCGGCCTGTTCACCGCCGCCGCGATCCTGGGGGTCCTGTTCCTGTACGTGGAGACGCGAGCCGAGGAGCCGATCCTGCCGCTGCGGATGTTCCGCCACGGCACGTTCGGACTCGCGGCCGCGATCGCGCTCGTCTTCGGCGTCGCGATGTTCTCCGGGATCGTCTACATCCCTCTGTTCTTCCAAATGGTGCGCGGCTATTCGCCGACGCACTCGGGCCTGCTCATGCTGCCGATGATGGGCGGGATGCTGGTGACGTCGATCTCGTCGGGGTTCATCATCTCGCGGATCGGGCGGTATAAGTGGTTCCTGGTGGCCGGGTCCGTCGTCATCACCGCCGGGCTGACCTTGTTCACGCAGCTGCACCTGGACACGCCGCTGTGGGTGAGCGGGGGCTACATGCTCGTCCTGGGCTCCGGTATGGGCATGTTCATGCAGCCGCTGGTGCTCGCCATGCAGAACATCGTCTCGATCGACGACCTGGGCGCGGGGACCTCGACCAATAACTTCGCCCGGTCGCTCGGCGGGGCCATCGGCACCGCGGTACTCGGCGCGGTCATGAACAACCGGCTCGACCACGAGCTGCGGGAGCACCTGCCCGGTGCGGTCGCCCAGCTGGACCCCGAGCGGACGCAGGGCTTCGACGACGCCGACCTGTCGAACGTGATCGAGTCGCCGACGGTGGTGCAGCACCTGCCCGAGCCGGTCAAGGAAGTAGTGCAGCTCGCCTTCACCGACGGCCTGGACATGGTGTTCGCGGTGGCCGCCGCGATCGCGTCCCTCTCGATAGTGATGACACTGTTCCTACCGAATCTGGAACTGCGCGGCGCCCCGCCCGACGGCTCCCACGACGATCCCGCCGCGAAGGCCGACGAGATCAGATCCGAGACCTCGCCTTGAGCGCGGCGAGCGCCGAATATGAGGAGAAGGCATGAAGTTGCTCGTCATAGGTTCGGGGAAGATGGCCCGCGCCATCGGCTCCCGCGCGCTCGCCGGGGGCCACCGGGTGCGCATCGCCGACCGCGAAGCGTCCAAAGCGGTGTCGCTGGCCGCCGACCTCGGCGCCGGTTCCACCGGCGAAGCACTCGAGGAGATCGGTGACGCGGACGTGGTGGTCCTGGCGACGCCCTACCGGGGAAGCCTCGAAATCGCGCGCGAGTGGTCGGACCGGCTGAGCGGGAAGATCCTGATCGACATCTCCAACCCGGTGGACTTCACCACGCTCGACGGGCTGGTCACGCCGCCCGGCTCCTCGGCGGCGGAGCAGATCGCCGAGGCCGCTCCGGCCGCCTCGGTCGTCAAGGCGTTCAACACCGTCTTCGCTGGCCGCCTCGCCGGTTCCGGGCCCCTCGACGTGTTCATCGCCGGAGACGACGAGCGGGCCTGCACGACCGTGGCCACCCTGTGCGAGGACGGCGACCTGCGTCCCATCAGCGTCGGCGGACTCGGACACGCCGGCGCGCTCGAATCCTTCCAGCTGCTGCACATGAAGATCCAAGACCAGATCGACGGGGACTGGATGACGGCCATCACCTTCGAACGATGAGGCGCGCCCTCCGATCCGCCCATCGGGGCGGAGGCGAGGTCGACGGTCCGTCAATCGGGAAGATGGATATCGAAACCGATGGCCCGGTGAGCGGTCTGCTGTAGCAGACGCTGCCGAGGCTCGCCGATATCGCCAACATGGACTGTAGCGGAGAGATGCCGCAGGCGGGGATCGTCGAGGATCGCATCGACCGAACCTCCGGTCACCAGGGCGTCGAGGTCGGCGTTCGCGAGGACGGCCACCACCGATTCGGCGGCCCGCTTGCCCGCGGCCTTCGCCTGGCCTTCGCGCCTGCGGGCGAAACGCTGCTGGGACTGGCCTCCGGCCTTCGTCCGGCCCTGGACATAGGCGGTGCCGGTCTTGGAGACCTCGATACGGCCGTCCACGACGATGCCGACCGAGTAAGCGCCCTTGCGTGCCAAGAGGACACCGAGGCGACGGGGTTCGAGGGCATGGTCGCGCAGACGCTCGGCCACTTCGGCGGGCCCGCCGGTCAGGAGCCATCCGGCGGGAATACCGGTGGCGAGCGCCCATCGGACGCTCGCCACCGGTCCGTCCTGCGATTCGATCGTCCAGGAATCATCCCGGGCCCGATGGGAGGCGATGCCGCCGTTGCGTCCGGCGAAGTTCGCGACCCATTTCGGGAGCCGTTCGGGCTCGACCTCGACGATCCGGCCGCCTCCGGGAGCGGAGCGTACCCTGGCCACGCCCGGAGGTCACCGCATTCGTTCTTCGAGCACGTGCCCCTCAAACATTGAAGCCCAATGCTCGCAGCTGCTCGCGGCCGTCATCGGTGATCTTGTCCGGGCCCCACGGCGGAATCCACACCCAGTTGATG
The DNA here is from genome assembly GCA_021793335.1 of Actinomycetes bacterium. GTDB lineage: Bacteria > Actinomycetota > Actinomycetes > Mycobacteriales > Micromonosporaceae > Glycomyces. The sequence continues at coordinate 12,866 of JAJYSW010000062.1, forward strand.
CGGACATCGGAGACCAGGCCGCCTTCGGGCCCTCCGGTGAGCGCCGAGCGGGACTGGTCCTCGATGACGTCGGTCAGCGGACAGGCCGCCGAAGTCAGCGTCATATCGAGTGTGGCGACGTTCTCCTCGTCGACGTGCGCGCCGTAGACCAGGCCCAGGTCGACGACGTTGATGCCGAGTTCGGGGTCGACGACGTCCTTCATCGCTTCGATGATGTCGTCTTCTTTGGCCTTCGTGGTTTCTGTCATTGAACGGTTCCCCCTCCAGGAGTCGGTACGGCGGCTCTACTCATTCACGGCTCCACGGGCGTCGCCGTGGCATGGACCAGCGCGTCCTTGAACGCCATCCAGCCCAGCAGCGCGCACTTGACGCGCATGGGGTACTTGGACACGCCGGTGAACGCGACGGCGTCCTCCAAGGTCTCCTCATCGGCTTCGCCCCGGCCCTTGGAGTTCATCAGCTCGGTGAACTCGGCGAGACGGGACAGAGCGTCCTCGACCGTGGACCCCTTGGCCAGTTCGTACAGTACCGATGCGGAGGCCTTGGAGATCGAGCATCCCACGTTCTCGTAGGAGACGTCGGCTACGGTGTCGCCCTCGACATGGACGCGCAGGGTGATCTCATCGCCGCAGGTCGGGTTGACCTGGTGCGATTCGCCCTCGTACGGTTCGCGCAGGCCAGCGCCGCGGGGGCGCTTATAGTGGTCGAGGATGACTTCCTGGTACAGCTCGTCGAGATCCATCAGGCGAACACCTTCCTCACCCGCTCCAACGCCGACACCAGGCGATCTATTTCATCGGTCGTCGTGTAGACGTAGCCGGAGGCGCGGGTCGCGGCCGTGACGCCGAAGCGCACACAGGTCGGTTTGGCGCAATGGTGGCCGACGCGGACGGCCACGCCCTCGGAGTCGAGGACCTGGCCCACGTCATGGGGATGGACGCCTTCGAGATCGAAGGAGACCGTCGCCCCTCGGCCGACGGGCACGCGCGGACCGATGACGGTCAGCCCCTCGACGGCCTCCAGCCGCTCCAGCATGTAGGCGGCCAGTTCCTTCTCGTGAGCGCGGATGTTCTCCATGCCGAGCGCCGAAAGGTAGTCGACGGCGGCGGCCAGGCCGACGGCCTCGGCGATCGGCGGCGTGCCCGCCTCGAACTTGGCCGGGGCCTTGGCGAACGTGGTGCGCTCCATGGTGACGGTCTCGACCATCGAACCGCCGGTCAGGAACGGCGG
>JAJYSW010000356.1 GCA_021793335.1 Actinomycetes bacterium
GGCGGGCGGTCTGCTGTGCGGTGCGGTACTGGCCTTCGCGCCGAAGGCGAACCGCAGGCTCATGCACTGGGTCGGCTTCGCCGCGATCCTGGCGCTGATGGTGGCCTTGACCGTGTGGCGCACCGGGGTGATCACCGGCGAATACGGCCTCGCCTGACCGCGGTTCCGTTCGGACTCTCCGGCCGGGGCCTCGCAGCCCCGGCCGGTGTTCGCGGTCCCGGCCCGATCAGTCGCCGGCCGAGGTCGTCTTCGCCCACTCCCTGGCCCGTTCCAGGTCTTCTGGAGTGTCGCAGTCGAACCACGGCGGCGGACCGGCCTGCTCCCAGGACACTCCGTCCACCCTGATCTCGGTGAACAAGGTGCGCGCCGCGTCGCCGGGTCGCGCCTTCACGGCGTTCTCACGTACCGCTTCGGTGGGCCAGACGCCGCACAGCCACTGTCTTCGACCCGCGTCGTCGCAGTACACCGCGCCTGCGCGGTGCCCGGTCTCCTCGACTCGGCGTCGCAGTAGGTCCAGCGCCTCCGAGGACAGGAACGGCAGGTCGCCCGGCAGGATCGCCACCTGCTCGCAATCGGCGGGCACCGATTCCAAGCCCGCGGCCACCGCTCTAGCGGGCCCCGAACCCGGTGGGCTCTCCAGCGCCGAGGCCACGCCTTCGGGTAGCGGAGCGGCCGTGGGCGGCCGTGCTCCCACCACCACGCAGGGCTCGGCATCGGTGCAGGCGGCGAGCATCCTTTCGAGAATGGTCTTGCCTTCGACCACCAGCTCGCTCTTAGCGGTGCCCGCGAACCTCCTGGCTCTGCCGCCGACGAGGAGGATGGCGGCGAAGCCGCCCTTCCCGCGCTCACCGCCCGAACCGGAGTGATCTCCGCGGCCCACAGGGGTGTCTGCCATGTATCAAGCCTAGCCATCGAGCAGCTCGTTCGCTTTCCCGCCGCCGATTCCGGCCAGCGCTTTCGGCGGCATTCCGGCTTGGAGCGCGATCATCAGCATCTGCGCCAGCGGATAGTTCGGCTGTGAGCGCAGCGCCAGTTCCAGCGCCTCCCGTGCCACGACGCCGTGGCCGGCCCGGTAGGCCGCGAACGCGGCGACCGTCGCGGCCGGGGCCACCATGCCGCCATCGAGATGGCGGGCCAGCCAGATCCACAAGTCGGAGCGATTGCCCTCGAACGCTCCGGAGTCGATGCGGTCGATCGCATAGTCGCGGATATCGACGTCGCCCAGCGCGAGACCGAGGATCGCGATGTCCTCGGGGCCCGGGAGCTCGCGCGAGTCCATCCAGCGGTCGACGGTCCCGATGTCGCGGCCGCGCTGCTCGGCCCAGTCCAGCTCGGTCTCGGCGAGCAGGGCCGCGTCGACGGCGACGGCGACGGCGGTGCGGCGGTCCGGTTCAGCCGGATCGAACTGGGCCGCCACTGCCGAGCGGTTGGGAAGGGCGTGGCCGCCGGCGACGGCGACCTCGCACGAGGCCGGGGAGGTCTGCGGCACGGGCCTGCCCTCGGTCGGGCAGCAGTCCGCGCCGCAGTCGAGACTGAACCAGCGCCCGTTCTCGACGAGGATCCGGTCGACCGGTGTGATGCCCGCGGCGTGCAGCCGCTGCGCGGTGCGTGCGAGGGCGGCCTCGGCGAGCTCGCGTTCCCCGTAGGCGACGATGATGCAGCCGTCGCACTCATTGCGGCACAGCGGTGCGGTGAGATCCCGCAGGTGCTCGATGTGCTCGGCCGAACCGGGCAGATCGACGCGGAAGGTGCACTGGAGTTCGAGCGCGGCGAGCCCGACCACCACGAGGCTGTGCTCTGGATGGAACCCGAGCAGCAGCGGGATCGTAGCGATGAGGTCATTGGGATTTTTGATGCTGATTTCGCTCTCTGTTGTGTTCATGGCATAAGTGTCCGTTCAGTGTCAACAGGGGGCAAGAAGTAATTTTTCGCCTGTGGATAACTCGAAGCGGCCTGTGGACGGCCACCGACCCGAATGGCCTTCACTACCGGGCGGCGATGGCTTCGATCAGGCGCTCAACGGCCGAATCCGATGCCGTGCAACGGCGAAGACCGCCGCGCGCCGACCGTCGCCGGGAACTGAGGCGGACGGCATTCGCGCCGACGAGTCGCCGCGAGGCGGCGATCGCAAGGATTAAGCTGGGGCCTCTGGATGCAACCGGCGGCGCCTTCGCCCGGCGCGGTGCCGGTGGTGGGGTTCAAGAGCTCGGAGCAGCGCCGGTCTGCGGCTCGCCGGTTCCCGCCAGGCGAGCGAACGCATGGCCTGCGAACTGCGCCAAGGAGGAGCATTTCGTGTCGAAGCAGTTCGTCCACCTTCACGTGCACACCGAGTACTCGATGCTCGATGGAGCGGCGAAACTCAAACCGCTGTTCGCCGAAGCCGAACGGCTCGGTCAGCCCGCCATCGCCATGACCGACCACGGCAACATGTACGGCGGTTACGCGTTCTACAAGGAGGCCAAGAAGACCGGCGTCAAGCCCATTCTCGGCATCGAGGCGTACCTGGCGCCCCAAGACCGCTTCCACAAGAAACCGGTGTTCTGGGGTGAGCCCGGGCAGCGCTCCGAC
>JAJYSW010000357.1 GCA_021793335.1 Actinomycetes bacterium
GTCCGCGGCGGCGGCCGGGCCCTCGGCCGCCACAGCCGCATCGGCCCGGTCGTCTCATTGTCGCCTGCCGCTGCACCGGCCGCCGGACGACTCGGGCGCGGGGCCTGCCCGGTGGGCGCGGGCCGCAGCGCTGGAGCATACCGCGCAAGAGGCCCGTGAACCCCGCCAAGGAGTCGATTTCGGGCGGCTCGGAGAAAATGTGATCTAGGGCATTATCGGGGCTGTTGCGGGGTCCAGTACAATCGTGTCGTCTCGCCGTCATCATGGCGGGGGACATGCCGCCGTAGCTTTAACTGGAAGAGCGGCCGACTTGTAATCGGCAGGTTGCGGGTTCGAATCCTGTCGGCGGCTCCGACACGACACATCGCCGGGCGCGGCCTCGGTTCCGCGCATTGGCGGGCGTTCCCTCACCGATCCGTGGGCCTCGCCGTCTCCTGCTGCTCGTCCACGGTGACCGTGCCGTCGACCAGGCCCGCGGCCGTGTCGGCGGCGAGGGCCGCGGCTTGGGCTCCGGCGTCTTCGAGGCCGTCGCGCAGTGCCAGGACGCGTGCGAAGGCCGCGCCGCGGCGGCGTTGCTCCTCGACGGCGAGGCGGGGGACCTTGACCGAGAGCAGGCGTCTTCTGGCTCCGGTCGCAGTGCGTTTGGCGGTCGTGGGCAGTCGTGCGGCGAGAACGGCGGCGAGCCAACCGGGGTCCATGACGTCCGTGTCGCAGGCGATGGTCCACTGTGTTTCTGTGGCGGTGTCGAGTCGGCCGAGGCGGACGGTCCGCGGCCCGACCGGGTCGACGATGACGCCGAAGCCCCCGTTCGCGCCGTCACCGGCTCTGACGGTGAGCCGCCCATCGCGTTCGAGTTCGGCCAGAGCCGTCTCCGGGGTCGTCTCGGGGGTGCCGGAGCCGAAGCGCGGCATGGCGTTTCGAGTGGTGTCGAGCAGTTCGCCGAGGCGTTCGGCGTGCTGGGTGAGCTGGTCGGAGTCGGTGTCGCCGGCGGCGAGGTAGACGGCGGGGGAGATGTCGACGTCTTCGTCCCACAGCTGCATGAGCGGGACGGTCGCCGAGTGGGCGGTGGCGACGGTCGCGCTCGGGTCCTTGGCGACGGTGCGCCAGGCGGTGTCGAAGTCGCCGCCGGTGGAGACGAGCAGGTGTGTGGTCTCGGCGCGCGGGGCGAGCACCCAGATGTGGGCCTTGGCCTCGGGGTGATCGATGACGGCGCGCAGCGCGCCCCAGCGGAGGAGCTCGGAGCGGATGCGTCGGCCCGAGCGGCGGTGGGCGACCATGGCGGGCATGCGGACGACGGCGACGCCGTCGGGGCCGAGCAGGGCGAGGCAGTGGAGGGCCCAGGCCAGTTCGGGTTCGGTGCGCGGGGGCGTGCCGTAGGCCAGACGCGGGTCGCTGTCGTCGGGGAGGCGGTCGTGGCCCCAGTCCTTGACGTTGAACGGCGGGTCGCATATGACGAGGTCGAAGCGGCGCTCGGGCAGCGGACCGAGGAGGGAGTCGCCGATGTCGATGTGGAGGGGGACGTCGGGGAGTGCGAGGCGAAGACGGCGCTCGCAGACGGTGGCCTTGGCCGTCGAGCGGTCGCGGCCGCTGATGGCGCCGACACCGGGGACGGTGCGGAGCAGGTCGATGAGGAGGTCGCCCTCGTCGGCGGCGGGGTCGTGCACCGCGAGGTCGTCTTCGGCCGGGGCGCACACGGCCGCGATGTGGGCGAGTGCGCCGGTTCCGGGCGGAGAGCCGCGACCTGCGGCTTCCCGGGCGCGGGCGATGAAGAATTCGAACAGTTCGGCCGCGGGGGTGGCCTCGGTGAGCGCGGCGAGGCGGCGCGCGAGTACGCCGTGTTCGTCGCCGGTGAGGGCGGCGGCGATGGCCTGGAGCGCGTGATCGGCGGAGGGGTGGGTGTTCTGGAGGGAGAACCAGAGGCGGTCGGCGGGGGTGATGTCGAGGTGCCGCCCGTGCTCGGCGGCCCATCGTTCGACGTCGGCGAGGGCGAGGCGGGGTCTGCGGGCACTGGGGTCCACGGGGGTGGGGAAGTCGGGCTCTCTCCTGCGCCAGTTGCTGACGGCGTTGCGTCCGACCCGTGCGAGGCGGGCGAGGTCGGTCAAAGTGATGGTCTCGTCGGTGGTCATGCGGCTCCCCTGTTCGCGCTCGTCAAATCCTATCCCACCCCGGGTTATTGAGATTCAACACAGTGCATTACATTCGTGAACCAAGTTCACGAGAAATGTCTCGTGGGTGTTCTTCCACGAAAGGTAGGCCATGGCCCTCGACATCGACACGCTCGCGGTCAAGAAACTCCTCGCCGTCGGCGCGGCCGGACTGCTCGGCCTCGCCGCGCTCACCGCCTGCGACGATGCGACCGACTCGGACCCCGCGACGAGCGCCGAAACCGCCGAGAACGAAGGCCGGGAGGCCGCCGGCGGCGACGGCACCGAGCTCGACGCTCCACTCGCGGCCGGCTCGACCGTCGAGATCGGCGACTGGAGTCTCGCCTTCACATCGATCGAACTCGACGCCACCGAGGCGATTCTGGGCGTCAACCAGTTCAACGAGGAGCCCGCCG
>JAJYSW010000063.1 GCA_021793335.1 Actinomycetes bacterium
GGCGGGGAACCACGTTCCGCACACGGTGAGCCAGCTGCTGGCCGCCGTGGACGGGTTGAACGAGGAGGAGCTCGGGAAGATCGTGGTGGCCTACGAGCCGGTCTGGGCGATCGGCACGGGCCGCACGGCCACGCCCGAGGACGCCCAGGAGGTCATCGGGGCCCTGCGCGCGGCGCTCGCCGAGAAGTTCGGCGGCGTGGCCGAGCGGGTCCGAATCCTGTACGGCGGCTCGGTCAAGTCGGCGAACGTCGCTCAGATCATGGCGAAGCCGGACATCGACGGTGCCCTGGTCGGAGGCGCGAGCCTCGACGCCGAGGAGTTCGCCAAGATCGTCAGGTTCCCGGAGCACGCCGGCGCCTAGGGAACGATCGGCGCAGCCAGGGGCGCGCCGGTGAGTGAAAGGCTCAGCTCGCGGACGCGAAGCGTTCACGAGCCGGAGATTGCGGGGCCGCCGTACAAGGGCGTACGGCGGCCCCGCGTTTATTCCGAAAGGCGCGGGCGGCCATGGGGGTCGAAACTCATGCGGCGGTTCGGGCCGAAACCGTCGAATGAACATGACGGCCCATTCGAGTGCGAATCGGCTCCTGAGTTAGACTCGGGGCCGGGTTCACGCTCGCGTGGATGCCGAACTGTTGGAGAGGACACTCGATCGATGACGGTATTGACTTACGCCCTTCTGGTCGTCCTGCTGGCGACCAGCTCCGCATTGGTGTTGCTGGTGCTGCTGCACAAGGGCAAAGGCGGCGGCCTGTCGAGCATGTTCGGCGGCGGCATGTCATCGGTGGCCTCGGGTTCCTCGGTGGCCGAGAAGAACCTCACGCGCATCACCATCGCCGTCGGCGTCATCTGGTTCGCCTGCATCGTCGCCTACGGTCTGCTGCTGCGCGCACTGGTCTGAGAGACCACAGCGCTTAGGGTCGGGCCCGGTGGAGCATCGCTCCGCCGGGCCCGACCGTTCTTTGCGAAGGCGCGTCGGATCGCCGCAGCGGCTTCGTTCTCCGGAAGCGGCCGCCGTTTCATGGTCTCATTCGTGGTATGAAAGCAGTGGTGTTGCCTCGTTACGGCGGGGCGCGGGATCTCGAATCGACCGATGTGCCCCGGCCTCCGTGCGGCCCGAACGAGGTGCTCATCCGGCTCAAGGCGACCTCGGTCAACCCTGTGGACCGGCATCTGGGGGCCGGGGGCCTCGATTCGCTCGTCCCCGCGCAGTTCCCGCTCATCCCCGGTTGGGACGCCGCCGGGACCGTCGTGGAGGTCGGCGCCGAGATCACCGAGTACACCGTCGGCGACGACGTCCTCGGCCATGTACGCCGCCCCGTCGCCAAATGGGGGACTTACGCCGAGTACACGACCGCTGAACCGTTCATGATCGCGCCCAAGCCCGCCTCCATGGACTGGCATTCGGCCGCCGGTCTCCCGCTGGCCGGGCTGACCGCGCTCCAGGCGCTCGACGCCGTCGCCGTCAAGGACGCCGAAACGGTCCTCGTCCACGCCGCCGCGGGCGGCGTCGGCTCGATCGCCGTCCAGATCGCGGCGGCCCGCGGCGCACGCGTGATCGGCACCGCCTCCCCGCGCAATCACGACTACCTCGTCGCGCTCGGCGCCGAACCGGTCGAATACGGCGACGGCCTGCTGGAACGGGTCCGCAGACTCGCCCCGGACGGCATCGACGCGGCGCTGGACGCGGTCGGGGCGGGCGAGTTCGACCTGTCGGCCGGAGCTGGAGCCGACCCCTCGCGCATCGTCTCCATCGCAGACCCGAAGGTGCGCGAACGGGGCGGCGTGCACGTCTTCACCGAACCGGACAGCGGCGACCTGCGCGCCCTCACCACGCTCGTCGAGTCCAGGGAACTGACCGTCCCGGTCTCGGCCGTATACCCGCTCGAAGAGGCCGCGAAGGCGTGGGAGGCCGGTCGGGGCGGCCACGCTCGCGGAAAGATCATCCTGACCATCGCCTGAGCGGGGGCACGGTGAGCCTCGTGCGATCGAGCCCCGTGCCGGGCCCGCTGCATCCTCGGGGGAGAAGGACATGGCCCGGTCCCGTGCCTTGCGCATAGGAGTGACATGGCATGTGGACCGGGACGCATGATTCCCGAACCCTGAAGCGCGGTCCCCACTGGAGCGAAGAATCGCATTCGACGAATGCGATGCCTCCGGTCTACGGAATCAGTAAAGGTACTGCAATGATCCCTTTACAATATGTGCGCTGCGTCATAGAATTTGCTGGGGCGGTTCCCCTGCCGCTCCGGCCAGTGTCCCACGGTGACGCTCGCGAAACCGTGTCTTCGCGTGGCCGACATCCACAGAAGACCCCCACCTGTGAGGAGCGATCACATATATGTCCAACGGACAAGCCATCCGTGGCACCCGCATCGGTGCGGCACCGAGTCTGCACTCTGAGCGCGGCGAGCCGGTACCCCGGCAGCGCGTGGGGTACTGGTGCGCCAACGGGCACGAGACCGTGCGGCGTTTCGCGCTCTACATCGATATCCCGAACGAATGGGATTGCACTCGTTGCGGCTGGCCGGCCAGCCGCGACCAGGCCAACCCTCCCGCGCGCCGCACCATCAAGCCGTATAAGACGCACCTCGCCTATGTCCGCGAGCGCCGAACCGAGGAAGAGGCCGAGGACCTTCTCGCCGAAGCGCTCGCCGCTCGTGCCGCCAGCCGCGGCGAACGAGGGTGACCGTTCGCGAACGGGCGTGAACGGGGACGTCGCCGCGGAACCGACCACGGCGGCCGGCGGCGCTCGACCGACGCCCTCGCGATCCGTGACCGACATGGCCGAGACGGCGCTTCCAGGTGGGGGAGGCGGCGACCGTCGGCCGCGCATCGGTGGGAACCGCTGCGAACGCACGCGCCCTCCACGCATGCAAGACGAACCGGGGCCGGGCGATCATCGCGATCACCCGGCCCCGGCCGTGTCTCAGCGGCGCCCGGTCACAATTGCAGGTGCTTCAGGTTCGCCGCCGCGTCGGCGTCGACGAGCCATTGCGTGCGGTCTCGCGCCTGCACGAGCCCGGCCGGCAGCCGCCGCTCCGCGAGCGCCTCGTCCACCGCTTCGGCCTTGCCCGAACCGGAGGCGATGATCCACACCTCCGATGCGGCGTTGATCGTCGGCATCGTCAGCGTCACGCGCTCGGGCGGCGGCTTGGGGGATTCCCGCACACCTGTGACCGACTCCTCGGTCACCTCCAGCGCCGGGTCGCCCGGGAACAGCGAGGCCACGTGGCCGTCCTCGCCGATGCCCAAGAGCACCAGATCGAACGGCGGCACGCCCGCGCCTCCCGCAGCGGCGTCGAGTTCGGCGCTGTAGACCGTCGCGGCCGCCTCCGGCGTGTCGACGACATCCGCGGCCGGCATCGGGTGCACGCGCTCGGGGTCGACCGGCAGCGCATCGAGGAACGCGTCCCGCGCCTGCGTCTCGTTGCGGTCCGCGTCGCCCGAGGGCAGGAAGCGTTCGTCGCCCCACCAGAAGTCGACCTTCGACCAGTCCACGATGCCCTTGAAACGCGAGGTCAGGACGTGGCCGTACATCTTCGCGGCGATGCGGCCGCCGGTCAACACGACCGCGGCCTCACCGCGGTGCGCCTGCGCGTCGGCCAAGCGGTTGACGAGGCGCGCGGCCACCGCTTCGGCCAGCACCTCGGCATCCTCGTGGACGATCACTGCACTGTTCTTGCTCATGACGATACCGCCTCGGGCTCGTAGTGCTCCCGGAACGTGTCCAGGACTCGTTTGTACGCCGCGTCGGGGTCGATGTGCCGCAGCTCCTCGGCCAGCAGTTGGCCCAGCGTGCGCCCCTGGAGCAACTGGCGTTGCTTCGGCAGCCCCGCTTGGCGCAGCACGGTCTCGCCGTCCTCGGCCTGACGTTCGATCTCCATCGTCTCGCCGTTCGCCATCGTGAACGCGACCGCCGCGATCGCCGGCAGGTGCTCGGAATTGCGTTCGACCTTCGTGTCGATGATCCGCGGCATCACTCCGAGCCGGGTGTGGAGCCACGCGGCCATCAGCTGCGCCGACGGGTCGGCCCGGTCGGCCTTGATGTCGACGGCCCGCACCTCGGTCGGAGCACCGTCGAAGGTGCTGGCGATGAGCGAGCGCCACAGCGTGATCCGAGTCCAGCAGATGTCGGTGTCGCCGGGCGTGTAGGTCAGGGCGCGGCGGTACAGCGACTCGACCGGGTCGGTGGCCTGGGCCGAGTAGGTGATGCGGCGGTCGGCGAAGGTGCGCAGCTCCTGCTCCAGGCCATAGCGCACCGGGTCGAGCAGCCACCAGGTCACCACCGGCACGTCCGAGGCGAGCATCGGCAGCACGATCGACGTCAGGTGCGTCGCGGCGGGGCCGTCGAGCCGGAGGATGATCGCCTGGGCGGCGCCCAGACGCTCCCCGAGGGTGACCTCGGCGTCGATGCGGGGCTCCTCGGCCTCGGTATCACGGGGGATGATCAGAATCAGCCGGTACGGGTGCTCTTGGGCCGCTTCGGAAGCGGCCTGCTCGACCTCCTCGCGCTCGTCCTCGGTGATCAGCGCCACGAGGTTGAGCGCGAGGCTGGAGGTGCCGCCGACATGGTGCAGCAGGTCGCTGAGCGCCTTCATGATCTCGCCGGTCGTGGTGTCCTTCAAGTGCATTCCCGGGATCCTCCCACGGCTGCCGCTTCGGTTGCGAACATGTGCGATGCCCTTCCTATGCCCGCCGCCAGCGCCGGCCCGACGCCTGCAGCATGATGTCGGACCCGCTCGGTCCCCATGTCCCGGCCTCGTAGACCTCTGGTTTGGTGCCGGCCCAGAACTCTTCGAGCGGGTCGATGACGGCCCAGGAGGCGTCCACTTCCTGCGCGTCGGGGAACAGGGTCTTATCGCCCAGCAGGACGTCCAGGATGAGCCGTTCGTACGCCTCGGGGCTGGACTCGGTGAACGTATCGCCGTAGTCGAAGTCCATGGTGATGTCGCGGACCTCCATGCCCGCGCCCGGCACCTTGGAACCGAATTTGACGGTGATGCCCTCGTCGGGCTGGACACGGATGACCAGCTGGTTGTTGCCGAGGATCTGAGTGTCGTAGTCGGCGAACGGCATGTGCGGGGCCTCCTTGAAGACCACCGCGATCTCGGTCGTCCGCTTGGGGAGCCGCTTACCGGTGCGCAGGTAGAACGGCACGCCGTTCCAGCGGCGGTTCTGGATGCCGATCTGCACCGCCGCATACGTCTCGGTCGTGGAGTCGGCCGGGATGTTCTCTTCGGCGTGATAGCCCACGACCGGCCGGCCTTGGACCCACCCGTCGGTGTACTGGCCGCGGATGGCGGTGGCCTCAAGATCATCGCTGAGCTTGATGGCGCGCAGCACTTTGAGCTTCTCGACGCGGATCTCCTCGGCGACGAAGCCGACCGGCTGCTCCATGGCCGTCAGGGCCAGCAATTGGAGCACGTGGTTCTGGAGGACATCGCGAGCGGCGCCGTTGGCGTCGTAGAACCCCGCCCTGGTGCCGATGCCGACGTCCTCGGCCATGGTGATCTGCACGTGGTCGACGTAGTTGGAGTTCCAGATCGGCTCGAACATCGCGTTGGCGAAGCGCAGCGCGAAGATGTTCTGGACGGTCTCCTTGCCCAGGTAGTGGTCGATGCGGAACACGTCTTCGGCGGTGAAGACCCGGTCGACCAGATCGTTGAGCTCGCGGGCGGACTCCCGGTCGGTGCCGAACGGCTTCTCGACTACGACGCGGCGCCAGCCGCCGCAGGTGTCGTTGTCCGCCATCTTGGTCCGTTCCAGCTGCTTGAGCACGGTCGGGAACGCCTGCGGCGGGATCGAGAAGTAGAACGCGGCATTGCCGGGGACGCCGTGCGATTCCCGGAGGTCCTCCAGCGTGGACGAGAGATTGTCGAAAGCCTCGTCGTCATCGAAGGAGCCGGAGACGAACTTGAAGTTCCCGCTCAACCGGTGCCACACGTCCTCGCGCCACGGCGTGCGGGCGTGGGCCTTCGCCGCCTCGCGCGCCAACTGCTCGAACGTGCCGTGGCTCCAGTCGCGCCTGGCGAACCCGAGGATCACGAAGGACGCCGGGAGCAGGCCCCGGTTCGCCAGATCGTAGATCGCCGGGAGCAGTTTCTTCTGTGCCAGATCGCCGGTGACGCCGAAGATGACCAGCGCGCACGGTTCGGGAATCCGCGGCAGACGACGGTCCGCCGGGTCTCGCAGCGGGTTCGGTACCGCAGTGGTGTCGTCGGATGCCATCGTCAGCTCAACTCTCTCACGGCGTGGAGCAACTGGTTGACGCCGCGTTTGCGGTCGGTCAAGTGCAGGCGCACCAGCGGCCGTCCTCGGGATTCGAGCGCCTGGCGGTCGCCGGCCGCCTGCGCGGCCTGGAGCCCCGCGAAGGTGTAGTCCCTGCCCGGGATCGTCACGTCCGCGCCGACATCACCGGTGATCTGGAGGAACACGCCGGTCGGACGGCCGCCCTTGTGGAACTGGCCGGTCGAGTGCAGGAAACGCGGCCCCCAGCCCCACGTGACCGGTGCGCCGGTGCGGTCGGCGATCTCGGCTCGCAGCTGCGCGAGCGGTGCGTCGTCGATCCGGTCGAGGTAGGCCATGATGGCGACATAGGTGCCGTCGTTGCCCGCGCCGACGAGCAGCTCGCCGATCGCGCCGCCGACGGTATCGGCGCGGCTGCCGTAGATCTCGATCGCGCCGTCGACGGCGCTCGGGCGCTCCTCGGGCAGGCCCTCGGCGAGCAGCCGCTTCGTGTTCTCCTTGGATTCGGTCACGTTCGGCTGATTGAACGGGTCGATCCCGATCAGGTGACCGGCGTAGGCCGTGGCCAGTTCCCAGCACATGAACTGCGCGCCGAGCGGACCGTTGACCACCGTGTCCGGCATCGCCAGCTGCGATCCGGAGTTCGGCAGCCCGGTAGAGGAGCCGCCGACGGTCGTGTAGACCCGGTCGGCGCCACGCGCCCCCGAGGCCGCGGGGCCTTCGAGGACGACCGGGAGCGTGCCCTTGCCGTCCTTGCCGAGGGACTCGGCGATGAGCTGCTCGGCCCAGTCACCGAGACCGACGATGCCGGTGCCGTCCTCGGCGATGGTGATCGTCGGCTGCGCGGCGATGACGGCGCCGAGCACCACAGCGGGGTTGTCGTCCTCGCTGGTGATGGACGCCGCGAACGTCTCGGCCTGCTCGATGAGCTCGGTGATGTCCGCACCGGCCAGAGCGGCGGGCACGAGCCCGAACGCGGTCAGTGCCGAGTACCGCCCGCCGACGTTCTCGTCGGCCAGGAACAGGTGCGCGCCGGTCTCGGTGGCGAACGCCTCCAGCTGCGAGCCGGGGTCGGTGACGAACACGAACCGTTTTGCGAAGTCCTCGATGCCCACGCCCTTGAACGCGGCCTCGAAGGCGCGGCGCTGGGAATCCGTCTCGACGGTCGTGCCGGATTTGGAGGAGACGACCACGGCGGTGCGCCGCAGCGACTCCTCGCCGATCTCGGCCAGGATCTGGCCCGGGTCGGTCGTGTCGAGGACGCTGATGCCCAGGTCCAGCGTCCGCGAGATGACCTCGGGGGCCAGCGAGGAACCGCCCATGCCGCACAGTGCGATGTGGTCGATGCCCTGCTCGTCGAATTCGGCCCGGAGCTTCGTGAGCGGAGCGACGAGCTCCTTGGACTTCTCGAAGGTGTCGATCCAGCCCAGCCGGATCGACGCCTCGGCCTCGGCCTCGGGGCCCCAAAGGGACGCGTCCTTGGCCGCGAGCTTCGCGGGGATGCCCTCGTTCTTGAGTCGGTCGACGGTCTCGCTCACGTCCACACCGGTCGTGACCGCCAGACCGCCCGCGGCTTCCATCTTCCCCATCATCGCCTATCCTCGGTTCTCGTCTTTTGAGTACGCCGCAAGCTTGGAATCCACTTCGGCCAGCAGATCGTTCCAACTGGCGGCGAACTTGTCGACGCCCTCTTCTTCGAGCACCCGGACGACATCGTCGTAGTCGACGCCGACTCGCGCCAACTGCTCGAACAGCTCGGCGGCCTCGTCGTAGCCCGGCCGGATCGTGTCGGAGGCGACCTCACCGTGGTCGGCGAAGTCCTCCATGGTCGGTTCGGGCATCGTGCTGACACAGCCGGGAGCGATGAGCTGCTCGATGTACATCACGTCCCGGTAGTCGGGGTTCTTGACCGAGGTCGAAGCCCACAGCGGACGCTGCGGTTTGGCGCCGGAGGCCGACAGCCCGACCCACCTCGGTTTGGAGAAGACCTCCTCGTACGCCTTGTAGGCCAGGCGGGCGTTGGCGATCGCGGCCCGGCCCTTGAGCGACACGGCCTCGTCGGTGCCGATCGCGTCGAGACGCTTGTCGATCTCGGCGTCTACACGGGACACAAAGAACGAGGCGACCGACTGGATGCGGCTCAGATCCCGGCCGGCCTCACGGGCGGCCTCCATACCGGCCAGGAACGCCTCCATGACCTCCCGGTAGCGGTCCAGGGAGAAGATGAGCGTGACGTTGACGCTGATCCCCTCGGCCAGGCACGCGGTGATGGCCGGCAGGCCGTCCTTGGTGGCCGGGATCTTGATCATCAGGTTGGGCCGGTCGACCGCCCACCACAGCGCCTTGGCCTCGGCGATGGTCGTGGCCGTGTCGTGGGCCAGACGCGGGTCCACTTCGAGCGAGACGCGACCGTCGGTCCCGCCGTCGTCGTCGTACGCCTTGCGCAGGACGTCGCAGGCCCAGCGGATGTCGTAGGTCGTGATCGAGCGGACCGCCTCCTCGACGCCGACCTTGCGGCGGGCGAGGTCGGCGATCTGCTCGTCGTAGGCCCCGCCCTTCGAGACGGCCCCCGCGAAGATGGTCGGGTTCGACGTCACTCCCACCAGGCTGCGGGTGTCGATGAGCTCGGCGAGATTGCCGCTGCCGAGCCGTTCACGCGAGATGTCGTCGAGCCACACCGAGATTCCGGCGTCCGACAGGGCGGCGAGATTCTGATTGGTGCTCACTGGTTCCTCCAGCTGATCTGGATAGTCCTCTGTGGCTTGCTCTGCTGCCTTACTGTGCCTTCTTGATGGACGAACGGGCCGCGTCGGCGACGGCCTCGGCGGTGATCCCGAACTCCTCGTACAGTTTTTCGAACGGAGCGGAGGCCCCGAAGTGCTCCAGGGAGACGCTGACGCCCGCATCGCCCACGAGGTCGCGCCACGGCATGGCGATGCCGGCCTCGACCGAGACGCGAGCCTTGACCTCCCGCGGCAGCACCGACTCGCGGTACGCCTCGTCCTGGGCGTCGAACCACTCGCGGCACGGCATCGAGACCACGCGGGCCTTGACGCCTTCGGCGGCGAGGGCCTCGGCGGCCCTGACGGCCAGCTGCACCTCCGAGCCGGTGCCGATGAGGACGACGTCGGGCGTGCCCTCGGTGTCGGCCAAGACGTAGGCGCCCTTGGCGGCACCCTCCGCCGAGGCGTACTTCCCGCGGTCGAACGTCGGGACGGCCTGGCGGGTGAGCGCCAGAGCGGCCGGGCGGTCGTGGAGGCCCAGCAGCGTCCGCCACACCACGGCGGTCTCATTGGCGTCGGCGGGGCGGATGACGTCCAGGCCCGGGATGGCGCGCAGCGCCGCAAGGTGCTCGACCGGCTGGTGGGTCGGGCCGTCCTCGCCCAGTCCGATGGAGTCGTGTGTCCACACGAACACCACGGGCGTCTCCATCAGCGCCGCCAGGCGCACCGCCGGCCGCATGTAGTCGGAGAACACCAGGAACGTGCCGCCGTACGGCCGGGTGGGGCCGTGCAGCTTGATGCCGTTGAGGATCGCGCCCATCGCGTGCTCGCGAATGCCGAAGTGCAGGGTGCGGCCGTAGGGGTTGCCGGGGAACTTCTTGCTCTGGCGCTCCTCGGGCAGGAACGAGGGCTCGCCGGCCATCGTGGTGTTGTTCGAGCCGGCGAGGTCGGCCGAGCCGCCCCACAGCTCGGGCAGTACCGGCGCGAGCGCTTCGAGCACCTTGCCGGAGGCCGCACGGGTGGCGATGCCCTTCTCGGACGCCTCGAACTCGGGGAAGGCCGCCTCGAAGCCCTCGGGGAACTCACCGGCCCACAGGCGGGCGTGCAGGGCCTTGTTCGCCGGGTTGGTCGCGGCCCACCGGTCGAAGCCGACCTGCCAGGACTCGCGCTCCTTGCGGCCGCGCTCGACGGCGCCGCGGGTGTGTTCGAGGACCTCCTCGGCCACGGCGAAGGATTCGGCGGGGTCGAAGCCCATGGCCTCCTTGGTGGCGGCCAGCTCCTCGGCGCCGAGCTTGGAGCCGTGGATGCCACCGGTGTTCTGCTTATTGGGCGCGGGCCAGCCGATGATGGTCCGCAGGACGATCAGGCTCGGCTTCCCAGTCTCGGCCTTCGCGGCCTCGATGGCCTCGAACAGGGCCTCGGGGTCCTCCCGGTACTGGGCCGCGGCCCGCCAGTCGACGGTCTGGACGTGCCAGCCGTAGGCCTCGTAGCGGGCGGCGACGTCCTCGGAGAGGGCGATGTTCGTGTCGTCCTCGATGGAGATCTCGTTGGCGTCGTAGATCAGAACCAGGTTGCCCAGCTGCTGGGTGCCCGCGATGGCGGAGGCCTCGTGGGTCACGCCCTCCTCGATGTCGCCGTCGGAGGCCAGCACGTACACATGGTGGTCGAACGGGCTCTGGCCGGCTTCGGCGGCCGGGTCGAACAGTCCGCGCTCACGGCGGGCGGCCATCGCCATGCCGACCGCGGTGGCCAGGCCCTGGCCGAGCGGTCCGGTGGTGGTCTCAACGCCGGCGGTGTGCCCGTATTCGGGGTGGCCGGGAGTGAGCGATCCCCACTGCCGCAAGTTCTTCAGGTCCTCCAGCTCCAGGCCGTAGCCGGCGAGGTAGAGCTGGACGTACAGGGTCAGGCTGGAGTGCCCGCAGGACAGCACGAAGCGGTCGCGGCCTTCCCAGTTCGGCTCGCTCGGGTCGTGCCGCATCACCTTCTGGAACAAGGTGTGCGCGACCGGAGCGAGGCTCATGGCCGTCCCAGGGTGGCCGTTGCCGGCCTTCTCGACCGCGTCGGCGGCCAGCAGCCGCGCCGTGTCAACCGCTTTCTGGTCGAGTTCGGTCCACTCGAACTGTGCCACTGCGTTACTCCTCGTACTCGTCGTATTCGGGCCATAGAAGTCCGTCTTCCGACCCTACCTACACGGCCAGAACTTTATGCGTAGTCTCTCGGAGGGCGAAATTCGAACTCTTGTGAGCCCGCACACGAGCGAGTCTTGCATGCCGAAGGCACAGGTGAGGACCTTCGGCCCGGGCCCCGGTCACAGCTTCGCGGTCCGTATGGTGAGCCGTGATGAACGAGCATCCGACCGGAGCCGCCGACGTCGCCCCCACGCCCGCCGCCCGACCCAGCATCAAACTCTCCTCCGAGGGGCCCCGCGACGAGGCGCGCCCGCCTCTGAAGACGATCATCGGCGGCTACGTGTCGCTGACCAAGCCCCGCATCGTCGAACTGCTGCTCATCACCACCGTTCCCGCGATGCTCGTCGCGGCCCGCCAGGAATTCGACACGCTGCCGTCCCTGGTCGCGGTGATCGCCACCGTCGTCGGCGGCGCACTGGCCGCCGGGGCCGCCAACGCCATCAACTGCTACATCGACCGCGAGATCGATCAGATCATGCGCCGCACCGCGCGACGCCCGCTGGCCAAGCAGCAGATCCCGCCGCGCAACGCGCTCATCTTCGGTCTCGTCCTGGGCTCCATCGCCGTCGTCGGCATGTGGATCACGGTCGGGCCGCTCGCCGCCGCCCTCACCTTCGGCGCGATCCTCTACTACGACGTCGTCTACACGATCTGGCTCAAGCGCACCACCCCGCACAACACCGTGTGGGGCGGCGCGTGCGGGTCCGCGCCGGTGCTCATCGGCTGGGCCGCCGTCACCGGCGAGATGTCGTGGATGGCGTGGGTGCTGTTCGCCATCGTCTTCCTGTGGCAGCCGCCGCACTTCTATGTCCTGGCAATGAAGTTCAAGGACGACTACGCCGCCGCCGGCATCCCGATGCTCCCGGCCGTCGCCCCCGCCAAGCGCGTCGCGGTCGAGTCGGTCATCTACGCCTGGCTCACCCTCGCCGTCTCGGTGGTGCCGTTCTGGCTCGGCATGACCTGGCTGTACCTCGTCGTCGCCGTCGTCACCGGCGGGCTGTTCGTCCTGGAGTCCCATAAGCTCCTCGGGCGGGTCAACCGCGGCGAGGACCCCAAGCCGATGCGGCTGTTCCACTGGTCCACCAGCTACCTCACGCTGCTGTTCCTGGCTCTGGCGATCGACTCCTTCCTCATATAGGCCGCGCCGGCCGCCGCCGGGTGCGGGGGCCGGCCGCCGCGTCCTCCGGGCGAGCAACGCCGCTCGAATGTTCGAACACGTGCCTGTCGCCGACGCTCTTTAAGCTGCACCCCATGGAACAGCTGAGAGCGAACGACGCCGCGGTCCTCCCCGATGAGGACCGCATCGAACTGCCCGCGAGCTGGACAGGAGCGCTCCTTCCCCAGCGCGGCAAGCGTCCCGGACGCGAAGTCCGCCTCGACCGCGAAGCGCCCCGGACCGTTCGGGAACTGATCCGGCGGCACAAGGAAGAACTGCTCGATGCCCTGGCTCGCCCCGAGAACCGACACTACGTGGCCGCCTCCGAGGCGTACATCGAAGGCGGAGCGGATGCGCGCGGCGCCGGAGCGGTCAGCACGCTCCTGCTCCACTCCGGCAGCGCCCGGGCGAGCCTCGCGCTGCGGCCCGAGCTCGACGCATGGGTGCTCGACCACGGGCTGCCGTTCGCCGTGTGCGCCTCGATCGAGAGGTTCGCGGTCGGCACCAGGTGGGACGGCGCGGACAAGTGGGACCGGACGCTCAAGAGCCGCATCCTCGAACCGACGGGCGTCTACGCGCTGCACCCTGTCATTCAGGAACTGAGCAAGGGCATCGTCCTCCTGCGGTCACTCCTGGCGGATACCTCGGACGAGGAATACGCGGCCGTGGTGGAAGCCGCCGCGGCCCACCGCGACAGTCCCGTCAAACGGCTGATCGCCATGCTGCTGCTTCCCACCGAACGGGCCTGGGGCGACCAGGCGTGCTTGGACTACGCGACGGGGCCGGCCTACTGGTATGGCGACCGGGTCATGTTCCATGCGGTGCAGAGCGCCGAGCAGGCCGCCGCCGCGGAGATGACGAGGATCGATCACTACCAGATCACCAGCGGATCGCTCGCGCCCCTGGTCGACAATCTGGGATCCCAGAGCCTGCCGATATTGACGGAGACCCTGGGCCGGTCCTCGCTCAACGCGGGCGAGCGCCGGCTGCTGCTGAGCGCCGTCGCAATGCTGCCGAGCGACCAGGCCGTGGAGTACCTGCTCGACCACCTGGCCGAACCCCACGTCTTCAGCGCTGCGGCCGAAGCCGCCGCCCGGTTCCCGGTGCGCACACTGCGCGCGATCGCACGGATGGCGGACGGCGCGGACGCAGGGAACCGCCGCAAACTCGCCGGGCTCGCGAACGCGAACCCCACCGCAGTGACGGCAGCGGCGCGCACGGTGCTGACCGGAGACGAACGCGCCGCGATCGACGGCCTGCTCACCGGCCTGGACACCGTCGAGGACGCCGCCTCCGAGGACCTGCCCGCGCTGCTCGTCGACCCACCGTGGCGACGCCGTCGCGCTGAACGCAAGTCCGCCGTCATCGCAGGTCTGGAACCGCCCGCGGCGCATCGGATGGTGTGGGCCGAAGGCGAACAGCAGCGCTGGGCCTCCCTCCGAGACGACTGCTACAGCGGTTTCAACGACCGGGACTGGCAACACTTCGTCCAGGACCCCAACGCCCCCAACTGGGGGCACCGGCTCGGCGCAGTCCTCGCCTATGGACCCGAGGCGCTGGCCGAGGAACACCTGGACCGGTGGGAGCCGCCGCTGTGCTCGGAGTCGGCCAGGCGCCTCCAGGCCATGCTCGGGCGCTTCGGCACCCGGGTGTCCCACCGGGTCGTGGCCTATCTGCGCGACCACTCGGCGTATCACGAGGCG
>JAJYSW010000358.1 GCA_021793335.1 Actinomycetes bacterium
GCCGAACTCGGCCGGGTCCTGTTGGACGCCGTCGACCGCGCGTGAGCGCGGGGCTCCGATGCCGAGCCACCCGGCGGATGCCGAGCGGCGGCCCGGTTTCGGCGCCCGCACCGTTCGCGCCTCGGCCGCCGAATCGCCGGGCTTACGCCTCTTGCGGCGGGACGTCCCGGAGCATGCAGGTGAGACGACCGGTGCAGACGCGGCGGCCCTCCTCGTCGGAGACGACGATCTCGTAGGTCGCCGTGGAGCGGCCGCGGTGGATCGGCGTGGCCTCGCCGGTGACCGTGCCCGAGCGCATGCCCCGGTGATGGGTCACGTTGAGGTCCACACCCACGGCGATTCGTTGCGGGCCGCCGTGGAGCATCGCCCCGATCGAACCGAGCGTCTCGGCCAGGACCGCGGAGGCGCCACCGTGCAGCAGCCCGTACGGCTGAGTATTGCCTTCGACCGGCATCGTCCCGGTGACGCGTTCAGGGGAGGCGTGGAGGATCTCGATGCCCATCCGCTCTCCGAGCTCCCCCGCCGAGAACAGCGCATCGAGGTCGATGCCGAGGCCGGCGAACTGTTCGAGGACTTCGGCGGGGAAGATGCTCTGCGGCACGTCGTTCATGTCAAGGCGCTCCAATCGTGTTCTCGTCAGCTTAGGCAGCCGCCGCCGGACTCGGGCGGCGCTCATGCGCTCCGGTGGCGAGGAGACCCGGTCTCGGCATCGTGCCATCGGTCGGCGCCGCCGGCTCGCACGTCCCTCCAGACGGGATCGCCGATATCCTGGACGCGACCGCCGATCCCGCCCCGCACCCCTCGAAGGGCATCGAATATGAGTCACTTGCTGCAAGCGTTCCTCGCCACGCTGTTCTGGCAGTTCGTCTGCTACGCCGCGGTGTCGGTGCCGTCCCTGGCGTTGGTGACGGTGGGCGTATCACGGTGATCTCGCCCAGATTCTGCAGGGGGTCGCCGCCGTGTTGGTCTGGGGCGGTGGGGCCCTGTGGACGCTCACTCGCCTGTTCGACGATATGTTCCGCGACGGCGATGGAACGAGGGGCCGGGCGTCCGGGGTGCTGCGTGCACCGGCACCGTTGAGGCTGCCTCGGAAATTCAAGCGCCTCGTGGGATGGTCGCTCCAGACCTCCGTGATCGTCGTCGGGCTGGTCTTCCCCATATCCGAGCGAGGACTTTTCCGGAACGCCTGGGCGGTGATGACACTGCTCTGGCTCGTGGGCATCGGGATCGCCTGGGGCCGCTGGGTCCTGAGCGGCCCGCGAACCGAGCCCCTCGACATCCGGCAGGACCCCGAGGCCATCGATCTGATCCGCGATTCGGGACCCGGCGAGCCGCCGCATGTATTGCGTTGGCGCGCCTCGACTCGCCCGTCACCCCATGCCACTGTGTCCCGAGTGCTCGCGGACCTCCTGAAAACGAACTTCCTCCCCTCGCTCACCGGCGGCACGCAGCGGTGGGAGGTCACCGTGGACGGCGAGCCGATCGCCGCCCTCACCCAGTCCTGGACCGATGCCCAGTGGTGGCCCGAACCGGAATGGTTCGTCGACCCGCACATGCCTTTCACGGGCGGACAGGTCGCCTTCACCCGCCGAGCGCCCGGGTGCCATGAGACATGCACGGACCGACCGGCACGGCCTCGGAGCGAGGACCGTCAACGGCCCGGGCCGACCCGGGCTGGACAAGAGCGAGCCCCCGAAACGCCTTGACCGGGGCACGAGGGCCTGACCGGGAATGCCACGATCCCGAGACCCCGGTGGTACCACACGACACCCCGCCCGGCCCCGGGCCTTCCAGGGGCTCGCCTGTGCGGCGAGACGGCGAGCACGGCCTCACTGAGAAGCCGACGGACCGGCGTTTCGCCCCTGTTTTTCTTGGGCGCGTTGGCGGCCGAGGTTCTAAGCTGGCGGCATGAAGTTCACCGGCTGGCTCTACAAGGCATACGCGCGCCGCCTCCGCCGGCAGCTGCGGGCCGCGCCGCTGCCCGGGCACATCGCGCTCGTCATGGACGGTGACCGCGAGCGGGCCCGGCAGGCGGGAGCCGACGACCCCGGCGAAGGCCACCGCCACGGCGCCGAACACCTCGACGAGGTCCTCAAATGGTGCACCGAGCTCGGCATCGGACACGTCACCGTCTACCTGGCCTCCTCCGACGACCTCCGCAAACGCGACGGCGAGACCGCCCACCTGATGGACATGGTCGAGCGGGCCGCCACCGAGCGCCTGATACGGCCGGAAGGGCGGTGGCGGCTGCATCTGGCCGGACGCCTCGACGATCTGCCCGAATCCACCGCCGCGGCCCTCGAATCCGCCCGAACGGCCACCGCCGGACGTGAACTGCACCTGACCCTCGCGATCGGCTACGGCGGCCACGAGGAGATCGTCGACGCCGTCCGTTCGCTCATCGGCCGGGAGGCCGCCTCCGGCGAAGGCCTCGCCGCCCTCGCCGAACGGCTCGAACCCGACGACATCGCCGCGCATCTCCACACCAGCGGCCTTCCCGAACCCGACCTGGTGATCCGCACCGGCGGCGAGCGCCCTCCGTC
Organism: Actinomycetes bacterium; assembly: GCA_021793335.1. Classification (GTDB taxonomy): domain Bacteria; phylum Actinomycetota; class Actinomycetes; order Mycobacteriales; family Micromonosporaceae; genus Glycomyces. The sequence continues at coordinate 2,544 of JAJYSW010000358.1, forward strand.
GAGCTTCCCGCC
>JAJYSW010000064.1 GCA_021793335.1 Actinomycetes bacterium
ACGAACTGGGCCAGAAGATGGGCCTTCCTCCGCTGGTCACCAACGACTCCCACTTCGTCACCGAATCGCAGAAGGAGACCCACGCCGCGCTCCTGTGCCTCCAGTCGGGCTCCACACTGGATGATCCGAAGCGGTTCAAATTCGATGGCGAAGGATACTTCCTGCGCTCGGCCGAGCAGATGTACGCCGTCCGAAGCGACGAGATCTGGCAGGAGGGCTGCGCCAACACGCTCCTCGTGGCCGAACGGGTCGAAGACTACGACGAGATCTTCACCGTCCAGGACCGGATGCCCGTCATCGAGGTTCCAGAAGGCCACGACCAGGGCTCCTGGCTGCGCCACCTGGTCGACGAAGGGCTGAAGGAGCGTTTCTCCGGCGGCGAGGTCCCGGCCGAGTACCGCGAGCGCGTCGCACTCGAACTCGACGTCATCATCAACGCCGGCTACCCCTCCTACTTCCTCGTCGTGGCCGACCTCATCGACCACGCCCGCTCCATTGGCATCTACGTCGGCCCCGGCCGCGGCTCGGCGGCCGGCTCGCTGGTCGCCTACGCCCTCAAGATCACCAATATCGACCCCATCCACTACGACCTGCTGTTCGAGCGCTTCCTCAACCCCGAGCGCGTCTCCATGCCCGATATCGACATCGACTTCGACGACCGTCGGCGCGGCGAGATGATCACCTACGCCACCGAGAAGTACGGTTCCGAATTCGTCGCCCAGGTCATCACCTTCGGCACCATTAAGACCAAGGCCGCGCTCAAGGACGCCGCCCGCGTCCACCACGGCCAGCCGGGCTTCGCGATCGCCGAGCGCATCACCAAGGCCCTGCCGCCGCCCGTAGCCGCCACCGACATCCCCCTGGCGGGGATCATGGACCCCGAGCACGAGCGTTATAAGGAAGCCGTCGAGGTCCGCAGCCTCATCGAGAACGACGGTGAGGTCCGTCAGATCTTCGATACCGCGCTCGGCCTGGAGGGGCTGATCCGCAACGCCGGCGTCCACGCCTGCGCGGTCATCCTCTCCTCGCAGCCGCTCGTGGACTGCATCCCCATGTGGGCCCGACCGGACGGCTCGATCATCACCGGGTGGGACTATCCATCCTGTGAGGACATCGGCCTGTTGAAGATGGACTTCCTGGGCCTGCGCAACCTCACCGTCATCGGCGACGCGATCGAGGCGATCAAAGCCAACCGAGGCGTCGACATCGATCTCGACACGCTCACGACCGACGACCCGAAGGCGTACGAGCTGCTCGCGCGAGGAGACAGCCTCGGCGTGTTCCAGCTCGACGGCGCGGCCATGCGCGAACTGCTCAAACGCATGCAGCCCACCGAGTTCAACGACATCATCGCCGTGAACGCGCTGTACCGGCCGGGGCCGATGGCCGCCAACTCGCACAATAACTACGCCGACCGCAAGAACAAGCGCCAGGAGATCACCCCGATCCACCCGGAGCTCGCCGATGCCCTTGAGGAGATCCTGGCCGAGACCTACGGTCTGATCGTCTACCAGGAGCAGATCATGAGGATCGCGCAGAAACTGGCGGGCTTCACGATGGGCCAAGCCGACGTCCTGCGCAAGGCCATGGGCAAGAAGAAGGTCGACGTCCTGGAGAAGATGTACGCCGAGTTCGAAGGCGGCATGCAATCCAACGGCTACTCCAAAGAGGCCATCAAGACGCTGTGGGACATCATGCTGCCCTTCGCCGGGTACGCCTTCAACAAGTCGCACGCCGCCGGCTACGCCCTCGTCGGGTACTGGACGGCCTACCTCAAGGCCAACTACCCCGCTGAGTACATGGCCGCGCTGCTCACCAGCGTCGGCGACTCCAAGGACAAGGCCGCGGTCTATCTCTCCGAGTGCCGCAAGATGGGCATCACCGTCATGCCACCGGATGTCAACGAGTCCCGCCACGTCTTCCACCCGGTCGGCAAGGACATCCGCTTCGGCATGGGAGCCGTGCGCAACGTCGGCGCCAACGTCGTGGCGGGCGTCATCGAGGCCCGCGAGGAGCAGGGCGCGTTCACCGATTTCAAGGACTTCCTCCAGAAGGTGCCCGCGTCCGTGTGCAATAAGCGCACCATCGAGTCGCTCATCAAGGCCGGTGCGTTCGACTCGCTCGGCCACGCCCGCCGGGGCCTCGCCGAGGTCCACGAGAAGGCCATTGACGCGATGGTGTCGATCAAGAAGGAGGAGGCCCGCGGCCAGTTCGATCTGTTCGGCGGCATGGCCGAGACCACCGACACGCTCGGGGTGGACCTGACCATTTCCGAAGAGGAGTGGGAGCGGCGCGATAAGCTCGCCTTCGAGCGGGAGATGCTGGGGCTCTACGTCTCCGACCACCCGCTCAACGGCTTCGAGCGGCTGCTGTCGGCGAACGCCGACCGGCCCGTGGCGGCCCTCCACGGCGAGGAGCTGCCCGACGGTGCGAACGTCCGCGTCGCCGGCATCCTCCAGAACGTGGCCAAGCGCGTCACCAAGCAGGGCAAGCTGTGGGCCTCGGCCACGCTGGAGGACCTGGCCGGCTCGATCGAGGTGCGGTTCTTCCCCAACACCTACGAGCTCGTCTCCGATTCGCTGGCCGACGACCTCGTCTGCTGCGTCAAGGGCAAACTCGACCGCCGTGACGGCACCGCGCAGCTCATCGCCCAGGACCTCGCGGTGCTCGACACGTCGAGCGGACCGGAGGCGAACTCGGCCCCGATCACGCTCGCGCTGCGGGCCGCCGCGGTCAACCAGCAGCTGATCGAGAAGCTCTCGGACACCTTCCGCAGCCACCGCGGCGAGGCACAGGTCCGCGTCCAGCTCGCCAACGGGCCCAAGACGACGATGCTCGCCCTCGGCGACGACTGGCGAGTCCGCCCCTCGGTCGAACTCTCAGCGGACCTCAAGGCGCTCTTGGGGGTGGGGGCGCTCATCGGATAGCGTCCCGGTCAGTCGGGTCTGCGGACCAGGAAGTGGGCGAACTCGAAGCCGCGCAGGCTGTCCTCGCCGGGCTGCTCGATCAGTCGGGCGGTCTCGGCGAAACCGGCGCTGTCCAGCAGCGCCGCGACATGGTCGATCGACAGCCGGTAGGCGAGCGTGACGCCGTGGTCGAAAGGCCATGCGAGTTGCGAGGCGTCGGGGTTGGCGAAGAAGATCAGCAGCGCATAGCCGCCCGGGGCGAGGACACGATGGAATTCGGCGAACACCTCGCCGAGCCGCTCGGGAGGCGTGTGGATGATCGAGCAGCGGGAGACGAGACCGCCCAGGGAGCCGTCCCCGATGTCGAGCGCGGTCAGTGAGCCCTCTTCGAAACGCAGACGGGGCTGCTCTTCACGGGCGATCGCGAGCATCTGCGGCGACAGGTCCACGCCGAACACGTCCAAGCCCAGGCCGTGGAGGTAAGCGGTCACACGACCGGGGCCACAGCCGAGGTCGGCCACCGGCTTCGCACCGCCCTGACGCACCAGTTCCGCGAACACGCCCATCATCGCCCGGTCGAAAGGACTGTCCTGAAGGGTGTTCCGGAAGGTCGCGGCATATTCGTCCGCGGCGGCGTCGTAGGCCGAGCGAGTGGTGGTGAGGAATTCGGGTTCGCTCATGGCGAGAACCCTACGCGCTCCGGGCGGAGAAGCGGACCGGCCGGGACCCGGCCGGTCCGTGGAAGCACAGCGCCGTCCGCCTACTCGGCCAGCGCCTCGCTGAGCGCGGCCTCGTAGTCCGCTCGGACGTCCTCAGGGGTCTCGGTGGGGGCGTAGTGGAGGACCACCGCGCCCTCGGCGTGGGCGTCGCCGAGCTCGTCGGCGGCGGCAGCGGCCATCTCCTCGCTCACGTACAGCATCACGGTGACCTCGCCGATGGTCAGGGCCTGGGAGCAGTCGGTCAGGTCGCAGGGTTCGGTCTCGGCGCCGATGTCGGTGAATTCGCCGTCGCTCAGGCCGGCGTCGGCGAAGGCGTCCGCGACGGTCTGGGCGCTGACGAGCGGTTCGAGCGCGGCAGCGGCCTCGGCGGGCATGTTGTCGAGCTCGCCGCTCGATTCCCATTGCTCGGCGACCGAATCGGGAGCGGACTGCTCCTGATCGACTTCCTGCTCGGCGTCGGGCGTCTCCGGTTCGGCTTCGCCGCCGCAGCCGGCGAGGCCGAGCAGGGCCGCAGCGGCGGCCGCTATCACCACACGTCGCATACATCGACTCCCATCAAAGCTTTGACTACGCGGATCATATCGGCTTCGATCGATGTGTCAATGATCGGGTGGAAGCGATCCCAGGCGAACTTCGGTGGATGCGGCGATGGCGCGCGGCCACCGGTCCGCTGCACCGGCCGCTGCGCGCCATCGCTCTGATCAGTCGAAGACCTCGTCGATGTCGGAGGCGGTCGCCGCGCGGGTGAACCAGCGGTCGATCAAGTCGGAATCGGTGCAACCCTCGATCCGCGCCCGAGTCTCGGCGGGAACCGCGATGCCGCGAAGGCCCAGCAGTTTCAACAGGGCCTTGATCTCGCCGCGCTTCTCGCCGCGCTTCTCGCCGCGCTTTTCGCCGCGCAGTTCGAGTTGACCGGCCGGGCTATCGAGGTATTCCTGGTATGTCAAGCTCATGTAGGCCTCCAGTACTTTGCATGCTTCATGTGAGAGAAGTCGCCATGCCCATCCAGCGCACTTCCTGCGCTCGGGGTCGGAAAGTTCATTGAGGCGTCTTCCCAGCGCATGGGCGATCGATTCCGCCCGTGGCCCCTGTTCGGATACTGCGGCCTCAAGGATCAGCAATTCCGCAGCCTCGTGCGGCAGCCGTGACTCGGTGCTCTTCAGCAACTGCGCCGGGCCGATGACGTCGGGGAGCAGGATGAAATCCCGTGGTCCGATATGGATCGGTTTTGCGGCCCATGCGGCGGTGGCCGTGTCGGTGCAGATGACCAGGAGCCGCACCGGGCACTGGAGCCGCTTGCGGAGGATCGTGAGATACATCGGCCAGCTGTAGTGCTTCCGATCGTCCTCGCTGCGCTGGACTTCGGTGATGATCGCGAAGACCGCCCGGCCGAACCTGTCGCGGAAAACGCTGACATTATCGCAGTTCAGTTCGATCGGATCGCAGTCGGTCAGCGCCTCGGAACCCGATTCGGCTCGAATATAGTCGGGGACGGTTTCGCCGACGGTCTTCGTCAGCAGCTCGGCCGCGAGCTCGGGACGGTTTTGAAAGAGGCGGATCGGGACCTCATGTGGACGGGTGACCATTGCCCAGACGCTAAATGAGGATGCGGCATGATTCGCGGAACGACACGCTGGAGCGTCATATTCATGATCGCAGCGGTGCGGTTCAGTGCCATTGGGCCCGACGGGCCGTCCTCCGCATGACTCGCAAGAGGACCGGCCCCGTCAAGACGATGAGCAGGCCCGTCGTGATGGCCCGTCCCAAATCCCACCCCAGGGAGGTCGCCGCCGAATAGGCGACGAGGCGCGAGAGGTTCTCGCCGATGCCGCCGCCGGGAACATAGGCGAGGTTCCCCTGCGTGATCGCGAACGGCCAGAACGACAGGTTCAGCAGCAGTCCGAAGGCGAGCGACGCGAGGACCGCATAGACCACGAGCATCGCGATCTCCACCGCGCGACCCGACCGAGTCGCGGGCGCCGCCGCGTTCGAGCCCGGCAGCGCCCCCGCGCCCAGGCCGATGAACGCCGCCGCGAACATCTGGTACGGCATCCACGGCCCCACGCCGCCGGTCAGCAGCGCCGAGGCGAACAGGCCGGTGTTGCCCAAGACGAAGCCGAACCCCGGACCGAACACCCTTCCGGCCAAGATGATCAGGAAGAACACCGTCTCGACCCCGGCGGACCCGGCCCCGAAAGGGCGCACCGCGGCGATGATCGCGGACAGGACGCCGAGCATCGCCACGGCCCGGGCGTCCATGCCCCCGTCGGCGAGCTGGATCAGCGCCACGGCCGTCACCACCGGCAGCAGCAGCGCGAACAGCCACGGCCCCGACGTCGTCTCGGTCAGCGCCCCTCCAGGGGCCGCCAGCAGCGGCCACGAAGTCGCCACCAGCCCGAACGCGGCCGCGAGCACCACCGCCAGGAGGCTGCGCGGCCGGAACCCGAGCCGCGGACTACTCGGCGTCGTCATCGGCATCGATGCCTTCCAGGGCGTCCGCGACCTCGCCGACGGTCAGCCGGCCCGGCAGGATCTTCTCCACCTGCGGCGCGAACATCGGTGAGGCCGAGACGATGTCCCTCGCCGGGCCGTCCGCCACCACCTGTCCGTCGGAGAGGATCACCACGCGGCTCGCGAACTCGGCGACGAACTCGACGTCATGCGTCGACACGATCACACAGTGCCCCGTCTCGGCCAGAGCGCGGAGTCGGCCCGTGAGCGCCGCCTTGCCCGGATAGTCCAGGCCCCGCGTCGGCTCGTCCAACAGCAGCAGCGGCGGCGCGGCCGTCAGCGTCACCGCGAGCGCCAAGGCCAAGCGCTGGCCCTCCGAAAGGTCTCTGGGGTGGGCCCCGTCGTCGAGGCCGTCGACCAGATCGGCCAGGATCTTCGCGCAGGAGCCCGCGGGAGCGCCGCCATCGCGGTCGGCGCCGGCGCATTCCTCCGCCACCGTCTCGGCGTAGAGCAGGTCCGCCGGCTCCGAGGGGACCAGCCCCGCCAGGACCCGCCGACGGCCGGGCTTCAGCCCTGCCGGGTCCTCGCCCGCGATCGACACGGACCCCGCCGTGCGCCTCCCGGTGCCCTGCAAGGCCCACAGCAGGCTCGACTTCCCCGAGCCGTTGCGGCCCATCAGGGCGATGCGCTCGCCTCTGGCGGCAGCCAGGTCGACACCGTCGACGGCACGGACGCCGGGGTGGTCGACCGTCACACCGCTCGCCTCCAGCAGCGTCGCGCCGACCGGGGCCGGCGCCTCGGCCGGGGCCCGGTCCGCGAGCCGTTCGCGGAGGCCGGCCGCAGCGCGGCGGGCCTGCCGGATCGTCACCGGCGGCCCCGGCCATCCCGCCAGCGTCCCGAGGCGGACCACGGGCGGGGCCACCGGCGCGGTCGCCAGGATCTCGCCCGGGGAACCGGCGGTCACCTTGCCGTCCTGAAGGAGCAGCGCCGAATCGGCGTACTGCACGACCCGCTCCAGGCGGTGCTCGGCGAGCAGGACGGTCACCCCGAGGTCGTGGACGAGGCGGTGCAGCGCCGAGAGCACCTCGTCGGCGGCCCCCGGGTCGAGCGCCGAGGTCGGCTCGTCGAGCACCAGCGCCGAAGGGCCGGCCACGAGCGCCGCGCCGATCGCGACCCTTTGGCGCTGGCCTGAGGAAAGCGCCGCCAGGTCACGGCCCCGCACGTCCGCGAGGCCCAGCAGGTCGACGATCTCGGTGACGCGCTTGCGCATCGAGGACTGCGGCAGGCCGAGCTGCTCGGCGGTATAAGCGAGTTCGAGCTCCACTTCGTCGGTCACGAAACCTGCGAGCGGGTCTTGGGCGACGTAGCCGACCACGTCGGCCAGGTCCGCCGGCGAGGAGGTGCGCACGCTCCTGCCGGCCACCGTGATCTCGCCGGTCATCGTGCCGCCGGTGAAGTGGGGGACCAGGCCGTTGACGGATCGCAGCAGCGTCGACTTGCCCGCGCCGGTGGTCCCCACGAGCAGGCAGAACTCGCCTTCGGGGACATCGAGGCTCACGTCGTCGAGGATCAACCGGTCCTCGTATCTGAAGGACACTCGATCGAAGTGGATCATCCGGTTCCCGTCCTCGTGCGTGTCGGCGCCACCACGGCCGGCGCCGCGGCGATGAGCACGCCGCATGCGGCGTACAGGGGCAGGGGCGGCGCCGCGAGCGGGCTCGTCGCGGGCCAGATCGTGCCGGGCTCGGCCATGCCGCTGAGCACGGTGCCCGCCACGGCGGCCGCGCCCGAGAGCAGGACCGCCCAGTCGCGGGGGCCGAAGACATCGGTCCGGTAGCGGGTGTGCGGCACCCGCCGTGAGGCGAACACGATTCCGAATACCGCCGCGGCGGCGCCCAATGTCAGGAGCGACCAGGCCGCGGGCGCGGGCGTCGCGGTTCCGAGCAGGGCGTACGCTCCGGCGCACAGGCCGAGCAGTCCGATCAGGAGGGAAGCGGACGTGGCTCGGCGCGTCGCGGTCGGGACGCCCGCCGCCCGGCCGTGGCCGCGCGAGGCCATCGCCGCCGCGAGCGCCAGCGATCGATCCAGCGCGTCGTGCAGCACCGGGACGACGACCGTGCGCATCACGTTCACCGGATTGCGGCTCATGTTGCCGCGCAGCGCCCTGGCCCGGCGGATTCGCGCCACGCCGGAGACGAGCTGCGGCGCCACCGACAGCGCCACCACCACGGCGACGCTCACCTCGTACAGTGCGGCCGGGACCGATCGCAGCAGTCGCCGCGGGCTGGCGAGCGCGTTGGCCGCGCCCACGCACACCAGCAGCGTCGCCAGCCGCAGCCCGTCCCAGACCGCCGCGAGCGCGCCCTCGGCGGAGACCGCGCCGCCCAGTCGGAACCCCGCGGCCCACTCGGGCAAACGGATCGACGGCAGTTCGAACAGGACCGTGGTGCCCTCGGCCCCGCCGAAGACGATGTAGAACATCATGCGCACCGCGATCGCCGTCGCGCCGATGAGCAGGAACACTCGGTACGCGCCCGACCAGGGCTCGTCGCCGCGGCACCAGGTGACGACGAGCCCGGAGACGGCGACGATGAGCAGCAGCAGCCACGGGTTGGCGGTGCGGCTGGCTGCGGTCGCGAGCAGCAGCGCCCACCCCCACCAGGCCACGGGGTGCGTGCCGCGCCGCCGGGGGCCGACGCCGATCGAGGCGTTCACGCTCGCCGGTCGCGCCGCAGCCGCCAGGCGATGAGCCCGGCGATCAGTGCGAGGGCCACAACCGCGAGCACCCATGTCGGGAACCCGCCGCCTCCAGGGGCGTCGTCCCCCGAAGCGCCGTCTTCGTCGGTACCGTCCTGTGAGGTGTCGTCGGCGGTGCCCGCTTCGCCGATCGCCTCGTCAGGGGCGATGCCCGGCGGTTCCGAGGAGCCGAACACCCAGCCTTCGACGTCGCCTTCGTCCGGGTCGCGCATGTGGGCTCCGACGCTGGAGTACGCCCACTCGCCGTCCGCGTCCGCGTACCAGTACGACCATGACGCGTCGGCCGGGGGCATCGGACCGCAGTCGGTCTCGGGGAAATCGTCGATCCGGCACACCGCGCCGGGGAAGGAGCCGACCTCGATGACCGCGAAACCGGCCTGCGTGAGCGCTTCGAGTCCCGAGGCGGGATCGGCGGCGCAGCCGAGGGCCGCCTCGCCCTCGCCGGAGTCGACTACGACGGTCACGCCCGCGCAGCCGTCGCCGTGGGCCGAGACCGGCGAGGCCCACAGCGGCGCGGCCGCGGTGGCGAGCACCGCGGCCGCGCCGCTGTGGACGAACAGATCCCGCAGGGAACCGCGGGTCATTCGCCGCCCTTGTCCTCGGCGGACCCGCTCGGAGCGGTCTCGTGTCCGCGGCGGCCGCGGACGATCAGGAACGCGACGATCGCGGCCAGCACGATCACGGCTCCGACGATCAGCCACGGCACCCATGCGTTCGTGCCGTCGTCGGCGTCCGAAGCCGCTTCGTCCTCGCCTGCGGTGGCCGTGTCGCCTTCGGCGGACTCGCATTCGACGGCCGGGACGTCGGCGGCCGAGTCGGAGGCGTCGAGCTCGGCGAGGTTCTGGCCCGACAGTGGGATGAGCGCCTGCGCGGTCGCGAGCAGGCGTGTCGCCTCACCGAATTCGGGGTCTTCGGGAACGGAGAAGCGGATCGCGCCCGCGCCGTCCTCATCGCAGCCGATCTGGAGCTCGATGAGGTGCGCGACGGCCGCTTCCGCGGCATCGGCGGTGTCACCGGAGGTCAGCAGCGCCTGCGCGGCCATCGCCGTCGAGTTCGCGTTCGCGCCGTACCCGCCGTCGAAGGAGCCGTCCTCGCCCTGGTGCTCTTGGAGCCACTGGACCGCGTCGGCGCGCGTCTCGGCCGCATCGTCGCCGAGGACGGTCAACGCCGAGACGGCGAGACCGGTCGTGTCGATGTCGCCGACGCAGTCCTCGTCCTCGGGGACGGAGAAGGAGAACCCGCCGTCGTCGCATTGGGCGGCCAGCAGCGCGTCGGCGATCGCGTCGCTCACACCGTCTTCGGTGCGCGAGAGGCCGAGCGCGGCCCAGGACAGCGTGCCGCCGTCGAAGGTGCCGAGTTCCTCGGCCGGGGTGGCGGCGACCTCGTCGGCGAGTTTGACGCCGCCGAAGTCCGAGGGGTCGCCGCCTGCGGTGGCCACGACGTACATGAGTTTGCCGGCCGCGCCGGGTGCGATCGGGGCGTCTTCGGTTTCGCCGTCGGGGTAGATGTAGGGGGCCAGCACGTCGGGCTCGTTGAGCCATTCGAGGCCGGTCTGCACCTGGTCGCCGCCGACGCGCGCGGCCATGAGGCCGATGAGGGAGTCGAGTGTGGTGGCGACGTCGGGTGCGCCGCCGGCCTGCCAGCCGGTTCCGTCGGATTGGGCGGCGAGCCAGGAGGCGGCCGCGCCGGCGGGATCGGAGAACGGCGCGTCCTCTTGGGCGTGAGCCGGTGAGGCGAGTGCGACGGTGAGCAGCACTGCGGCGGCCGCGGTGCTGAGCAGGGGTCCTTCTCGGCGAAGTCGGCGAGCCGTGAACGTGCTCGGTGTCGACGGGTGGCGCATTGCCTGACCTTTCTGAAGCGCGGGCGAGGTCTTCGGCAGGCGGCGGCGCCGCAAGCGCCTGTAGACCACGACAGGCGTTGATGACGGATGGCGGCGGCCAGTGGGCATTCGGGCTCACGCGGGTGGTGCCGAGACTGCTGAGAGGGGCATTGCTCGGCCGGTATTCGAAATCGAACCGCGACTACCGCTGCGGGTCAGCGCCGGCTTCCGACCGGACTTTCCCCACGGGGCGCCTATTGAGTTTGGACCCATTCTGTCCGGCGGCGCTACGGGGTGTCAAGGCGGCCGCGCGGTGAGTGGAGCCCTTCACGGGGGCTTCGCAGCGTAGGCGACAGGACACAGGCCATTGACCCGTGGTGTCGAGTGTCGATACGGTTCAAATGTGAGCAGAAATAAAAATGCCGATTTGGACAGAGTGCTCCGCGCCGCCACCAGGGTATTCCTGGAACATGGTTTCGCGGCGACCTCCATGTCGGACCTCGTGGCGGCCACGGGCATGAACCGGGCGGGCCTCTATTCGGCCTTCGGTTCGAAGCATCAGCTGTACATCACCGCGCTCGCCCGCTACCGCGAGGACACCGAACCCGAGGTGCGCGCGATCGCTCGCCGAGCCCTGGACCGGCCCGACGCCGAAGGCCCGGACGCCCCGGGAGTCGTCGGCGACATCCTCGAAGTGGTGGCCCGGCACAGCAAGGAAGGCGGTTTCATCGTCCGTGCGGCCGTTGAGCTCGCCGATGACCCGGCCACCATGCGACGTGTCCAGGAGGCCTGGGCGGAGCTCGAACGCGATCTGACCGCGATCCTGGCACGCGCGGCCGATACGGGAACGATGTCCGATCAGGTCGACCCGGTCCGATTGGCGCGGACGCTCCTGGTGTTCATCCAGGGCGCGTTCGTGGTGGGTCATGCCGATGAGGACGGCGGCCGCCTCGCCGATGCCGCGGACGGACTCGTGGCGCTCCTGGACCTTCACAGGCCTTCGGCCACCGCCGAACCGATCCGAAGCCACGCCTCCAGCGACGCCTTGCTCAGCGATTCGTAGCGGATCGGCTCTCCCGAATCCAGCAGCTTCTCATAGGGAGCCAGCAGCACCGCCCTCGTTCTGGCCGCGAAGTGCCGTTGCACCGCAGGCAGATCCACGTCTTTTCGGTGGGCGGGCATCGAGACCACCGAGACCGCGTCCCGCACCAGGTCCCTGCGGCCGGTCTGTTCCAGGTGGTCGAGCATCCGGGCCGCCGTCTCGGCCGAGTCGCCCCTGGCCGACATCGTCACCACCAGCTGGTCGGTCGCGTCGATCGCCGACTGCCAGTTCTCGGCGCGGACGTTGTTCCCGGTGTCGACGACGATGAGCTTATAGAAGCGCGAGACGGCTTCGCGCAGTTCCCCGAACGCCTGCGCCGTGAGCATCTCTCCGGCCGTGGCCGATTCATCCGAGGCGAGGACGTCGAACATCGCCCCGCCCTGCGAGCGGACGTACTGCGACAGATCGCCGACCCGGCCGGTCGGGCCCTTGAAATGGTCGAGGTCGCGGAGTAGGTCGCGGACGGTGCGGATGTGGAAGTCCTGCTGGGCCCGCATACCGAGCGTTCCCTGCGTCTCGTTGTTGTCCCAGGCCAGGACGTAGCCGCCTCGGTGTCGGCCGAACGTCATGGCGAGCATGAGCGCCGCGACGGTCTTGCCGGCTCCGCCCTTGGGGTTCACGACGGTGACCTGACGCAGGCCCCCGAAGTTGCGCCGTACGGTCTCGATCGCGTGCTGCCGGGCCCGCTCGCGCGGTCCGGGAGGGAGGGCGAGGAGACCGAAGGTCAGCCGGTGGAGCGCGCCGCGCAGGCCGGTCTCGGCGACCGGCGCGCTCGGTGGGACGACACGACGGCTGGCGAAGTCGTCGGCGGTGACGCCGACGCGTTCGAGAGCGCCCGGCTGATCGGGGAACACCGGTACCGGCACCATCGCGGCCGGGCTCGGCTGTTGTCCGGGCACGGCGGGCGGGCCCGGCGATCGGTCCTGCACTGGGCCGTTGTGATACCGGTGCGGTTCCGGGGCCTGGCTCGGGGGCGCACCGACCTGCTGGGCCGCACTGTCGGGCGAGGCCAGCTCGGGTTCGGGCGATCGGTCGGTGTGCGGCATCGAGCCGGGGGCGCGATGCCGGTCCCAGGGTTCACCGTCCGTTCGGGAGGCGGCAGGGCCCCGTTCCGTCTCCGGCGGCGCCCCCGATTCCTGGGCCGAGCGCGACGGCGCGCCGGACTCCCGGTCCGCGCCCGGCGGTACGTCGGGCTCCCGGTCCGCGCCCTCGGGCGCGAACGGCGACCATACTGGAGCATCCGGCCGGTGCAGAGGCACGGTGTCCTCTTCGGTGTGCTCCATCGGGCCTCCTCTGATCGGGTGTGGTTACCCGACCTATTGTGGCCTACCGGTGCGTCTCCGCGCGGGAACTCCGTGTTGCCGCATGCTCCGGTTTCAGAGCAGTCGCGGCTGCTCAGGGCCCGATCGCGTCACAGGGACCATCCCGAAGGGACTGAACAGGCCTTGGTCCACATCAGTCAGCAGCGGTGAACCGTCACCGGTGTGGCTGACATAGGCCAGATCACGGGTACGGCTGAGCGCGACGTACAGTTCCCGGCGCGCCTGCGGCGTGTTCGGCCACGCCTCGGCCGTCATCCCCGTCAGGCACACCACCCGGTACTCCTCGTCGGCGGCCTCGGCGACCGAGACGCCGCCGGGGCCGATCACGCACACCTCGTCGTCGTCGACGCCGAGCTCGGCCAGGCGATCGGTGAGCCGTTCGACGAAGCGCGCCTCGTCGTCATCGTCGATCGCGTAGCAACGGCCGATCCCCGAGCCTTCGAGCGCCGGGCGCTGCGGCTGGGTGAGCCGGCCGGGAACACGGCTGATCGGCTCGATGACCTGCGAGGCGGCGACGAGCAGCGCAGCGGGGCTGCGGTGGTTTCGCGACAGCCGCACGACGTGGGCGTGCGAGAACCGCTCGGCGAACGCGCCGAACGCGGCGGGCCCCTCGCACAGCGCCGAATCGGGGTCGCCGGTGGCGGTGACGTCGGATTCGGGGCCGCGGTGCTCCATGAGCCGGCGGTACAGCCGCATCGGCATGCGCGGCAGGTCGTCGATGAACAGGTGGCCCAGCTCCGGCGGGGCGGCGGTGGCGAAGTCGGCGAACTCGGCGACGGTGATCGTCGAGGACTCCCGGCCCAGCAGTGCGGTCAGCTCACGGCGGATGCGATCCGCGCCCGCCGTGGAGGCGGCTATGACGAGGCACTGCGTCGCGGGGACGCCGAGTTCTTGCACGAGGTAG
>JAJYSW010000065.1 GCA_021793335.1 Actinomycetes bacterium
CGGCGCTCACGCAGGGGCTCTTCACGATCGGCGGACTCGCCATGTCGGTGAACTACGGGCTCGACCGGCTCCGGTTCCTCCAGCCGGTGGCGGCCGGGTCGCGAGTGCGGGCCGTCGTCGAGCTCGCCTCCACAGAAGGGACGGCGCGGGGGGTGCGCGCGGAGTACGACGTCACCGTCGAGATCGAGGGTTCGGAGAAGCCCGCACTCGTGGCCCGGACGATCACCCTGTACGTGCCCGCGTGAAGAACCGGGAAGCGGCCCGGACGGCCTGCACCCGTCCGGGCCATTCCGGAAACTCCTGAGGCCGAAGCCCTCCGGCGAGTCCTCCTCACCGCGATCGAGACACCTCGGCACCCGCCAGTGCCGATGGCGGGGCTTCCAGAAAGCATGTGGCTCGCCCGAATCCCCGGACCAGGAGTGCGTGGCGAAGCCGCCCTCGTGCGCGTCACCATTGCGGGCGAGGACGAGCCGAAGTTCGCCATCATGCTCGCCCGCAAGATCCTTGCCACATGACCCATCGGAGGCAACGGCGAGGCCATCTGATCGGCCCGGACCGAACCGGCGCACACCGGCATGGGAGCCATCCGGTACGGCCGACTCCGCCTGACCGCTCTCGCATCCGCCGACGACCTCGCACCGCGTGGTCTTCGGCACGCGTTCGACGAGTTCCGGGCTGGGGTGAGGAGATGACGATGCCGGGTTCGTTCTCGTCAGCGACCCCTCTGATGCTGAATGGATGCTCGAGCATCCCGTCCTGCCACTGCTGCCGGTGGGGCTCGTGCTTGCAGCATGCTGCTGGGCAGTGCAGTATCTTCGGCTACGGCCTTGGAAATTCCCTGAGCGGACGCTCCGGCCGCTCGACGAGGTGCCTTCATTGCTGTGGAAGCTCTTCGCGATCCCGTGCACGCTCTGGTCATCCGGTCTCGCGATCGTCGCAGTCAGCGCATCCGCCGACGTTCCCTTCCACGCCTCGACCGGGTACGGCCCGGACTTCACCGGCCCGATCCTGGTGTGGACGCTGCTCCTGCTTCCCGGCGTCGCCTATTTCGCCGCCTTCTTCCATTCAACGGCCACGAACCGGATCTACCCGGTCTGGAAGCCACGCCAGAGGCGGAGATAGCCATGCAAACGCGGCGAGCGCATATTCGCCCGGATCACGAGCTGGGGCCTGCTCGATCAGGCCTGCTGCGACCCGCACCGGTCGCCCGGGTCGCCAAAGCCCTCCAAACCCCGGTCGACTACGCGCAGCCGTCGACTTGAAATGAGTCCCATGGCATCCTCTGATGACCGATCAGAACACACACGCAGCATTCGACACTCGTGAAACTTTCGCCTGTGAGTGCACAGAGGACTGCTATGGCCTTTCGAGCACCATGGCCATGCCCTGGCCGCCGCCCACGCACATCGTCTCCAGTCCACGGCGTCCGCCGGTGTCGGCGAGCGCGTTGAGGAGCGTGGAGGTGATGCGCGCGCCGGTCATGCCGAAGGGGTGCCCGACTGCGATCGCCCCGCCCTTGACGTTCAGGCGCTCGGGGTCGACGCCGAGATCCCGCGCGGAGGGGATCACCTGGGCGGCGAACGCCTCGTTGATCTCGACGAGGTCCATGTCCTCGATCGTCAGGCCGGCCCGAGCGAGGGCCTGCCGGCTCGCCTCTACCGGGCCGAGCCCCATGATCTCGGGAGAAAGGCCGCTGACACCGGTGGAGACGATCCGGGCGAGCGGCTGGAGTCCGAGCTCGTCCACGATTCGCTCGGAGACGACGACCACGGCGGCGGCGCCGTCGTTCAACGGGCAGGCGTTGCCCGCGGTGACGGTGCCGTCGGGTCGGAACACCGGGTCCAGCACCGCCAGTTTCTCGACGGTGGTGCCGGGTCTGGGGCCGTCGTCAGCGGTGACCTCGGTGCCGTCGGCGAGCGTGACCGGAGTGATGTCGCGTTCCCAGAAGCCATCGGCGATCGCCCGCTCAGCACGCTGCTGGCTGCGGGCGGCGTAGGCGTCCTGTTCCTCGCGGGTGATGCCGCGCAGCCCGGCCACGTTCTCGGCGGTCTGACCCATCGCGATGTACGCATCGGGCAGCAGGCCGCGTTCGCGCGGGTCCGTCCAAGTCGGCGCTCCCGCTGCGGCGCGCTCCCCGGTGCGGGCCAGCGCGTCGGCGAAGGCGGGATTGTCCAGGTCCTCGCCGGGGATAAGGTCGCTCGACCCGATGTCCATGCCGCTGACCGATTCGACGCCGGCGGAGACGAAGACGTCGCCTTCGCCGGCCTTGATCGCGTGGAAGGCCATGCGGGTGGTCTGGAGGCTCGACGAGCAGTATCGGGTGACGGTGGCGCCGGGGACGGTGTCCCAACCGAGCAGCACGGCCACGATGCGGGCCATGTTCATGCCCTGCCTTCCGCCGGGCAGCCCGCAGCCGAGCATCAGGTCGTCGATGCGGGCGGGGTCGAGCCCGGGCACCCGGTCGACGGCGGCGCGCACCATCTGCGCGGCGAGGTCGTCGGCGCGCACGTCCTTGAGCGATCCCTTGTGCGCCCGCCCGATCGGTGAGCGTGCGGTGGCGACGATGTACGCCTCGGTCATGTGATCCTCCTTGTACGGTGGCGTCGGTCAGGCGAACGCCTGGTGTCCGGTGATGGCGCGGCCGACGATGAGCGTGTTCATGTCGCGGGTGCCCTCGTAGGAGTAGACGGCCTCGGCGTCGGCGAAGTAGCGCGCGACGCCGTGGTCGAGCTGGATGCCGTTGCCGCCGAGGATGTCGCGGCACCAGCCGACGGTTTCTCGCATGCGCGTGGTGGTGAACGCCTTGGCCATGGCGGAGTGCTCGTCGCTCTGGCGGCCCTCGTCCTGTAGCTGGGAGACGCGGACGCACATGGCGATGCTCGCGGTGATATTGGCCAGGGAGCTGGCGAGCTTGTCCTGTACGAGCTGGTAGGAGGCGATGGGCCTGCCGAACTGTTCCCGCTCGGCGGCGTACCGCACGGCGGCCTCGTAGGCGCCGACGGCGACGCCGACGGCCTGCCAGGCGACCTCGGCGCGGGTGGCTCGCAGGACCTTGGCGACGTCGCGGAAGGAGTCGGCGCGCTGGAGCCGGTCGGATTCGGGGACGGCGACGTCGACCAGCGTGATGTCGGCGTTCTGGACGGAGCGCAGGGCCTGCTTGCGTTCGATCTTGACGGCGTTGAACCCGGGGGCGTCCTTGCGGACGAGGAAGCCTTTGACCTGGTCGTCGGCGGTGTCCTTGGCCCAGATGACGGTGACGTCGGCGAAGGTGGCGTTGCCGATCCAGCGTTTGGCTCCGTTGAGGAGCCACCGGTCGCCCTCGCGGACGGCGGTGGCGCGCAGGCCGCGGGCGGTGTCGGAGCCGGCGAAGGGCTCGGTCAGGCCGAACGCGCCGACGGTCTCGCCGCGGCCCATCGGCGGCAGCCAGGCCGCGCGCTGTTCCTCGGAGCCGCAGATACCGATCGATCCCATCGCCAGTCCGCTGGTCACGCCGACGAAGGTGGCGAAGGAAGGGTCGACTCGCGCCAGTTCGAGGGCGGCCCAGCCGCGGAATACGGCGCTGTTCTCGAATCGGGCCGTTTCGGGCCACATCGCGCCGAACAGGCCGGTCGCTGCGATGCCGGGGACGAGGTGGTGCGGGAATTCGGCGCGTTCCCAGTACTCGTCCGCGATGGGGCGGACCTCGCGCTCCATGAATTCGCGAACTCGGAGCGCCGCCTCGCGCTCCACGGGCGTGAGCAGGTCCTGGAAGGCGTAGCGGTCGGTGTCCAGCAGCGTCATCGTCTCTCCGATCCTCACCGACCCGAGCCGAACATTCCGACCGGTCGGTCTGTATCTAGTATGCATGATTGTCAGCCGGTGTGCGACCCAGCCTAGAGTGGATCCGCGCCGCCCGCGGCCACCTGCGCCGGACTGATCGGCCCCGAAGCACCGAAGGAGCGACCATGATCGGTTACCGTCACCCGTTTCCACTGCGCTGGAATGACAACGACCAATACAGCCACATGAACAACGCCGTGTACTACGAGGCCATGGATACGGCGGTGAACGCCTGGATGATCCGCTACGGCGGACTGGACGTCTCCGGCCCGGTGATCGGGGTGGCGCGGGCGACCTCGTGCGAGTTCCTCGCCTCGGCCGCGTTCCCCGAACCGCTCGAAGTGGACGTCGCCGTCGCCCGGCTCGGGAGCACCTCCATCACGTGGGACCTGGCGATCCTGCGCGAAGGCGCCGCCGACCGGAGCGCAGCGCTGGCGCTCGGGAAGTTCACGCACGTATTCGTGGACCGCGAGGGCGGCCGCCCGGTCCCGATCCCCGAGCGGATCAGGGCCGCGGTGACCGAACGACTCGACTGGCGGTGAGCCGCTGCGACGCCCGGGCGTGCCTCAGCCGACGAGGCGGCCCCGGGCGGGACGCAGCCGGTCGTGCAGGGTGGTCTCGCCCGCGGACCGCCGCAGCGGGGCGTTCTTCGAGCGCGTGAACTCCTCGCGCCCGGTGTCGGCGTCGATCAGCGCATCGCGCAACCGCTCGCGATCGGCGATGGCGTCGGGGGACGGAGTTGCCGGTCCGCTCGCGGCACACGGGGCACGGCCCCGGCGGCCCTCGGCTCACTCGGCGGCGACCGGGCGCCTTCCCAGATCGGCGCCCGAGCGGAGCGCTGCGAGCGCCGCCCCCACCGTGTCATCGAGCAGCGAAGTGTAGCCGCGGGCCTCGTTGTCCTCCGTGAAGGAGGCGACGTCGCCCACGAGGGCGAAAGCGGACGCCTTGCCGTCTTCGAGCCTCGGCCCGCCGCTCTTCGGCCAGGCCAGCGCCCCGATCTCCACGCAGGTCCGGCCGTCGGCCTCGAACTCGGTGCGGGTGATCCAGTCGCTCACCGCCGCGAGGCCGATGCCCGCCTCCTCGGCCGTCTCTCGCAGCAGCGCGTCGAGTGCGGTCTCGCCCTCCTCGATGGCGCCGCCGATCACGTCCCAGGCTCCGGGCAGGAAGCGGCGGTCCGCCGCCCTGCGCTGGATGAGGACCATGCCGTCGAACACGACATAGGCGGCCACGTGCGTCGCCCCTGCGGTATCGGTCATTGCGCACCCTCCATGGTCGGCTCGCGGGCGCCGGCGCACGAGCGGCCCCGGCGACGACCAGCCATTGCAGAGGCCGCGCCGGCGGTCGGTGTTCCCGGCTCCTCACGGGACGCCGCGGCCAGGTGAGAGGGGACCGGTTGCGCCGCTATCGGCGGAATCTCGCCACCAGCTCCCGTTTGAGGACCTTGCCGCTCGCCCCGATCGGGAGTTCGTCCACGATGTGCACCGTCCGCGGATACTTATAGGCCGCGACTCGCTCCTTCACGTGGGCCACCACGGCGTCGGCGTCCAGGTCCGCCCCTGCGGCGGGCACGACGGCGGCGTGGACCTCCTGGCCGTGCGTCTCGTGCGGCAGGCCGAACACCGCGGCGAGCGCGACGCCCGGACAGCGCGAGAGCACGGCCTCCACTTCGGTGGGATACACGTTGTATCCGTTGCGGATGATCATGTCCTTCTTGCGGTCCACGATCGTGACGACGCCCTCGGCGTCCACGGTGCCGAGGTCACCGGTGCGGAACCAGCCGTCCACGACGGCCGCCTCGGTGGCGTCGGGCCGCCCGAGATAGCCCTTCATGAGGTTGTGCCCGCGCACCACGATCTCACCGAGCGTGTCCGGCTCCTCGATCAGCTCGATCCTGCCCTCGGTCTCCGCCTCGGCGACGGCGACGTCCACACCCCATATGGGACGGCCCACGGTGCCGGGTCGGATCGGCTCGTGCACGGCGTTGAAGGTGCACGACGGCGAGGTCTCGGTCAGGCCGTAGCCCTCGTGGACCTCCGCGCCATAGGCCCGTTCGAACGCCTCCAGCAGCGCCGGTGGCAGCGCCGCCCCGCCGGAGACCGCGTACCGCAGCGGCGGGCGGGCGGGGTTGCGTTCAGCGGCCGCGACCATGCCCGCGAAGTTCGTCGGGACGGCCGTGAAGACGCTCGCCTCGTGCCGCACCAGGAGTTCGAGCGCCTCGTCGGGATCGAACTTCGGCAGCAGGATGATCGAGGCCCCGGCACGGAAGGCGATGTTCAGCACGGCCATCTGCCCGAAGGAGTGGAAGAACGGCAGGCCGCCGTAGACCACGTCCTCGGCCCGCAGGTCGAAGGAGTCGATGAGCGAGCAGTGGACCTGTTCGACCATCGCCAGGTGCGAACCGACCGCTCCTTTCGGCGTACCGGTGGTGCCGGAGGTGTAGAGGACGGTCGCGGCGGCGAGCGGATTGACCGGGGTGTGGCGGAGGATCGGGCTCGCCGATGCGGCCTCGGCCTCCAGCCTGGACACGAGTGCTCCGCCGAGCTCCAGGCCCTCGGGGGCCAGGACCGTCGTCAGCGGTACACCCGCGCGAGCGGCGGCCGGGGCCGCCTCGGCGAGCAGGGGCGCGGCGGCCACGAGGAGATCGGCCTCGGCGTCCTGGAGGACGAACGCGATCTCCTCGGCCTTGAACAGCAGGTGGATCGGGACCACGACCGCGCCGAGCGCCAACGCGGCGTAGTAGACGCGCGGGAAGTCGGGCACGTTCGGGACGATCATCGCCACGCGGGAGCCGGGGCCGATCCCCCGGGCGGCGAGCGCGCCCGCGTACGCGCGGGTCTGGTTCCACAGGTCGCCGTAGGAGACGGCGCGGCCCATGAAGTGCAGGGCGGGTCGGTCGGGGCGGCGGCGGGCGGTCTCGGCGAGGATGCTCGCGATCGAGAGGGTGCCGTGGCCGGGGCCGTCGACGGCGGCGTCGGTTCGGTGCGTCAAGGTTGCCTCCTGTCGTCAGTGGGGTGCGGTCGGCGTTCGGGGCCGCAGCTCGGCCTTGCCGAGCGCGGCCAGGTGGACCTCGTCGGGGCCGTCGGCAAGGCGCATGGCGCGCGCGGCGGCGAACATCTCGGCCAGTGGCTGCTCGTGGGACAGCCCGGCGGCGCCGAACAGCTGGATCGCGCGGTCGAGGATGCGCTGCACGGCGCGCGGCACGGCGATCTTGATGGCCTGGATTTCGGTCATGGCCTGTTTGTTGCCGACGGTGTCCATGAGCCAGGCGGTCTTGAGCACCAGCAGCCGCAGGGCCTCCACTTCGATGCGGGACTCGGCCGCCCAGGTGCGGACGGTGCCCTTGTCGGCGAGGAGGCCGCCGAACGCGGTGCGTTCGCTCGCGCGTTCGCGGACGAGGTCGAGGGCGCGTTCGGCCATGCCGATCGCCCGCATGCAGTGGTGGACGCGCCCGGGACCGAGGCGGGCCTGGGCGATCGCGAAGCCGCTGCCCTCCTCGCCGATGAGGTTCGCGGCGGGCACGCGGACGTTCTCGAAGAGGATCTCGGCGTGGCCGCCGTGGTCGCGGTCGTCGTAGCCGAACACGGGCAGGGAGCGGACCACGGTCACGCCGGGGGTCTTGCGCGGGACCAGGATCATCGACTGCTGCCGGTGGCGGGGCCCCTCGGGGTCGGTCTTGCCCATGACGATGAGGATCGCGCAGTCGGGGTTCATCGCCCCGGTGGCGAACCACTTGCGGCCGTTGATGACGTACTGCTCGCCCTCGCGGCGGATGCCGGTGGCGATCTGGGAGGCGTCCGAGGAGGCCACCGCGGGCTCGGTCATGCAGAACGCCGAGCGGATGCGCCCCTCCAGGAGCGGTTCGAGCCATTCGGCGCGCTGTTCGGGCGAGCCGAACTGGGCGAGCAGCTCCATGTTGCCGGTGTCGGGGGCGGCGCAGTTCATCGCCACGGGGGCGAGCCGGGGGCTGCGTCCGGACAGTTCGGCCACGGGCGCATATTGGAGGTTGGTCAGCTCGCCGCCGTGCACTCCGGGCAGGAACAGGTTCCACAGTCCCCGTTCGCGGGCGGCCCGCTGGAGGGCTCGGACGACGGGGCGCGGCGACCAGTCGTCGGGGGTGGCCTCGACCTCGGCCGCCAGCACGGGTTCGGCGGGTATCACGCACTCGTCGAGGAAGGCGCGCACGGCCTCGGTTTTCGCGCGGGTGAGCGCGTCGGGGGCGAACTCCATCATGTGTCCTTTCCGGCCGACGCCCGCGCCAGCCCTTCGTCGGCCAGCGGCGTCACCAGATCGCCGATCGTGTCGAACCCTTCGCCGACGGTCTGCCCGCCGGTATAGCGGTAGTGGATGCCCTCCAAGATCACCGCGAGTTTGTAGCAGGCGAACGCCCGGTACCAGGACAGGTCGGGCACGGCGGTCCCGGCGCGGGCGGCGTAGGCGTCGGCCAGCTCCGCGAACGCCGGGTAGCCGGCCTCGGGCACGACCGCGCCCGAGGCGGCCTCGCCGCCGGGCAGGTCGCGGATGTGCCAGTACATCCCGAGCATGCCGAGGTCCACGAGCGGGTCGCCGAGCGTGGCCATCTCCCAGTCGAGGACGGCGGCGACACGCGGCGCGTCGGGGTCGCCCGCGACGATCAGGTTGTCGAGCCGGTAATCGCCGTGGACGATGCCCGAGCGCGCCCCGCTTTCGGGGACGGAGCGCGCGAGGCGCTCCTGGAGCGCGTCGAGGGCGGGGAGCTCGCGCGAGCGGGAAGCGTCGTACTGGCGGCGCCAGGTCCTCATCTGCCGGTCGAGGTAGCCGCGGGGGCGGCCGAAGTCGCCCAGGCCGACGGTCTCGGGGTCCACCGCGTGCAGCTCGGCCAGGACTTCGGCCAGTTCGAGGCCGAGCCTTCGCAGGCCGGCGGGTGTCCATCGCCCGTTCTGCTCGGGGCGGGACAGCACTTGGCCGGCGACGTGCTCCATGAGGAAGAAGTCCGTGCCGGTCACCTCGTTCGCCTCGGTGTCGTCGACGAGGTCGACGGTGGGCGGCACGGGGACGATGCCGTGCAGCGCCGAGACGACCCGGTGTTCGCGGCGCATGTCGTGCGCCGTGGACAGGACGTGGCCCAGGGGCGGGCGGCGCAGCACGAGCGGTACGGCCGCGCCGTCCACCCGGTAGGTGAGGTTGCTGCGGCCGCCGTCGATCAGCGCGGCCCGCAGCGGCCCGTCGCCGGCCAGGGCCGGGTGCCTGCGAGTCAGCCAACGGTCCAGGCCCTGCACATCGAGTCCTGGCGCCGCGGGTGGCTCCGTCATTCGGTTTCCTTTCCAGTCGGTTCGCTCGGGCGCCGGGCGGGGCGCCCGAGCGGGTGGGCGCTCGCGGCCGTCTTATTGCGGCGGCTGCGGGATGCCCTCGTGCTCCAGCGGCACCGGTTCGGCCTCGACGGTCGTCACCTGGCCGGCGGCGACGCTGTAGGTGGTGCCCACGTAGTCCTGCACGCCGTCGTCGACGGTCGTGATGCCGACGCCGCGGTAGGCCGCGTGGTCGTCTTCGCCGTAGGAGAGCGGCACGATGCCGTTGCCGAGCAGGTCGCCGGATTCGATGGCCGCGACGAGGGATTCGCGCGTGGGGTCCTCGCCGGCGGCGGCGAGCGCCTCGGCGAAGAGGTAGCCCACGCTCATGCCGAAGACGGTGTTGCCGGTGAACGGCGCGCCGTCGTTGTACTCCTCGTTGATCCGGTGGAACAGTTCGACCCAGTCGTCGTCGGGGCTGAACGGCAGGTAGTTCACGCTGACCATGCCCTGGAGGAGCAGGGGGGCGGTGTCCTCGCCGAGGTAGCCGGCGAGCGTCGGGTAGTCGCCGCCGGAGGAGGAGACGTACCACTGCGGGAACCAGTCGAGTGCGGCGGCCGTGCCGACCGCCATGGCGGTGAAGCCGTTGATGGTGGCGAGGATGTTGACTTCGCAGCCGGCCTCCATCATGGCCCCGATCTGGGCGGTGAGGTCCTCGTTGGCGGTGGAGTAGGTCTGTATCTCGGCGATCTCGTTGCCGCCCACGACGGCTTCGACGCCTTCGAGGACGCCTTCGCCGTAGTCGTCGTCCTGTCCGAGGACGCAGATCGTCGCATCGGGGCGCTGCTCGATCGCGTACTGCGCCAGGGCCGCGCCCTCGGTGACGTAGTCGGCGTTGAAGGCGAAGGTGTTCGGGTAGACGCCCGGCTGGTTCCAGGTGAGCGATCCGGAGGAGACGAACAGGTCGGGCACCTCCTGTTCGTCCAGGTAGTCGAGCACGGAGGCGTGGGTGGGCGTGCCGAGGCCGTTGACGATGGCGAAGACCCGGTCCTCGGTGACGAGCTGGCGTACCGCGGTCTGGGTGTTGGCCGGGTCGTATGCGTCGTCTTTGACGATGTACTCGATGTCGCGGCCGTGGATGCCGCCGTTGTCGTTGACGTAGGCGAAGTAGGCCGCGGTGGCCGCGGAGATCGTGGAGTAGCCGGCGGCGGCCGGGCCGGTGAGCGGCTGGTGGGTGCCGATGGTCACCGTGTCGTCGGTGACGCCGGGCGTGTCGTCCTCGCCGGGGGTGCTGCATGCGACCAGTCCGAGGAGCGCCGCGGCCGTCAGGGCCGCGACGACCGTGGTTCCGGTGGGGGTGTGCATTCCGATCACCTCTCTGTGTTCGTGGAAGGCTTCGAGTCGTTGGAAGGGGGCGCCTCGCCGGGAGGCGTCGGGGCCGGTTCGGACGGTGCGGTCTTCGGGCGGCGGAGACCGGTCAGGAGGCCGGCGATGCCCTCGGGCCGGGCGAGGGTCACCGCGATGACGACCGCGCCGAACAGGAGGACGGCGAGGTTGCCGTCCAGGCGCCGCCCGAGGTCGGCGGGGACGGCCTCGGCGGCCGTGTCGATCAGCCAGGGCAGGGCGACGACGAGGACGGAGCCGATCGCGGCCCCGCCGATGCTGCCGAGGCCGCCGAGGACGGCGGCGACTACGAGCAGCAGGGAGAAGGCGATCCCGTAGCCGCCGGGGGCGACCTGCTGGGTGGCGACGGCCAGCGCCGCTCCGCCGAGCCCGGCGGGGATCGCGCCGGCGACGAACGCGCCGGTCTTGACCGGGCCGGGGTTCACTCCGGACAGTCGTGCGGCGGTCTCGTCGTCGAGTACGGCGCGCATGCGCAGGCCGTGGCGTCCCGAGCGGAGCGCGACGAGCGGTGTCACGGCCGCCGCGCTGATGACGATCGCGAGCCACGCGTGCCACTGCTCGATCGCGATGAGGGAGGAGAGCGCTTCGGGCACGGGGAGGAGCGGGGCCGATCGGCCTTGTTCGCCGCCGAGCGGGAGCACGTTCGCCGCCGAGGGCAGGGCGATGACCAGGGCGAGGGTGAGTCCGGCGAGGTAGGGGCCGTGGAGTCGGGCGGCCGCCAGGCCGAGCAGGAGTCCGAGGATGCCGGCGGTGAGCGCGGCGCCGATGAGTCCGGCGAGGAGGGCGACCGGCAGGGGCGCGACGTCCGCGGTGGCCGTGGCGGCGGCCGCGTAGCCGTAGCCGCCGGCGGCCATGAGGACCGCGTGGCCGAGGGAGAGCTGACCGGTGAGCCCTATGAGGACTGTCAGTCCGGCGACGGCGGCGAAGACGCCGGCGGCGGTGGCGAGCTGGTAGTTGCGGAAGGGGTCGAGGCCGAAGGTCGCGGCGATCGCGGCCAGGGTGATCGCTGCGGCGCGCAGGGTGAGTCTCATGCTGTTCTGGCCTCCTTCGCGGCGAAGAGCCCGCCGGGCCGCAGCAGGAGCACGGCCGTCAGCAGAGCCAGGACGGCCAGCGGGGCGGCGGCGGCCGAGACGTATCCGGTGACGAGGCTGACGAGCACGCCGATGCCGAGTCCGGCCGTGAGTGCACCGATCGGCGAGTCGAGTCCGCCGACCACGGCCACCGCGAAGGCGTTGACGAACAGCAGGTCGACCGAGTGCGGGTTGAGGCCGAGTTCGACGGGCACGAGCAGCAGTGCCGCGAGGGACGCGGTGGCCAGCGAGAGCGTCCAGCCGATGGTCGCCATCCGCGGCACGCGCACGCCGAGCAGTCGGGAGGTCTCGGGGGCGAAGGCCGCAGCCCGCAGCCGCAGCCCGAGGGAGGTCTTGGCGAACAGGAGCGCGAGCGCGCCCATCACTGCCGCGGCCGTGGCGAGGACGAACAGGTTGTAGGGGGAGAGCACGGGGACGCCGCCGATCACGATGGGGCTCTCGGAGAACGGCGGGCGCATCGGCCGGTGCTGGGGGCCGAAGGCGATCGCGAGGCCGGCCTGGAGCACCATGACCAGTCCGATGGCGCAGATCATGCCGGGTAGGGGTGTCCGGTTCGGGAGGCGTCGCATGAGGCCGCGTTCGACGGCCGCGCCGAGTAGCGCCCCGGTGAGGAGCCCGCCGAGGAGTCCGATCCAGTACGAGCCGGAGGCCGCGGTCAGGGCGAAGGCGGCGTATACGGCGACCACGGCCATGGCGGCCTGAGCGAAGTTCACGACGCGGGCCGCGCGCCAGACGATGACGAGGGACAGGGCGAACAGCGCCAGGACGGCGCCGCGCGCGAGTCCGTTCGAGAGGAGGAAGACGAACCGTTCCACGGGGGCCTCCTTTCAGAATCCGAGGTAGGCGCGCCGGAGCGCGGGGTCGGCGGCGAGTTCGGCGGCGGGCCGGTCGGCGACCACCGCGCCGAGGGACAGGACCATGCCGCGGTCGGCGATGGACAGGGCTCCGGTGACGTTCTGCTCGGCGAGGAGCACGGTCAGGCCGGTGCGTTCGGCGGTGTCGCGCAGGACGCCGAGGAGTTGGGCGACCACGAGCGGGGCGAGTCCGAGCGAGGGTTCGTCGAGCAGCAGCACCGTGGGTTCGGCGACGAGGGCGCGGGCGAGGGCGAGCATCTGGCGTTCGCCGCCGGAGAGGGTGTGCCCGGCCGCGTCGCGGCGGCGGGCGAGCGGTTCGAACAGCTCGTAGGCGGCCTCGACGGCGCGGGTGCGGGCCGGGCCGCGGTGTCGCCACAGCGCGCCGAGGCGGAGGTTCTCTTCGACGGTGAGTTCGGCGACGACGCTGCGTCCTTCGGGGACGAGGGCCAGTCCTCGCCGGATTCGGTCCTCGGTGGACAGGCCGGTCAGGTCCGCGCCGTCGAGCAGGATGCGGCCGCCGCCGACCGGGGCCAGGCCGGTGAGGGCTCGCAGGAGCGTGGTCTTCCCCGCGCCGTTCGCTCCCAGCAGGGCGAGGACCGCGCCGTCGGGCACGTCCAGGCTCAGCTCGTCGAGCACGGGCGCTCCGTCGCCGTAGCCGACGGTCAGGCGCCGGCATTCCAGGGCGCTCATGATGCCGCCTCCAGGCCGAGGTACGCCTCTTCGACGGCGGGGTCGGTTCGGACCCGGTCGGGAGGGCCGGAGGCGATGACTTTGCCGAAGTCGAGGACGATCACGCGGTCGGCGACGTCCATGACGAAGTCGACGTGGTGTTCCACGAGCAGGACGGCGCACCCGCGCCCCGCGACCGCGCGGACGGTCTCGGCGAGCGCGGCGATGTCGGTCTCGCCGAGGCCGCCGGCGGGTTCGTCGAGCAGGAGGAGGTCGGGTTCGGTGACGAGGGCGCGCGCGAGCGCGACGCGTTTGCGCTCAGGGTACGGGAGGGTTCCGGCGGGCCGGTCGGCGAGCGCGGCGAGGTCGAGTTCGGCGAGGGTCGTGTGGGCGCGTTCGGCGCTGCGGGCGGGGGCGCGGAGGCCGGAGAGCGGTACGAGGACGTTCTCGAGCACGCTCATCCGCTCGAAGAGTCCGAGCCCTTGGAGGGTGCGGGAGACTCCGGCGGCCTGGAGCCGGGCGGTGGGCGGCGCGGGACGTCCCGCGATCCGCACGTTTCCGCGCCGGGGGCGCACGAGGGCGCATACGGCGTTGAAGACGGTGGTCTTGCCCGCGCCGTTCGGTCCGATGAGGGCGACGGTCTCGCCTTGGTCCACTGTGAAGGACACGCCGTCGAGGGCTTTGAGGCCGCCGAAGGACACGTCGAGGTCTTCGACCTCCAGTGGGGGCGGGGCGCTGCGGGGAGGGGTCGTGGTCGTCATCGTCGTGTTCGGCACCTCGTCGTGTCGGAAAGGGGTAACGCCTGTCACTGTACACGAAATACCGACCGGACGGTATGTGCTGGGTGGGGCGATCCGCTCGCGATCCCGCCGCCTTC
>JAJYSW010000066.1 GCA_021793335.1 Actinomycetes bacterium
CGCGTCGAATTGTCCGAGACCAGGCACGCCGCGCCCAGGCAGCCGAGCCTGTCCATCGTCGGGCCGGGCGCCGCCGCGCGGGCCACCGGGCCCACCAGCGAGGCCGCCGCCGCGACGTTCACCGAACTCGCCGAAATGGAGCGGTTCGTCGTCGTCGACGCGCCGCCGCTGTCGTGCTCGACCGACGCCCAGCTCCTGGCCGCGCACGCCGACGCGGTCGTCCTCGTCGTCCAGGCGCAGCGCGACTCGATCGCGGAGACCTCGGCCGCCGCGGCCGCCATGCGCCAGATCGACACGCCGCTGCTCGGCGCGGTCCTGCTGCCGAACTCGCTGGGTCCGATGAACGATGCACCGATGCCCGGCGGCCGGCCGCACGAGCTTCCCCGCTCGCGGCACGCCGCCGCGGTCGACGAGACACCCACCGATTCGCTCACGGTCGTGGACGGACCGGTCGACGGGCCGCAGGATGAACGGCGTGAGCCCGCCGGCACGGCGCAAGCCGAGCAGCCCGGTGAGCGGCGGACCGCGGCAGAGACGCGATGACCTTCACCGGAGCGGCCAGGACCGCCCGCACCGCCCGCCTCGGCGAATCGCCGTCCTCGACAGAGGGCCGTTCGCTCACCTGGCTGCTCGCCGCCTATCCACTGTGGTGGGCGCTGGGGATGGGCGTCCTCATCATCCCGCTCGTGGCCGCCGCCGGCACCGTGCATCTGCTGCGCCGCAGATCCGTGGCCGTCCCGCCCGCGTTCGGCTGGTGGCTGCTGTTCCTCCTCGCCGTCGTACTCAGCGTGGCCAACCTCGGCGTCGACCCGCCCGGGACCGTCCCCGGCTCGTGGGTCTCCAATCTGCCCGGAGCGCTCTTCCGGATCGGCTTCTACTGCTGCATCACGGTCATCGCCCTGTGGGTCTACAACCTCCTCGTCGAAGGCCGCTACCCCCGGGAACGGCTCGTCCGACTCCTGGCGTGGCTGTTCGTCGTCACCGTCGCCGGTGGGCTGCTCGGCGTCTTCGCGGGCGGATTCGAGTACACCTCGCCGGTCGAGGCGCTACTGCCGGAATCGGTGGCCGCCGACGGTTTCGTCCAGTCGCTGGTCCATCCGTCCGCAGCCCAGACCATGGACTTCCTCGGATACGAGACGCCACGCCCGGCCGCCCCCTGGGGCTACACCAACACCTGGGGCAATAACTTCGCCATCACCGTGGTGTGGCTCGTCGTCGCCGCTTTCTGCCTGCCGATCGCGACACGCTGGCGCATCGCGGCCACCGTGCTGCTGGTGGTCTCACTCATTCCGGCCGTGCACTCGATGAACCGAGGACTGTGGGTGGGCCTGGCCGCGATCGCGGTCTTCGCCGCCGCGCGGCTGCTCATCGCCGGTCGGCCGGCGAGCATGGGCGCGCTCGCCGGTGGCGGCGCCGCCGCCCTCCTCCTGGTGGTGCTCACGCCGCTCGGGTCGGTCGTGCAGGCGCGATTGGACCACGGCCACTCTGACGGCGGGCGCGCGTTCTCCTCGGAGACCGCCACCGAACTGGTACTGCACCACTCCCCTGTGCTGGGGTTCGGCTCGACGCGCAAGACGCTCGGCTCGGGGTCCTCGATCGCCGTCGGCCCCACGGCGCAGTGCCCGCGCTGCGGCGCCCGAACCCTGGGAGGCAACGGGCAGTTGTGGCAGGCGCTGTTCGCGCACGGCCTCGTCGGCGTCGGCGCCTATCTCGGGTTCGGTCTGGCGGTGCTGTGGCGCTTCCGATCCGACCACTCCGCGATCGGCATCGCCGCCTCGGCGGTCATCGGACTGTCGTTGCTGTCGATGTTCTACTACAACGCCCTGGTCACCCCTCTGCTGCTCACCCTTCTCAGCTACGCGCTCCTCGCCGCCAACCGGCCACCGGTGCCACTGGGAACGACCACGGAGAACTCATGAGCAGAGCCCTGCAGACCGCCGAGGACCTGCGTCGGCGCGCCACCTACCTCACCGAGGTGGTCGGTCAGCTGTATCCCGGACCGGACCGGTTCGCGCTTCCTCGGGGCCCCGGCTCGGGCCGCTCGGCGGCGCGGGCCGCGGCACGGGCGAACAATGTCGACACCCGCCCGTACATCATCGTGCCGAACCGGCGGCGACCGCGAGTGCTGATCCCGGCTTCGAATAGGAAGGTCGCCGCCGGGGCGCTCGCCAGGTATTCCCGGCCCGCCGCGCGCGCCGCCCGCACCAAGCGTGACGCGGCGGTGTGGGCGCTGCGTCTGGGTCTGGATCGGCTGCTGCTGCCGCACCGCCTGCGGGTCTCGGCCTCCGAGGGCATCGACGATCACCTCAGCACGGTGCTCGGCCACGAGGTCCATTTGAGCATCCACATCGGCCCGGCAAGGGCGAACCGCAAACCGGTGCTTCAAATTCTCGACGGACGGGCGCAGACCGTCGCGTTCGCCAAACTCGGCGTCAACGAGCTGACGCGCGAGCTCGTGGAGGCCGAGGCCGCGGCGACGCGGCGTCTCGGTGAATTCGGCGGTCTGCGCAGGCTCCGCGTGCCCACACTGCTGCATGCGGGGTCCTGGCGCGGTCACAGCCTCATGGTCACCTCGGCGCTCCCCGCCTGGACCGACCCGGTCGAGCACGGCGATGCCCGTCGTCTCGCGGCGATGCGGGAGCTGGCGGAGGTCGACGGTACGACGCGGTCGCCGCTGGGCGAATCGGACTATGCCGCGAGGCTGCGGGCGCGCCTGAAGGCGCTGTCGGAACGCGGCCGGTCGGGCGCGGGCGACACCGATGCCGACACGCTGGTGGCGGCTGGGACGACCCTGCTGGACCGGTTCGCCCGCATCGAATTGACGTTCGGGGCCTGGCACGGTGACTGGTCGCCGTGGAATACCTGCGAGAGCGCCGACGTGATCTACCTGTGGGACCTGGAGCGGTTCGAGACCGGCGTCCCGTACGGGTTCGACGCGGTCCACTACCGGCTCCAAGACGACATCGTGACCCACCAGGTGGACCCGACCACGGCGGTGCTGCTGCTGGCGGCCAACGCATCGGCGGTATTGGCGCCGATGGGGGTCGCGCCCACGGAGGCGGAGCCGACGACGCTGCTGTACCTGGTGGATCTGGCCGCGCGCTACATGGGAGACCGGGCCGAGCACGCGGGGGCGGCACTGGGGGCGCTCGGCAGCTGGCTGCTGCCGACACTGTTGCGGCACATCGCGCGTCAGCGCGATGCATGAAGCACGGCGCGCGTCAGCGCGATGCACGAAACACCACGCGCCCCGGCGCGATGCACAAAGCACCGGGGCGCGGCACGGAACGCGCCATGCGCCGACGCAGGGTGCGAAGCGTCCCGTCCGGGAACCGAACACACGAAGCGGGGCCGCGCGCCGAGGCGCGGGGCACGGCGGCCACCGCCGCATAGCTTGACCACTGTGGAACATCAGGAGCACCGTTTGAGCGAGCGAACACTGCGGGAGCGCGTACCGACCTCCGTCAGGGCCGTCGTCGGCCATTCGACGCGGACGTTCGGACGTCTGACCTCCTCGTCTCGTGTCCTGCCGGGCCTGTTGATCTGCGGCGGGCAGCGCTGCGGCACCACATCGCTGTACCGGGCGCTCGCCCAGCATCCGGCGGTCCTCAAACCCATCTGCCACAAGGGCGTCCATTACTTCGACACTGCATACGAGCGCGGCCTGGCCTGGTATCGGGCGCACTTTCCTACCCGGGCCGCCGTTCGTCGCATCGCCGATCAGACCGGTCTGGCTCCCGTCGCCTTCGAGTCCAGCCCGTATTACCTCTACCATCCTCTGGCCGCGCGGCGTTTTACGCGGGACCTGCCGGGCGTCAAGGTCATCGTGCTGGTCCGCGACCCGGTCGAGCGGGCCTGGTCGCACCATGCCCATGAGGTGGCCCGTGGTTTCGAGGACATCACGGACTTCGCGGCGGCCGTCGACGCCGAGGAGGAACGGCTCCGCGGCGAGGAGGAGCGGCTCTTCTCCGAACCCGGGCACTACAGCTTCGGCCACCAGCACCACGCCTATACCGCGCGCGGGCGCTATACCGATTATCTGGAGTCGCTCGCCGCGGCGGTGGGCCGTGATCGGCTCCTGGTGCTCGACTCCGGCGAGTTCTTCGCCGAGCCCGAGGAGATCTTCGAGCGGGCGCTGCGGTTCCTCGGGTTGCCGTGGACCGGCGAGTTCACCTTCGCACGGCACAATGCTCGTGGACGTCCTTCGCCCATGTCGCCCGCCTTGCGCGCGCACCTGACCGAACACTATGAGCCGTACGATGCTCGGCTCGCCGACTGGCTGGGCGGGACGCCGAGTTGGAGACGCTGACTGCGACACGGCCCGGTCTCGATCGGGCCGAGCTGCGTGGCACCGCGCGCGGCGGCCTGATCAATCTCGTCGGCGCGGTGGCCGCCGGGAGCGGCGGCCTGGCGGTCACCTGGCTGGTGGCCTTGGCGCTCTCGCCGGAGGATGCGGGCGCGTTCTTCGCGGTGACATCGGTGTTCCTCCTCGTCGGGGCGTTGGCTCGCCTGGGAACGCCGACGGGGCTCGTGTACTGGGTCGCGCGGCTGCGCCAGGCGGGCCGGGAGTCGGCGATCGGTTCGGTGCTGCGGATCGGGCTGTGGCCGACCGTGATCGCCGCGAGCGCGGCCGCGCTCGCACTGTTCGCGGCGGCGCCGATGTTCACCCGCCCCGATCTGGTGCGCCTGGCGGCGGTCTTCCTGCCGGCGTCGGTGGTGATGGAGTCGCTGTTGGCGGCCACGCGCGGCTACCGGCTCATGGGCCCGACGGTCCTGGTGGACAAGCTCGGCCGGACGCTGGCGCAGTTGGCGGCGCTCGGTGTGATCGCGGCTACCGGGGCCGCTTCGGCGTTCACGGTCACCGCCGCCTGGGCGTTGCCGTACCTGCCCGCGGTGGTCGCGGCCTGGTGGTGTCTGCGGCGCAGTCACGAGGGCGCGGAAGACCCCGGTTTCCCCGATAGGGTCGAGGCTCGCGCGTTCTGGTGGTTCACCGCGCCGCGGGCGGTCGCGGGGGTCGCGCAGATCGGCCTGCAACGGCTCGACATCGTCCTCGTGGCATCTCTGGCCGGTCTCGGGCCGGCCGCGGTGTACACGGTGGCCACGCGGTTCGTCATCGTGGGGCAGTTGGTCTCAGGGGCGGTCGGGCAGGCGGTGCAACCGCGCGCGGCGGCGGCCATGGCAGCCGGGGCGGCGCTGTCGGCGAAGCGGCTCTATCAGGAGTCGACGGCTTGGATCGTGGCGCTCACCTGGCCGGTCTATCTGGCGGTCGCGTTGCTGGCGGACCAGTACCTGCGGTTGTTCGGTGGTGAATACGCCACCGAGACGGCTCGCGCGGTGGTGTGGCTCCTGGTGCCCGCGATGATGGTGAGCGCCGCGTGCGGGGTGGTCGATTCGATGCTGTCGATGGCCGGGAAGACCTCGTGGCAGTTGATCGATGTGACGATCGCGCTCGTGGTCAACGTGTCGTTGAACCTGCTGCTGATTCCTTCGTTCGGCGTGGTCGGCGCGGCGATCGCGTGGTCGGCTGCCGTTGTGGTGAATAATCTGATTCCGCTCGCGCAGTTGTGGCGGACCTTCGGGCTGCACCCGTTCGGGGCGTTGACCGGGAGGGCGCTGCCGGCAGCCGGGCTCGGTTTCGGCGCTCTGCCGGCGGTGGCGGGTCTGCTCGGTTCGCCGTGGACGCCGGTTGCGCTGGTGATGGCGGGACTGGCGTGGACGACGGTGCTGCTGCGTTACCGCCGCATGATCTAGCCAAAACGTGGAGGATATTCGTGTCCGTCGATTACACCCAGGTGTTCCAGGACCCGTCCGCAGTCGAGAAGTACGCCGAGCGCACGTACGCGCGCGGCACGTTCTCCTCGATCGTGAGCGCACGCCAGACCGGTTGGCTGCGCGGATTCGTGCCGACCGCGTTCGAGGTGCCGCCGGTGCATCACGATTTCGCGTGCGGCACCGGCAGGGTGGCGCGAATGCTGGCGGGCCTGGTGGAGACCTCGCACGGCTATGACACCTCGGAGGCGATGCTGGCCAAGAGCCGCGAGCTGGGGACGCCGGGGCACGCGCACCTGGTCCAGCCGGGCGGGGCGGCCCCCGAGATCGTGCCGGGGCGACCGGCGCTGGTGACCGCCTTCCGCTTCGTGCTCAATGTCGACGATATCCTGCGGGATCAGTTGATGGAGTTCGCCTCTGCGGCGCTGCCGGACCCGGAGGCCGGACTGCTGATGGTCGAGAACCACGGCAACACCGCGTCGCTGCGGCATCTTCGCCGGACGTTCGGGCGCATGGACGCCTCGATGTGGTTCCGGGAGCTCTCGCACGGGCAGATGCGGGAGCTGCTCGACCGGCACGGCTACGAGCTGGTCGGGATGCAGGGCTTCACACTGTTCACGCAGGGCTGCTACCGCAGGCCGTGGGCATGGGCCTCGAAGGGCGTCGACGCGCTGCTGGCCTCGCCGCTGTCGAAGCGGTGCACCGACGTCGTCTACATCGCCCGCCGCCGGTAAAACGCGCCGATGGCGGCGGACCCCAGGAGCCGCAGTGCCTCCGGCACACCGTCCACCAGGTAGCGCCGGGCGAGCCGCCGCGGCTCCGCCGCCAGCCGGAACAGCCATTCGGTGCCGCTGCGCTGCATCCACCTCGGTGCTCGGCGGCGATACCCGGCGACGAAGTCGATGCCCGCGCCGCAGCCGAGGAACCAGGTGCGAGGGGACACCGCGCGCAGGCGTGCCATCACGTGCTCCTGTTTGGGGAAACCCAGGCCGACATAGACCAGGTCAGGGCCGGCCGCGTCGAAGCGGTCGACCAGTGCTCGCCAGTGGGCCTCGTCGTGCTCGAAACCCATCGGCGGGCACCAGGCCCCGACGACCTTCAGACCCGGGTAGCGCCCTTCCAGGACCGCCGCGGCCTGCTCGGTCGGTCGCGCCGCCCCGTCGGGGGTCCCGCCCAGCAGCGCGATCTTCAGGCCGCGCTGCGCGGCCGCCTCCGACAGGCTCCACACCAGATCGGAACCGGTCACCCGCTGCGGCAGCGGCGTGCCGGCGAGTCGCGAGGCCCACACCAGTGGCGCACCATCGGCCACGACGAGATCCGAACCCTCGATGACCTCGCGCAGCTCGCGGCTGCGCCGCGCAGCGGCCATGATGTCGATATTGGGTGTCACGATCAGACCACCGCACCCCGACTCGATCGCCTCCAGCACCCGAGCGACGGCCTGATGCTCGTTCACGGGGTCGATGCCGATGCCGCCCAGTCGAATTCTCGGCACAGTCGTCGCGACGTGCCCCTCGTGCCCAGTCGGGCCGAACCGCTCCATGCACTCAGACCGTAGAGGCGGTCATCGCCATTTCCGGGATTTTTCACCGCAGGGCGTGTCCTCTACCCCACCCAGTGTCGTTATACGGACACAGGGTGCATCCGGTCGAGAGGGAGAGGTAACAGTGAGCGTCAAGATCGCCGACACGGTCGAGCAGTCCGACAGCCCCGTCAAAGTGGTGTTCATCGGAGGACTGGGCCGCAGCGGCACGACGCTCCTGGAACGGCTCCTGGGGCAGCTGCCGGGCGTGATGCCGCTGGGCGAGATCACCCATCTGTGGGAACGTGATCTGCTCGGCAACGAGATGTGCGCCTGCGGCGCGACGTTCTCGTACTGCGAGTTCTGGCAGCGGGTCGGCGCGGCCGCCTTCGGGTCGTGGGAAGCAGTGGACGTGGCCCGGCTGAACGCGCTCAAGGCCACCGTGGACCGCACAAGGCACATTCCCGCACTCGCCGCGAAGAAACTCGCCCCCGCCCAGCACCAACTGGTCCGCGAGTACGTCTCCCATTTCGAGCGGGTCTACCGAGCCGCCGCGGCCGACACGAACGCCCGCGTCATCGTGGACTCCTCCAAGCACGCCTCGCTGGCCTACTGTCTGCGCTGGTCGCCGAACATCGACCTGCGGGTGCTGCACGTCGTGCGCGACTCCCGCGGCGTGGCCTATTCCTGGACGAAGCAGGTGCGGCGACCGGAGTCGCCCACCGGCGACCAGATGACCCGCTACTCCCCCGCCAAGGCCGCGATGCTGTGGAACGCGCAGAACGCCGCGTTCAGCCTGCTGGCCAGACGCGGCGTCCCGGTACGGCGAGTACGGTACGAGCGGCTCATCCAGCGGCCCCGCAAAGTCATCGCCTCACTGGCCCGCTTCTGCGGGCTCGACCTGAGCGAGCCGGACCTCAACTTCATCGGCGAAGGTTGGGCCGATCTCGGCCCGAGCCATTCCGCGGCCGGGAACCCGATGCGCTTCACGGTGGGGCGCATTCCCATTCGACCTGACGAGGCGTGGGCCGAGGACATGGCCCACGGCACCCGCCGAATGGTATCGACGCTGACGCGGCCGCTGCTGGGCCGTTACGGCTACCTCGCCGAGGGGGAACGGGCGGTCGAGGAGCTGCGGACGGAGGCGACCGCGAATGAGTGACTGGCCTTCGGTCGGGGTGGTCGTCCCGACGCACGACCGGCCGCGGCAGGTGCGCGCGGCACTGCGTTCGGTGCTGACCCAGTTCTACCCTGGACGGATCGAGGCGATCGTCGTCTTCGACCGCACCAAGCCCGACGAGAGCCTCGCCGTCGACGGCGAACGGCCGGTCCGGGTCCTCAAGAACCAGCGCACTCCCGGACTGGCCGGGGCCCGCAACACCGGGATCGCCGCGCTGGACACCGAGCTCGTGGCCTTCCTCGACGACGACGACGAATGGCTCCCGGGCAAGCTGCCCGCACAGGTCGCCGCGCTGGGCACCGAGGCGGAGATGTGCACGACCGCGATCGAAGTCGACTACCGGGGCAGACGCAACACGCGCCTGGCCGAGCGGACGTCGGTGCGACACGCGGATCTGCTCAGGTCCCGGATGATGATGCTGCACTCCTCCACGTTCGTCTTCCGGCGATCGGCACTCATGGGCGGTCTGGGGATGGTCGCGGAGGACGCGCCGGGCAGCCAGAACGAGGACTGGGACATGCTGCTGCGGGCGGCCAGGCGTCGCCCGATCGCGCATGTCGACACGCCGTTCGCACTCGTCCACTGGGCCGGATCGCATTTCGAGAGCCGTTGGGACACCAAGATCTCATCGCTTCGGTGGCTCCTGGACCGGCACCCGGAGATCCACGGCAGCCCTGAGGGCGCGGCCCGCGTCTACGGCCAGATCGCCTGCTGGCACGCCGCGATCGGCGACCGCAGGCAGGCACTGCACTGGGCGCTCAAGGCCACGAGGTCGAACCCGGGCGAGCCACGCGCTGCCGTCGCGGCCGTGGCGGCCGCCGGAATCGTCGGCGTCCCGACGGTGATGGCGGCGCTCCACCGCCACGGGCGCGGCATCTGAAGACGCTCAAGCGGCTTCCATGGCGCTCCGCTGCCGTCCTCGGGCTGGCCGGCGGGCGACCGCCTCCGCTCGAAGAGCACGGCGAAACGCGGGCGTGGCCGAGGCACCAAGTGCTTCCCCGGCCCCGGCGGAGCACCGCTCCACCTCTGCCCGACCGATCCGACAGCCATACCCCGCAAAGGAACAGAACCCTTATTCACCGCTTATCAGTCCCTTAACGTCCGCGCGGATACGTTCTTCCTCAGACCTGCCGAACACCCGGCTCAACGGCATTTCGACCACGCTCCCGAGGAGGAACCACATGAGTCTCGCGCTCGCCCTCGCCCTGCCCATCGACCTGTTCGCCATCGCAGTGCTGGCCTGCTGCATCTATTACCCACGCCACCGCCGCACCGACCTGGCGCTCGCCTATATCGCTCTCAACGTCGGCGTCTTCGCCGTCTCGGCACTCATGCTCTCGCAAGAGATCGGCCTCGGACTCGCATTCGGCCTGTTCGGGGTCCTGTCGATCCTGCGGCTGCGCTCCGACCAGATCTCCCAGCGCGACGTCGGCTACTACTTCACGGCGCTGGCGCTGGGCCTGATCAACGGGATCGGCTCCTCCAAACCCATGGCGGCGATCACGCTGAGCGTCCTGCTCGTCGCCACCATGTACACGGCCGACCATCCTCGACTGTCGAACCGGTCCAGGCACCGGATCGTCGTCCTCGACACCGTCCATCGCGACGAAACGGGGCTCCTCGCCGACCTGGAGCACCGGCTCGACGCGCGGATCCGCAAATTCGATGTCACCGGCACCGACTACGTGCGCGAGACCATGACCGTCGACGTGCGCTACCAGCCGCGGCCCGCGGCGGCAGTCCCCATGCCGGCCGACCGCACCGTGCCCCTGGGGCGGGCCCGATGAACGCAGGACCGGACGTCTTCGCCCCGATCGACCTCGCGACCGTCGTGGACGCCGCGGGCCTGCAAACCCGCGTCGACTCCAAATATCTCCTCACGCCCGCCGTCTACCGGCGTTTCCGGGACCGCCTGGCCGGTACCGACGGCTGGGCATGCCTGGAGATCGACGGCCGCCGCCGATTCTCCTACGAAACGGTCTACTTCGACACTCCCGACCTGCTGACGTACCGCGAGCACCGGCAAGGCCGCAGACGCCGGTTCAAGGTCCGCACCCGAACCTATGCCGACTCCGGCGAATGCGCCTTCGAGGTCAAGACCAAGGGCTCACGCCAGGGCACCATCAAACAGCGGCTGCCCTACCGCCCCGCCGATGCCGGACGCCTCACCGGAGAGGCCCTCGTCTTCCTGACCGAGACCCTCCGGAACGCCTACGGGCGGGACGTCCCACCGGGCATGGCCGCACGCCTGCGCACCGACTACCGGCGCCACACGCTGGTGAACCTCGCCGAGACCGCCCGCGTCACCGTCGACGAAGACCTGAGCTGCGTCAGCGGGACCGGGACGGCCGCGGCACGGCGGATGTTCCTGGTGGAGGTCAAGGCGGCTCGGGCCGGCGGCCCGGCCGACCGGCTGCTGTGGGGGATGGGCGCGCGCCCGCTCTCGGTCAGCAAATACTGCCTGGCCGCCGCGGTGCTCTTCCCGTGGCTGCACGCGAACCCGTGGTCCCGCGCCCTCAAGGAATGGTTCGGTCCGGTGCGCCCAACTCCAGCCGGATGAGCGCGCCGCGGCCGCCCGGACCCTGCCCGAAGAAGATCTGTCCGCCCGAGGAGGCGGCCGCGCGGCGGGCGATGTCGAGGCCCAGGCCGGTCGAACCGCCGTCGCTGCGGCCGCGCTCGAACACCGCCGGGTTCGACAGTCCCGGCCCTTCGTCGACCACGTCGACCGCGGCCCCGCCGCCGTGGCGCGGCCCCAGCCGCACCTCGAAGGCCGTCCCATCGGGTGTGTGGGCGAAGACGTTCGCGAGCAGCGCGTCCATCGCCGCCGCCAGCTCCTCGTCCGAGAGCCGCACCGGTAGCGGCCCCGGAGCCAGGTGGGCGCGGCATTCGCGCTCGGTGTCCTCGGCCAGCGCCGACCAGAACTCGACCCGGTCGGCCACCACGGCCGCGGCGTCGCATTCGGCATCGGAGGGCCCGGGATTGCGGGCGTCGCGGATCGCGGCGTTGACGGCCCGTTCCACTTCGCCGACGGCCTGGTCGACGGTCTCGCGCTCTGCGGGGTTCGCGAGCGTCTCGGCTTCGAGGCGGAGCACCGTCAGCGGGGTGCGCAGACGGTGCGAGAGGTCGGCGACGCGTTCACGTTCGGCTTCGAGAAGTTCCCTGATGCGGTCGGCGAGCGTATTGAGTGCGGTGCCGACGCGGCGGAGCTCGGCCGGCCCCGAGACGCTCGCGCGGGCCTCCAGGTCGCCGCTCGCGAGCCGGTTCGACACGGCGGCCATGTCGGCCAGCGGCACCAGCAGCACACGCGCCAGGCGCGAGGCCAGGAGCAGCCCGAACCCCAGCAGGACCACGGCGATCGCACCGAGCAGCAGCAGCGAGCGGCCGAGCCCGGCCGTGAGCTGAGCGTCGGCCACGTAGGTCCGGATGACGACGGTGCCCTCGGGGCGGCCCTCGACGCCGAAGAGGATCTCTCGGCCCGCTTCGGTCTCGGCGGTCAACGACTGGCCGGTGGCGGCCAGTTCGACGGCGGTCGAGCGGGGTGCGTCGGCGCCGATCACGGCACCGTCGGGCCAGAACACGGTGATCGGGTGATCCGAGGCGACGTTGAGGTTCGCGACCTGGGCCTCCACCGTGGCCTTATCGGAGGTCACGATGAGCGAGGCGAGGCTCTGGGCGTCGCGTTGGGCGCCGTCGACGGCCCGTTCGGCGGTGGTGTTCCGCAGCAGGATCGCCAGCGGGACGGAGAACACCAGCAAGATGAGCGCGGCGGTGGCCGCGACCAGGAGTGTCAGTCGGGCCCTCACGCGGGGTTCCCTTCCTGGGCGTCGACGAGTTTGACGCCCACGCCGCGCACCGTGTGGAGGAAACGCGGGCGCTGCGCGGTCTCGCCGAGTTTGCGGCGCAGCCATGCGAGGTGCACGTCGACGGTCTTGTCGGCGCCGCCGAACGGCAGGTCCCACACGTCGGTGAGCAGCTGCCGTTTCGAGACGACCTCCCCGGAGCGGGCCGCCAGGTAGTGCAGTAGGTCGAATTCCTTGGGGCTCAGTTCGAGCGCCCGGCCTTCGAGCGCCGCCGTGCGGCCTCTCGGGTCGATCCGCAGGCCCCCGACCACGGCGGTCTCGTCGATCGGGGCGGCGGTGCCGAGCCGTCGCAGGACCGCCTGGATGCGGGCGTCGAGCTGCCGGGCGGTGAACGGTTTGACCACGTAGTCGTCGGCTCCGACGCCGAGGATGCGGACGATCTCGTTCTCGTCGTCGCGAGCGGTGGCGACGATCACCGGGACCTCGGAGACGCCGCGCAGCATCCGCAGCATCTCGCCGCCGTCGAGGTCGGGCAGACCGAGGTCGAGGACCACCAGGTCGGGCCGGTGGTCGACCGCGGCGCGCAGCCCGGTCATCGCGTCGGGAGCGGAGGCGACCTGGTGACCGAGATCGCGCAGCGACCGCAGCAGGGCGGTGCGGACGCGCTCGTCGTCTTCGATCAGGAGCAGCTGAGCCATGACCGGAATGCTATGCGGCGCCGGTGCGCCCGGTCCACTTTTGTGCAGTGGCCCCGGCTGGACTTAGACCACTCTTATCGCCCTCTTAACGTCGGAGGGTGCAAGCTTGTCCCATGCGAAAGAAATGGGTAGTGGCGGGCTGGGTGGTGGCGGCGGCGGTGGCCGTGGCCGCCGGGATCGGTGCGGTGGCGCTGGCGCAGGGCGGCTCGCTCGCTCCGCCGACCGAGCCGATGTCCGAGGAGAGCGTGCAGGCGGCGTTGGAGGAGGAGCGGGCCTCCGCGAGCGGGGAGCCCTCGCCAGAGAGCTCGCCTCGCGAATCGTCCGGTGCGGAGGGCTCGGTCTCGCCCGCGCCGACCGGGCAGCTCGACGAGGTTCCCGACGCCGATGCCGACACCGGTGAGGAGATCTTCTCCGTCGACGGGGGCACCTTCCTGGCCCGGTGTTCGGGCGAGCAGGCCGAGCTGCTGTGGTGGGTGGCGGCGCAGGGCTGGCAGATCTCCTCGGTCGACCGAGAGCCCGACGACGAGGTCGAGATCGAATTCGAGAACGCGAACGACGACGAGATCGAGTACAACGTCGACTGCGTCGACGGGAAACCCCGCGTCACCGCCGAGGACTGAGCGCGCTGTCGTCTCCGGAGTCTTTCCAGTGACGGTGCCGGAGCGATCGGCCTCGGCCGGTTCCGCCCTGGAGCCACGTCGGCTCCGGTCACCTCCGGTAGGGTCCGAGCTTCTTCCGCCTCGCAAAATCTGGAAATTCTCCCCTGCCGCAAGGCAAACGCATCCCTGAGTCCAGTAGCAGATCAATGAGGTTGCAAACCCCTACCTTGGTCAACTTGCCGTCTCTCCAGAATTCGGCCAAGAGCCAGAGGGTGCCATGGACATCCGTGTGGTACCTCTTCACGATGCGCTTCGCGGACAGGTCGTCTATGATCGCCGTCGCGCCCAGTTCCTCGGCCACTGCCATCACACTGGCTTCTCCGAGATCTCGTTCGG
>JAJYSW010000359.1 GCA_021793335.1 Actinomycetes bacterium
CCCCGTCCTTCAGCGCGCAAGCGCGCTACCGTGCCACACCCTTCAGCGCGCAAGCGCGCTGAAGCCCAGCAGGCGGATCACCACGTCCAGGAAACGGCGCGCATCGGCCACGATTGCATCGGCCTCCTCGACCGTCACGATATCGGGGATTCCGGCCTGGGCCAGCACCCGTTTGCGTGCCGTCCGTGAGAAGTGCGAGGCCCACTCCTCCAGTTCGGGGGCGGCGCTCGCCAGCAGCTCCCAGGTGTTCGAGGGCCGCCCGGGGCGCCTTCGACCCGCTACGTCGCCGGCCCTGACGGCGAGCACCGCGGCGGCCACACGCAGCGCGGCCATGTGCGCTTCGGCATAACGCTGCCCCGGACGCGCCTGTTCGGCGGCATCGTCGAGGTCGGTGCGGGCGGTGGCCAGCAGTTGCAGCGGCGAGCGATTGGGAAGCTGGTCGGCGGGGATGCGCAGGCGGGCGTTCTTGACGGTCCCAGCCTGCACAAGGCGCGGACCGGTTCGGGTGGCTCCGGGTCGAGAAGCTGCCATGAGTGCCTCCATAACCTTGTTCGAACTTGCGTTCGACTTTTATCGAACCACACGCGTCCGACATTTTGAACCCCCACCACTACGCCGAATCAGCAGAACACTACCGATTGTCTTCAATCTGACAGTCGATGTCTTGCAGGGCAACGGCAAGCGCCGCACGCCCGAAGCGTGCGGCGCTATCGAAGTCGTCTGCGTCACTCCGGCGGCCGCCGTTGCGGCACGGTCCGCGCTACTCCTCGGTGACCTCGTCGATCAACCGCAGGTGCGCTCGGGCCTCGTCGCCGCGCCCCAACCGTTCCAGCGTCCGGCCCAGCAACAGCCTGGCGTAGAAGTCGGCCGGATTGACCTCGACCATCGCCTCGGCCAACACGAGCGCCTTATTCAGTTGCGCGGACTTGAAGTAGGCCCTCGCCGCCAGTTGCACCACGTCCGGGTGATCCGGGTGATCGCGCATCAGCGGCTCGATCAGACGCAGTGCCCCCAGCGGATCGCGCCGGCCCAACAGCTCCTCGGCATGGCGCAGCCGCTGCGTCTCCTCGGGCACCGCCCGCTCCCTGTCGGCCTCCAGGAATACCGCGAGGGCATCCGTGTCGGCCGCTTCGAGCATCCGGTCGGCCTGCGTGAACGTGGGGACGGCCGTCACGCCCATCACCTTTCCGCGCATCCGCTGCTCCCCCACGCCGCGCTTGCCCGCGTCGGTGTGCAGCATCGCCGCGCCCTGGGCGAAGCCCGCCGCCTCGGCCAGACGGCCCAGGACGTCGAGGTCGTCGAGATCGGCGCCCTCCTCGTGCCGCGCGGCCGCGAGCGCGGCCACCACGGCTCCCTGAAGGGCCGGCCCGCCATCGGTGTAGGCGAGGTGGACGAGCCGCTGAGCGTCGGTGTCATCGGACGGGTGCGGCCGCCAGACCACCTCGACGTCCTCGCGGTCGGCAAGCACGGTTCGGAGCCGCTCCTCGGCCGAACGGGTCTCCGGTGAGAAGACGTCGGCCCATACTTCGATACGCATGTCGGGTGCAACGCGAGCGGCACCCACGGAATTCCCCGGGCCGGTCAGTCGTCGCGCAACGCCGCCGCGACGACGATGACGAGCTGGAGCAGCCCGAGTGCGGCCATGAGCAGCCACGCGGTGACGGCGACGGTCACGGCCCCGGAGATCCACGCGAGATATTCGCCCCCGCCGCCGACGGCGATGACGCCGGCCGCACCGAAACCGAGCGCGACCGTGAGAGTGCGCACCGAGCGCTCACCCAGCGTGGTCATGCCGAGATCGCGCAGACCGACCTGACGGGCGCGGGAACGGGTCTGGACATAGACCCAGCACAGCATGCCGGTGGCCACGACGGCCCAGCCGGGCGCTCCGAGGAACCACAGCGCGAGCAACCAGGACGCCTCGGCCAGCCGCCCGACCAGTGGCTCGAACACCAGTACGCGTCGACTCAGGTGGTCCGAGCGGGTGGCCAGCAATGCGTAAGCGGCTTCGGCGAAGGCGGTGACACCGATGAGCGGCAGCGCCGCCAGGATCGCCGCACCGCCGATGAGCGCGGTCACGGGGACGAAGAGGCTCGCGAGCAGCCCGAGAGCGACGACGGCGCCCGGCGCGAGCCGCGTTGAGAGGATGGCCCTGCCCATAAGGGAGTCGGCGGGCACACGCATGTACATGGGAATTGTTGTAGCAGATGGCATCGAGAACCTGCGAGCAGTATCGGGCGTATGAGAGCGCTCCGTGCGCGGAGCGGCGCGGCCCCGACCCGATCCATCGCCCGACCGCTGCGGACCTCAGCCTTCGCGGCCCGGCGTGCTCGCGGACGCGTTCCGGGAGCCTTTGAGGTTCTGCCAGACCCGGCGGGTGGACCTGGAGTGGTTCAAGGTCGTGAAATGCAGGCCGGGCGCGCCTTCGGCCAGGAGTTTCGCTCCCAGCTCGGTGGCGACCTCGACGCCGATATCGCGGATCGCGTCACGGTCGTCGGCGACCGCACGGAGCCGCTCGGCGAGCTCGGGAGGGAAGCCCATCCC
>JAJYSW010000067.1 GCA_021793335.1 Actinomycetes bacterium
GCCAGATGGATCTCATCGACCAGGTCCGCCGACAGGAACGACGTGTGGACGAGCCCGCCGCCTTCCACCAGCAGCCGCTTCACGCCCCGTGCCGCCAGATCGGCCAGC
This sequence comes from Actinomycetes bacterium, assembly GCA_021793335.1. Taxonomy (GTDB): domain Bacteria; phylum Actinomycetota; class Actinomycetes; order Mycobacteriales; family Micromonosporaceae; genus Glycomyces. Next base: position 109 of record JAJYSW010000067.1, read on the forward strand.
GCCCGGGGCAGGTCCACGCCGCTTCCGCCGGTCGGCACCACTTCCACCGCCCCCGCCGCACGCTCCATGAGCGCCCGGCACGCCCGCGCTCCCGCCTCACCGGTGTAGACGATCGGGACGGGCTCCCCGCTGTTGAACAGCCGTGCCGAGGGGTCGAGCTCGCCGGAGTGCGAGAACACGACCCGCAGTGGCGAGGCCGGCTCGCCCGCCGCCGCCCGGGCCGCCCGCCGCGCCTCGGAGCGCACCAGCAGCCTCGGGTCGTCGGCGCGGACGGTCCCGGCGCCCACTGCGATCGCGTCCACTCCGGCGCGCACCTCATCGACCCGGTCCAGGTCGGCCGGGTTCGAGAGCACGAGGCGTTCGTCGCCGTCGTCGTCGAGGAAGCCGTCGATGCTCATCGCGGCCGAAACGATCACATGGGGACGGTTCATGCCGGTAAGAATCCCATGATCCGCCCATACCCGAGCCCGGGTGGCGGACCGGCCGCAGAAGGAGTCAGAATCGGTAGACGTGGAAGGCCAACAGACCAGCGAGGACGCCGTAGCGGACCTCACGTTCAACGCCGAGGGGCTCGTGCCCGTGATCGCCCAGCAGCACGATACCGGTGAAGTCCTCATGCTCGCGTGGATGGACGCCGAGGCCCTGCGGCGCACCATCGCCACACGCAAGGCCACCTACTGGTCGCGCAGCCGCGGCACGTACTGGGTGAAAGGCGAGACCTCGGGCCACCACCAGGCCGTCGAATCGGTGTCGATCGACTGCGACGGCGACACCGTCCTGCTCCAAGTCGAGCAGACCGGTCCGGCCTGCCACACCGGCACCCGGACCTGCTTCACCGGAAGGCAGATCGCATGACCGGAACATCCGACACGCCGCCCTCCGCCGCCACCGGCGCGGAGCGGGGCCGGACCCTCCTGGCCGGGCTCGCGTCCGCCGGAGTCGCGGCGCTGGCCGCCACCCGCGAATGGGCCTCCGAGACCGTCGAGAACGCCGCCGGGCTCGCCTCCACCACCTCCGAGACCGGCACCGACCTGGCCGCCTGGGCGCTGCCGTGCGCCCTGGCCGCCGGGGCGGCGTTCCTCGCGATGCTCGCCCTCGGGCCGCTCGCGCGGCGGATCGTCGGCGGCCTCGCCACGGCCGCCGGCCTCGCCGCCGCCCTCGCCGGGGCCCTCCATCTCGCGAAAGGCCCCGCCCCGATCATCTTGGCCGCCGCCGGCCTGGCCATCGCCGCCGCCGGGGCCATGGCCGTGCTCCGCTCCGGGCGCTGGCCCCAGTCCTCGACCCGCTACGATTCGAAGCCCGTCGACGGCGACGCCATAGCAGAGGAGCCCGCCCAGCTGTGGAACGCCCTCGACGCCGGTCAGGACCCATCGTCGCCTACTATCACCGCATCGGCGCAGGAGAAGGGACGACCTTAGGTGAACGTGCTCGAACAGATCATCACCGAAGTTCGCGCCGACCTCGAACGTCGGCAGCGCGATACCCCCATCGAAGCGATTCGCGAGGCGGCCGAGCGAGCTCCCGGGCCGCTCGACGGCTACGCGGCGCTCAGCGGCGACGGCGTGAGCGTCATCGCAGAAGTCAAACGTGCCTCGCCCTCCAAGGGCACACTCGCCGACATCCCCGACCCCGCGGTGCTCGCCGCCGAGTACGCCGCCGGGGGCGCCTCGGTCATCAGCGTCCTCACCGAACCGAACTACTTCAAAGGCAGCCTCGACGACCTCGACACCGTGCGCGCCAAGGTCGAGGTGCCGGTCCTGCGCAAGGACTTCATCGTCTCGCCCTACCAGGTGCTCGAAGCGCGCGCCCACGGCGCCGACCTCGTCCTGCTCATCGTGGCCGCTCTCGACCAGGACACCCTCGTCTCGCTCCACGAGCGCATCACCGGCCTGGGCATGACCGCGCTGGTCGAAGTCCACACCGAGGCCGAGGCCGACCGCGCGCTCGCCGCCGGGGCGAAGGTCATCGGCGTCAACGCCCGCGACCTGACCACACTGCAAGTGGACCGTTCGGTGTTCGAACGAATCGCTCCCGGGCTGCCGCGCGACGTCGTCAAGATCGCCGAGTCCGGAGTCCGGGGCACGCGCGACCTCATCCGCTACGCCTCGGCCGGCGCCGACGCCGTGCTCGTCGGCGAAGGCGTGGTCAAACAGAAGAGCCCGCGCGAGGCCGTCGCCGAACTGGTGACCGCCGGGGCCCACCCGGCCACGCCGCGACCGATCTAGGAGGAGAGCACCGTGCCGCAACCTGGCCCACACCCGTCGCCCCGCCCCTCGGCGTCGCCGGCGACGCCTTCCCCCGACTCGGAAGGCGCTTCGCGCTCACCGGACGTCGGGGGCCACTGGGGCGAGTTCGGAGGCCGGTTCGTCCCCGAGGCGCTCATCGCCGCGCTCGAAGAGCTCGACAAGGCGCACGCCAAGGCGCTGGAGGACCCGGAGTTCCATGCCGAGTTCGACCGGCTGCTGCGCGAGTACGGCAACCTGCCCTCGCCGCTGTACCGCGCGGACCGGCTCTCCGAGGGGACCGGCGTCGAGATCTGGCTCAAACGCGAGGACCTCAACCACACCGGGGCGCACAAGGTCCGCAACGTCCTCGGCCAGGCCCTGCTCACCAAGCGCATGGGCAAGACCCGCGTCATCGCGGAGACCGGCGCGGGCCAGCACGGCGTCGCCACCGCCACCGCCGCCACCTACCTGGGCCTGGACTGCACCGTGTACATGGGCGAGGAGGACACCCGCCGTCAGGCGCTCAACGTCGCCCGGATGCGGCTGCTCGGCGCCGAGGTCATCCCCGTGACCACCGGTTCGCGCACGCTCAAGGACGCGATGAACGAGGCGCTGCGCGAATGGGTCGCCACGGTCGACCACACCCATTACCTCATCGGCTCGGTCGGCGGCCCCCACCCGTTCCCGAAACTCGTGCGCGATTACTGCCGCGGCATCGGCGACGAGGCCCGCGCCCAGATGCTCGAACGGACCGGCCGCCTCCCGGACGTCGTCGCCGCCTGCGTCGGCGGCGGCTCGAACGCCATGGGCGCGTTCACCGCCTTCCTCGACGACGAGGGCGTCGGACTCTACGGCTTCGAGGCCGGAGGCGAAGGCTACGACACCGGCCGCCACGCCGCCACCATCACCGCCGGAGAAGTCGGCGTCCTCCACGGCGCCCGCACCTACGTCCTCCAGGACGAGGACGGCCAGACCATCGAGTCCCACTCGATCTCGGCCGGACTGGACTACCCCGGCGTCGGCCCCGAGCACGCGCACCTGGCCGCGACCGGCCGCGCCGTGTACGAGCCGGTCACCGACGCCGAGGCCATGGCCGCGCTGGAACGGCTCGCCCGCACCGAGGGCATCGTGTGCGCCATCGAGTCGGCGCACGCGGTCGCAGGGGCGCTCCGCCTCGCGCCCGACCTCGCCCCCGGCTCGGTCGTACTGGTCAACCTGTCGGGACGTGGCGACAAGGACATGGGCACCGTCGTGGACTACTTCGGCTTCGCCGACACCAACGGTAAGGGGACCGCGCAGTGAAATCGGCCGACGCATTCGCAAAGACCCGCGCCGAGGGCCGGGCCGCGCTCATCGCCTACCTCTCGGGCGGCTTCCCCAGCCTGGCCGATTCCATCAAGGCCATCGACATCCTGATCGACAACGGCGCCGACGCCATCGAGATCGGTCTGCCCTACTCCGACCCGGTCATGGACGGCCCCGCCGTCCAGCGCTCCGCCGGCCGGGCGCTGGCCGCCGGGTTCCGCACCCGCCATCTCTTCGAGATCGTCGAGGCCGTCGCCGGGCGCGTCCCGATCCTGTCCATGACCTACTGGAACCTGGTGGAGCGCTACGGCGTCGACGCCTTCGCGCGGGACTTCGCCTCGGCCGGCGGGGCCGGGCTCATCACGCCCGATCTCATCCCCGACGAGGCCGAAGCGTGGATGGCCGCCTCCGATGCGCACGATCTCGACCGGGTCTTCCTGGTGGCGCCGTCCTCTACCGAGGAACGCATCGCCTCCACCGTCGCGGCCTGCCGCGGCTTCGTGTACGCCCAGTCGGTCATGGGCGTCACCGGTGCCCGCGCCGCCACCTCCGCCGTCGCTCCGGCGCTCGTCGAACGCACCCGCGCCCACACCGATCTGCCCATCGGCGTCGGCCTGGGCGTGCGCGACGGCGAGCAGGCCGCCGAGATCGCCTCGTACGGCGACGCCGTCATCGTCGGCTCGGCCGTCGTCAGCTGCTACCTGGAGGCCGACGACGTCCCGTCGGGCCACCAGCGCCTCGCCGAGCTCACCGCCGATCTGGCCGCGGGCGTACGCCGCTGACGCGGGGCTCGCCCGCCACCTGAACCGGACGCCGCTCACCCGAGCCTGCGTGGCGTCGTGCCCGGCCAACCGATAGGTTTAATCGTCGTGGACCTCGCATTCATACCCAGTCCGAGCGATTCCGTCTGGCATCTCGGCCCGATCCCGATTCGCGCCTACGCGCTGGCGCTCATCGCCGGCATCGTCGCCGCCTGCTGGATCACCGAAGCGCGGATGCGCTCGCGCGGCGCCCCGAAATGGGCCGTGCTCGACATCGCCGTGTGGGCGGTGCCGTTCGGCATCGTCGGCGGCCGCCTCTACCACGTGTTCACCAGCCCCGAAACATATTTCGGAGCCGAAGGCGACCCGTGGAAGATCCTCGCGGTCTGGGAGGGCGGCCTGGGCATCCCCGGGGCGATCCTGCTCGGGGGCGTCGGCGTGTGGCTGGCCGGCCGCCAGATGAAACTGCCGTTCGCGATGATCGCCGACTCGCTCGCCCCCGGCCTGCCCGTCGCCCAGGCGATCGGACGGCTCGGCAACTGGTTCAACCAAGAGCTGTACGGCAGACCGCTGGAGGCGTTCTGGGCCGTCGAGATCGACGTGGGGCACCGCGTCGACGGCTACGGCGAGTACGCGACGTTCCATCCGACGTTCCTGTACGAACTGGTGTGGAACCTCGGCGTCGCACTCGTCGTGTGGGGCGCCGACCGCAGATGGAAGTTCGGGGCCGGGCGGGCCTTCGCCCTCTACGTCGCCCTGTACGGCGTCGGGCGGTTCTGGATCGAGGGTCTGCGCATCGACCCCGCCGAAGCCTTCGCCGGGTTGCGCCTGAACCAGTGGATGAGCGTCGTCATCATCGTCGGCGCGATCATCTACCTGCTGCGTGTGCGCGGCACGCGGCAGGTCTTCGTGCTCGACGGCGACCGGCTCGCCACCGTCGACTGGGACTCCGAGGAGGCCCGGGAGGCCGGATACGAGCACGGCGCGCTCCGCGGGGACGCCGAGCGCCCCGTGCCCGAAGCCGTCGGCTCCGAAGCCGTCGATCCCGATGACGGCGTCCCCGAGACGGCCCCCGAGGAGTCCACCGAGGAACCCACCGAGCCGGGCTCCTCCCGCGACGACCGCTGACCGCCACCGCTTCCCCCGGGCAGGTGCAATGTGCATGACCGTAGAGCCGTAGTCGTCGGCGCCGGCGTCGCCGGGCTGGCCAGCGCCATCGTCCTGTCGAAGCTCGGCTGGCGAGTGGCGCTGCTGGAACGACGCGAGCGACTGCGCGGCGACAACCTCGGCATGATCCTGTGGGCCTCGGGCGTCAGGGCGCTGCGAGCGCTCGGCGTGGACGCGGCCCTCGACGCCGGAGGCACGCCGGTCGACCGATTCGAGATCCGCTCCGAAGAGCGCCTCTCGGGCTCCTTCTCCGCCGCCGGCATCGGCGCCGACGACGGCTCCCCGTCGGTCATGGTCCATAACGCGGTGCTCTACGAGGCGCTCGTCAGTCATCTCGGCCGGGACGTCGAGATCTACCCGGCCACACAGGTATCGCGGATCGACCTGGTCGACCTGGCGGCGGGGGACGCCACACGGCGCTGGGACGCCGATCTGATCGTCGCCGCCGACGGCATCGACTCGCCGACCCGCGAGGTCATCGACAGGGGCGCGCCGACCGTCGACGCCGGCGTGGTCGCCTTCCGCGCCACGATCCCGGCCCACCGCGCGCCCGAGCGCGCCTCCGACGCCGTCGAGATCTACGGCCCCGACCGCCGCCGTTTCGGCTACGGCGACCTCGGCCAGGCCGGAGCCTGCTGGTGGGCCACCGTCCCCGGAGGAATGCGGCCCGAGTCCCCGCAGATCCAGCACGAGCTCATCAACCGCTGGTTCGCCGACTGGCCCGCCCCGGTCGGCAGGTTCATCGCCGCCACCCGGCCCTCCGAACTGACCCAGCAGGCCATCAGGTACGTGTGGCCGTTGCCCACGCGGCTCCACTACGCCGACGGCGATCGAGGCGTCGTGCTCATGGGCGACGCCGCCCACGGGGTCGCCCCGGTCCTCGCGCAGGGCGCGAGCCTCGCCCTGGAGGACGCGGTCACGCTCGGGTGGGCGCTGCGGCGCAACCCCGAATCGATCCCCGCCGCGCTCCACGCCTACGAGCGGGCCAGGACGGGCCGCATCCGGCGGGTCGCGCGGCTGTCCAGGCGCGTCCACACGGTCGCCTCCGGCGGCCCGGGCGTCACCCGCGGCATCCTGCGCGCCGTCCCCGATTCCTGGCTGGCCAACCGGGCCTCGTCCCTCTCGGACTGGCAACCGCCGCGGTGAGGCGAGAACCGAGCGAATATCGTGGTGAGCATGCGGATTCGTGACGCCGAAGTGGGCGACTGGCCCGCCGTGTGGGCCTTCGCGCAGCCCATCATCGCCGCCGGTGAGACCTACCCGTGGCCCCGTGACACCTCCGAGGCGTGGACCAGGGCGTTCTGGATGGACAAGGAACCGCCCGGCGCGACGCTCGTCGCCCAGATCGGCGAGAGGATCGCCGGCACCGCCGAGATCCACCCCAACCATCCCGGCCAGGGCTCGCACGTCGCCAACGCCGGTTTCATGGTCGACCCGGAGTTCCGCGGGCGCGGCGTCGGCCGTGCCCTCGGCGAGGCCGTGATCGCCAGGGCCGCCGCGGACGGCTTCCTGGCGATGCAGTTCAACGCCGTCGTCGAGACCAACGCGCAGGCCGTGAGGCTCTGGCACTCGCTGGGGTTCACGACGCTCGCCATCGTCCCCGAAGGATTCCGCCACCCCGTGCACGGCCTGGTCGGCATGCACATCATGCATCGGAGGCTGGAACCGTGAGCGAACTGCGCGCCTCTGTGAACGCCCTCGGCATCGAAGACGCCGAGACCGCCATCGGCGTCCACGCCCTCCTGGGCTCCGACCCCGGGCTCCTCGCCCACGCCGGTGCGCTGCCGCGCACCCGCCCGGAGGTCTCCACCTGGATCAAATCGACGTTCCTCAACGCCGACAACCCTCTGTTCGAACTGAGCGAGCACGCCGTGGCGACCAGACTGGGGGAACGGCCCGACGAGACCATCGACAAGGTCCTGCGCCTGATCACCGCCCGGCCCCGCGCCGTCGAGGACCTCGCCGACCTGAGCGGCGTCCCCGCCGGCGATCTCGGACCGATCCTCGACCGCCTCGCCGAGGTCGGAGTCCTCCGCACCGACCCCGACCCCTTCCGGCCGGATCGACCCTTCTGGGCCATGGAGGACCGTCTCGCCCGCTTCCACTACGCGGTCCTGGACGTGCACCTGCCCCGCTGGCGGCGCGGCCTCATCACCGACAAGCTCTGGCGCATGACCCACGCCCGCTTCGACCGGTACGTCTGCCGTGCCGAATACGCCCGTCTCGCCCGTGCATGGGCCCTCGGCGATCCGGCCGCCGCCCAGGCCACCCGCATCGTCGTCCCCGACCCGCGGCACCGGCAGCTGCGGACCCTCGAAGTCGCCGTCTGGAACGAGGCCGGCGCGCTCATCGCCCTCGGCACCGTCCGCTGGGGCCTTCGCATGCGCCGCCAGCAACTCCAGCGGCTCCGATACGTCCGACGCCTGCTCGGCGACCCGCCCGCGCGCCTATACTGCATTGCTCCGCGCGTCGACGCCGCGATCGCGGAGGACCCCGATCCCGACCTGTTCCGGATCGGCCCGGCACATCTGCTCAAAGGTGACTGAGACCCCATTTCCCGATTGGTGGGCTCCGAAGCCGCCCGGGTAGGCTGAAGCTCTCTGTTTCTCGCACGAATGCATGAGGAGTGACGATGGCGGCAGGCGTGGATGCGGTAGTGGCCGGGGCCGGCGGATTCATCGGCGGACATCTGGTGGCGGACCTCCTCTCCGAGGGCAAGACCGTACGAGCCGTCGACGTCAAGCCCTTCGACGAGTGGTACCAGGTCCATCCCGAGGTCGAGAACCTCCAACGCGACCTCGGTGAGCTCGACGCCTCGCACGAGGCGCTCGGCGGCGGCGCCGGCGAGGTGTACAACCTGGCCTGCAACATGGGCGGCATGGGCTTCATCGAGAACAACAAGGCCCTGTGCATGCTCTCGGTCCTGCCCTCCACCCACATGCTCATGGCGGCGCGCGAAGCCGGGGCGGACCGTTTCTTCTACTCCTCCTCCGCCTGCGTCTACGCCGGCTATAAGCAGACCGACGCCGACGTCACCGCTCTGAAGGAAGAGGACGCCTACCCCGCCGACGCCGAGGACGGCTACGGCTGGGAGAAGCTGTTCTCCGAGCGCATGGCCCGCCACTTCCGCGAGGACTTCGGCCTCCAGACCCGCATCGCCCGCTACCACAACATCTACGGCCCTGAAGGCACCTGGGAGGGCGGCCGCGAGAAGGCCCCCGCAGCCACCTGCCGCAAGATCGCCGTCGCCGCGCTCACCGGCGAGACCGAGGTCGAGATCTGGGGCGACGGCGAGCAGACCCGCTCGTTCACCTATATCGACGACTGCGTCCACGGCACCAAGCTGATGACCCGCGGGGACGTCACCGAGCCGCTCAACCTCGGCTCCTCCGAACTGACGACGATCAACGACCTGTACTACCTGGTCGCCGACATCGCCGGTATCGAGATCAAGCTCAAGCACATCGACGGGCCCCTGGGCGTGCGCGGCCGCAACTCCGACAACACGCTCATCCAGAAGCACTTCGGCTGGGAGCCCTCGATCAGCCTCCGCGAAGGCATGGCCAAGACCTACGAGTGGGTCTACGACCAGGTCAAAACCAAGTACAACCTGTGACGATGACCGCCCCCGAACTACGGAGGGTCGACGTCCTCGGCGTCGGCGTCTCCACGATCAACCAGGATATGGCGCTGTCGGAGGTCACCCGATGGATCGAGGCCGGTGAACGCCACTACGTGTGCGTCACCGGCGTCCACGGCGTCATGGAGTCCCAGCGCGACCCCGAGCTCAAGGCCATCCACAACGCCTCGGGGCTCACCACGCCCGACGGCATGCCGATGGTGTGGGCCGGCCGCAAGGCCGGCGCCGAGTGGATGGACCGCGTCTACGGACCCGACCTCATGCTCAACGTCCTCACCCGCGCCGCCGAACGCGGCTGGCCGTCCTTCCTGTACGGAGGGAAGGACGGCGTCCCCGAACTGCTCGCCCGGAAACTGACCGAGCGGATCCCCGGCCTCGAAATCGCCGGATCCCACTCGCCGCCGTTCCGGCCCCTGACCGAGGCCGAGGACGCCGAGATCGTCGACCGCATCAACGACTCGGGGGCCCAACTGGTCTGGGTCGGCCTGTCCACACCGAAGCAGGAGCGGTGGATGGCCGCGCACCGGGATCGGCTGACCGCCCCCGCCCTGTTCGGTGTCGGCGCCGCCTTCGACTTCCATGCGGGGCTCCTCCCGCAGGCGCCGCCGTGGATGCAGCGCAACGGCCTCGAATGGTGTTACCGGCTCGCCAAGGAGCCGCGACGGCTGTGGCGCCGGTACCTGGTCAACAACCCCGCGTATCTGCGCGCGATGCGGCGCAATCCGCCGTACCTGCGCGACTAGCAGAGGATACTGTGAGGTCATGGTCGACATTCCCAAGGAGATCACCGAGACCGCGCACCACCACCGGGTCGCCGTCGTGTGGTCGGTGCTGTCGGCTGAGATCGAGCGCTTCGCCGCCGGCACCGGCACGCGCATGACGATCCTCGACGTCGGCGGCGGTTCCGGGGGGTTCGCCGTCCCGCTGGCCGAACTCGGGCACGAGGTCACCGTCGTCGATCCCTCCGCGAACGCGCTCGCCTCGCTGCGGCAGCGCGCCGCGGACGTGGGCGTGGAAGACCGGCTCACCGCCGTCCAAGCGGACGCCGATGAACTGCCCGACGTCGTCGAGGACGGCGCGGCCGAGCTGGTGCTGTGCCACTCGGTGCTGGAGATGATCGAACAGCCCGAGGCCGCCCTCGACGCGCTCGCCGCCGCGTGCGCGCAGGGCGGGGCGGTGAGCGTCCTGGTCCCCAACCGGATCGCCGCGGTCTTCGGCAAGGCCCTCGGCGGACAGTTCTCGAGCGCGTTGGACCTGCTGGTCGACGTCGACGGCATCATCGAAGGCAAGGACACCATCAAACGGCGTTTCGAGACCGCTACGCTGACGGCCATGATCGGCTCCTCGGGCCTGGTCACCGAGCAGGTCCACGGCGTCGGCGTCGTCGGTGACCTCATTCCCGCGTCCGTCGCCGAGGCCGAGGCCGGAACGGGGGAGGAGCTGCGCGAGTTCGAACTCGCCACGGCCTCGCGTATTCCCTTCCGGGACATGGCCACACAGATCCACCTGCTCGCCCGCAAACCCATACGCTGAGACGCACGCGGCGCTGCGGCCCGGTGCGGGCGTCGGGAGCGTCCCCCACTGCACGGCGGAGCGCCCGCCCGACCCGCTAGCCTCAGTCCATGCGTTCGCGACCGCACCTTGAGCCGCTCCCGCCCGCCTACGGCGAGGGCACCCTCGCCGATGTCATGCCCACCGCGCTCGCGGCCCTCGGCGTGCCGGACGGTGCGAACGGCGTGCGGCTGCGAGACGGCGAGCTCGACGGCGTCCGGCACGTCGTGGTGCTCCTGCTCGACGGTTTCGGCTACCACCTGCTGCATCAGGCCGGGCAGGCCAGCGCCACGATCGAGGCCGTCCGCAACGGCGACATCGGCACGCTGACGCCGATCACCGCGACCGTGCCGTCCTCGACGCCGATCAGTCTCGCCTCGCTGGCCTGCGGGCTCCCGCCGGGCCGCCACGGCATCGTCGGTTTCACCGTCCAGGTCCCCGATACCGGCGACCTCGTCACCCACATCCGCTGGGACGGCGACCCCGAACCCGAGACCTGGCAGCCCGAGCCGACCTGTTTCGAGCGGGCCTCGGCCGCGGGAGTGGCCTGCACGGTCGTGTCACACGCCTCGTTCCGCGACACCGGCTTGACCAGGGCCATCTACCGCGGCGCGGACTGGATGCCCGCCACCACGCCCGCCGAGGTCGCCGCCGAGAGCGTCAGCGCGCTCTCGCGCGGGGAGCGCAGCCTGGTCTACGCCTATCTGCCGCACGTCGACACCGCCGGGCACTTCCACGGCATCGGATCGGTCGAATGGCTCGACGCGGTCGCCGCCGTGGCCGTGGCCGTCGACGATCTGCTGACCGCCCTGCCGAGGGACGCGGCGCTGCTCGTGACCGCCGATCACGGCATGGTGAACCTGACCGACCGGCTCCACGTCGGCGACCGTCCCGAGCTGCTGGAGGGCGTGAAGGCCGTCGCCGGGGACGGGCGCATGCGTTACCTGTACACCGAGGCGGGCGCGGACGAGGACGTCACCGCGGCCTGGAGCGCCGCCGTCGCCGGGCGCGCCGAGATCCTCGGCCGTGAGGAGGCGATCGACCGGGGGTGGTTCGGCCCCCAGGTCACGGCCGAGAACCGCGCCCGCATCGGAGATCTGGTGCTGGCCTGCCGGGACACGTTCGCGATCGTCGGCGTCGAAGGCGAACCGCCGCATGTGGCCCGTCTCATCGGACAGCACGGCGGGCTCACCGCCGCCGAGATGGCGGTGCCGCTGTGGACTTACCGGAACGGCTGAACGCCGCGCGGACCGGGAATGTCGTGGCTTCTGGTTAGGCTTCGGGAGTGGCAAGCGATCACGGCGATGTCATCGGGCCCGATCTGCCCGACGACGACCTCCATATCCTTCATGTCGACATGGACGCCTTCTTCGCGTCCGTCGAGATCGCCCGCGATCCCGCGTTGCGCGGCAAACCCGTGATCATCGCGGGGCTCGGCCCCCGCGGCGTCGTCGCCGCGGCCTCCTACGAGGCCCGCGCGTACGGGGTCCACTCGGCCCTGCCCACCGCCGTGGCGCGGCGGCGCTGCCCCCACGGCGTCTTCATGAAGCCCACCACCTCCTATGGCGAGGTCTCCGGCGAGGTCATGGCGATCTTCCGCGAGTACACTCCGCACGTCCAGCCCGTCTCGGTCGACGAGGCGTTCCTCGATGTGGCCGGGGCCCGCCGACTCGTCGGCACGCCCACCCGGATCGCCCGCGACATCCGCCGCCGTGTCGCCGCCGAGCACGGCATCACCTGCACGGTCGGCGTCGCCTCCACGAAATTCCTCGCCAAGCTCGCCTCCGAGGCGTCCAAGCCGGACGGCCTCGGCGTCGTCCCGCGCGAGACCGAACTCCGGTTCCTCCATCCCCGTCCCATCCGCGATGTGTGGGGGATCGGAGAGAAGACCGCGCAGAAGCTCGAACGCCTCGGCCTGCGCACCGTCGGGGATCTCGCCCGGATGTCGGTCGACCGTCTCGCCGCGTCCGTCGGCACCGCTTCGGCCGAACACCTGCACGCCCTTGCCCGCAATATCGATCCGCGGCCGGTCCGCACCGAACGCGTCGAGAAGTCCATCAGCGGCGAGACCACTTTCGGCCGTGACGCCCCCGACGCCGCGGCCTGGGGGCCCACCCTGCTGGAACTCTCGCGGAAGGTCGCCTCCCGCGCTCGCGCCGCCGGCCGGGCCGGGCGAGGCGTGACGGTCAAGATCCGTTTCGGCGATTTCCGCACCATCACCCGATCCCGGATGCTCCCGGCCCCCACCGACGTCGGCCACGAGATCCACGCCGCCGCCAGGGAGCTGGCCGAGGCCGCCGCCACCGCCCCGGTCAGGCTCATCGGCGTGCGTCTCGATCACCTGGTCGAGGCCGCCGCCGTCGGCCGCCAGGTCGCCCTCGGCGAGCCCGAGCACGGTTGGCGCGACATCGAGACCGTCATCGACGCGGCCGCCGCCAAATACGGCCGAGGGGCGGTCGGATCGGCCGGTCGGCTGCGCCGCTCGGATCGTGAATAGACACCCGCCGCGGGGTCTCGCACACTTGTGAACCGCGGTTAGCCGAGAGTCCGCGAGGGTATCCCGTCCCAGTAAGGAGGGAACGGACAGATTCAAGGAGGAACCGCCTTCCGACTTGAGCGAAAGCCTCGTAGACTTGAAGCACAAGCACCCAGGTCCGCCGCTTCGCCGACGGGCCGGCCGAGACTAGTGCAGGAGGAGTGTCGTGCCGCTCTCCGACCACGAACAACGGCTGTTCGAAGAGATCGAACAGTCCTTGTCCGAAGATCCGCAGTTCGCCTCTGCCGTGCGTGCGCACGATCCGGCGCACGTCACCCGCCGCAGGTTCGTCCTCGCCGGCGTCATCTCCGTTATCGGCATCGGCGTCGTCATCGGCACTGTCATCGCGGGCGCCCCCATGTGGGTCGTTCCGATCGGCGCGGTGCTCATGTTCGGCGGCCTGATCCTCGGTCTCTGGGCTCAGCGCCGTGGCGCGGGCGGCAAACTGAAGGCGGTCGACGGCAAGGCCACCCGTACCGCCGGACGCGGCGGCTCCAGCGGCAAGGCCCCAAGACCCGGGGGTTTCACTTCCCGTATGGAAGAACGATGGCGCCGCCGTCGTGACAGCGGCGACCTGTTCTGACACGGGAACCGTCGCCCACGGCTCGGTCGGGTGCGGACAACGGACAAACAGGATACCGACGGAAGACACAGACTAAAAGAAG